>JAFGJL010000066.1 GCA_016929115.1 Candidatus Omnitrophota bacterium | reverse complement strand
CATCGCGCTCCTCCTGATGAGCGTGTCGCCGATGGACCTGGCGATAGCGCGCCGGACATGGCAGGATTCCATGGTCGGTTTTGCCGGGCTCCTGCTCATCTATTTTGCATGTGAGGCGGCGCGCGCCGGCCGCAAGGCGGTATGGTATGCGCTTTTCATCATAACAGGGGCCTATTGCGTATTGATAAAAGAATCGGGTCTTGTCATATACGGCCTGTGCGCCTTATGGCTTCTGTGGGTCCTTATAGTAAAAGAGAAAAATTACGCGAAGGGGGCGTTATTGGCGGCCGCAAGCGCTCTCAGCGTTGCGGTGAGTATCGCCATCCTCGCCCACGCCGTCGGCGGTTTCCAGGAGCTCATAACCATATTCAGGCACTGGAAGAGTGCAATACCGACCAATGAATATGCCATACAATACCAGTCAGGCCCGTGGTACAGGTTTCTGGCAGGTTTTTGGATCGTGAGCCCGGTGAGCGCTCTATTGTGCGTTATAGGCATTGCCGGGACGTTGCTTCGCCCGGGTGCATACCAAAAGATCGCTACATTGCCGCCATGCAAGGACAGGGCCTCCGTCTTGGGCATCATATTTTTCACAGCGGCGTTCATGGCAGTGGCTGTAGCCACGCCGCATTTCCAGAATTTAAGGTATGTGAGCGTAGTTTTCGCGCCGTTCTATCTGCTGGGTGGTCTCGGGCTATGGCATATCCTCTCATTTTCCAAGAAGGCCTTTAGCGGAGGACCCTTCGCCATCCTCGTTGCTTGTATAGGCATAGCGGTTATCTTCGTTTCAATAAGCGATTATAATAATTTTAAGAAGATATTCCTCCGTACGGGTTCCAAGGATCTTTCCATAGGGCTCCTGGAAGAATGTTCGCGTTAACCTTTGCAGGTTTACATGCCACAAAAAGTAAGATGCAACTTATGCGGCGCCGATGATCACAAGGTCCTTTACAATATTCCCTCTGCAGGCGCGGAGGAAGAGGCCGCGAATTACGCCATCACCGACCATTCGACAAGTATCCCTCCGAGGATAGTCAAATGCCGTAAGTGCGGGCTCATCTACGCCAACCCCAGGCCGTCACCGGTCCGGCTTGTCTCCAATTACACTGAAATGGTAGATCACCTCTACCTCGAAGAAGAGGAAGGGCGCCGGATATCCGCCCGCTCGATACTGAAGGTCCTCAAAAAGATGGGGAAGGCGGGCAGGCTTCTTGATATAGGGTGCGCGACAGGATTTCTTCTGGACGAGGCCCGCAAAGAAGGCTGGGACGTCTATGGCATAGATCTCTCAAAATGGGCCATCGATTACGCCAAAAACAAATTGGGGCTGAAGAATATTTTTCAGGGAGCTCTTGTAAGGGCAAAATATCAGGATGACTTCTTCGACGTCGTGATCATGAAGGACGTCATCGAGCACCTAACCGATCCGAAAGGCACGCTTGAGGAGATCCGGCGCATATTGAAGCCCGGCGGCATCGTCTGCGTCAATACGCCTAATATAGCCAGCCTGACGAGCAAGGTCCTTGGCGCCCGCTGGTGGGGGGTCAAGCAGGCCCACCTGTATTACTTCACCTGGTATTATATTTTTTGGGGTTCACTGCACAAGATGCTGCACCAGGCCGGATTCATACCGTTAAGGACGAAATCCCATGTCCGGGCCTTCACTTTCAAATACTGGGTCAACCAGTTCAAATCCTACAGCAGGATCATCTACCGGATCCTCGTCTTTCTGATGGAAAAACTGCGTCTGGAAAACCGACTCCTGCGCATCGACCTCGGCGACCAGATCGAGGTCTACGCGGCCAAACCAGGGGCCAAATAACTCTTGATTTTTAGGCGCTCTCTCTATACAATAAGCCTTCTATAGAAAAAGGAGATCTATCCCATGGCTAACGAGACCGTATTCAAGCGTTATAAGGGCAATCCCATCGTGACCGCGAAGGCGGTGCCGACCGCCAACTCCATCCACAACAGCGCGATAGTGAAGTTCGGCAAGGAATACCGCGGCGTCTTCAGGATCGACGGCCAGGACATGTATTTCAGGCTCCACGTAGGGGAGTCGAAGGACGGCATCAACTGGAAGATCGAGGCGAACCCCATCAAGATGAAGAAGGACAACCCGGAGCTTGAGCAGAGGCCTTACAGCTATGACCCCCGTGTTACACAACTAGGCGATACCTACTACGTGACATGGTGCAACGCCGGCGACCACGGGCCGCAAATAGGGCTTGCCCGCACAAAGGACTTCAAGACCTTCAACCAGATGGAAGATCCTCTGCCGAGCGCGAACCGCAACTGCGTCATATTCCCGCGCAAGATAGGCGGCAAATACGCCATGCTGCACCGGCCGAGCGACCGCGGCCACACGCCGTTCGGGGACATATTCTACGCGGTGAGCCCGGACCTTATCCACTGGGGCTGCCACAGGTTCGTCATGGCGCCGCACGGCGGATGGCAGTCGCTTAAGATCGGCCCTGGGCCGCATCCCATCGAGACGAAAGATGGGTGGCTCCTCATCTATCACGGCGTCTGGAGGAGCTGCAACGGCTACCTTTACTACGCGGGCGGCGCCCTCCTGGATATCGAGAAGCCGTGGAAGGTCCTGTACCGGACCAAGGATTACCTCCTGGCGCCCTCCGAGACCTATGAAAGGGTTGGCGACGTTCCAAACGTCGTATTCCCGGCATCGGCGGTCGTCGAAGGCGACACCTACCACTTATATTACGGCTGCGCCGATACCTGCATATCGATGGCTGAGGCGAAGATACCGGATATCATAAAGTTCATAAAGACGCATAGTTTCTAAAGAAGCAGCAAACTTAAAAACCCGCCCGTCTTTGATACAATGCTTTTCAACGGAGGTGAACCTCAATGGAAGGATCTTTCAGCGACTTTCCGCAGATGATGTCGTATATAGCCGTACCCTCTGTCGCATTTATCGTTACGCTTGCCATATCGTGGGCCATAAGGGAATTTTTATTGATACGCCTGGTCCGCCTGTCTAAAAAAACGGCCTCACAACTTGATGATATCATAATCGAAGCTATAAAGACGCCGTCCCTAATCTGGTGCCTGATGCTGGCCATATATCTCGCGCTCCAGTTTTCCCAGCTTTCGGAGCTCTTCGTCGTCGTCGCTGGAAAGGTCCTGCTCGTCCTCGGCGTCATATCGGTGATGCTCGTCATCGCGAATATCACCACGCGGTCCATAAAGACGTACTCCAGCAAGATCGAGAGCGCGTTGCCCGTAACTAGCTTGACCGAGAACATCGCCCGCCTTGTGATCTTCGCCGTCGGGACGCTAATAATCCTGAACTCCCTCGGCATCTCTATTACGCCTATCCTCGCCACTTTGGGCGTGGGAGGGCTCGCTGTGGCGCTCGGCTTACAGGAGACGCTCTCCAACCTATTCTCGGGGTTCTATATAACCATCGCGCGGCAGATGAAAGTCGGCGATTATGTGAAGCTGGATTCGGGGGAAGAGGGCTACATAACGGATATCAACTGGAGGGTCACGAAGATAAGGATGCTGCCCAATAACGTCGTATTGGTGCCGAATGCCAAACTGACCCAGAGCATCGTCACGAATTATTATCTTCCCGACAAGGAGATGGCGGTATTGGTGAACCTCGGGGTGCATTATGACAGCGACCTGGCCAGGGTCGAGAAGGTCACCTGCGAGGTCGGCCGCGAGGTGCTGAAATCGGTCCAGGGAGGCGTTGCCGGTTTTGAACCCTTCATCCGGTATCACACCTTCGGCGATTTCAGCATCAACTTTACCGTGATCTTGAGAGTGCGGGAATTTGTTGACCAGTACCTGGTAAAGCACGAATTCGTAAAGCGGCTGCATGAGCGCTATAAAAAAGAAGGCATAATCATACCCTATCCCATCAGGACTATCAATCACGCCCAGGAGAAGGCCCAATAAAGTATGGCACGCCTCCCGTTGCTGAAGGTCCGCGGCACCGATATAGTCGATGAGACGGGCAGGCCCGTCCACCTGAAGGGCGTTGCCCTCGGCGGCTGGCTCCTCATGGAAGGCTACATGTTCTGCGGCCGCCTGATACCGGAGCGGACGTTCAGGGAGGAGTTCGAGAAGGCACGCGGCAGGGAAGCGCTTGCGGAGTTCACGCGCGCCTTCCGCGATACGTTCATCCAGGAGTCGGATATACGCACGATAAAGGAGTGGGGCGCCAATTGCGTGCGCGTGCCGTTCAATTACCGTCTCGTCGAGTTTGAGGACAGGCCGTTCAGCCTGAACGAAGAGGGCCTGGGTTACCTCGACCGCGTCGTCGAGTGGTGCGAAAAGTACGGCCTCTACTGCATCCTTGACATGCATGCCGCGCCCGGCGGACAGAACCCGGATTGGCACGCCGATTGCGCCAGCCCGGAGTTCTTTTCGAACAGTTTCAATATCGACCGGTATCTCCGGCTGTGGTACTTTCTGGCCGACCGTTACAGCGGCTCCACCGCGGTCGCCGGTTACGACGTCCTGAACGAGCCTGTCGTCAAGCTACACGAGGAGCGGCTCATAAAAGACGTATACGAAAAGGTGACGAAAGAGATCCGGAACGCCGATACGAAGCATATCATATTCCTTGAAGGGAACAATTGGGCGCAGCGGCTCGGCTTTCTCGGCACGCCGAAGGACAGGAACACAGCGTACTCGGTCCACATGTACGCCCCTTCCGATTACGTCTTCAACTGGGAGATCGACCTTGCCTATCCCGGGAAGGTCTATAATATGATGTGGGACAAGAAGACGCTTGAATCCATCGCGGAGCCGTACAAGGATTTCATCGATATGCATAAGGTGCCGCTATACGTCGGGGAGTTCGGCATCAACTGGCGCGGCGGCCATTACGGCGAGCTCCAGTGGGTGCGCGATGTAGTGGAGATATTCGACAAGCACCGTTTCCACTGGACCTACTGGACGTATAAGACAGTAGCTAACGCCACTTATCCTGACGGCATCTATAGGTATCTCAAAAATGCGCCGTGGATAGACCGGCACGGCCCGGTGACCGGTTGGGAGAACTTCCCCAGGCTTTGGCAGAAGGATAAGAAGCATATAATAGCTTCGTGGAAGACCGACAACTTCATCTTGAACGAGCGGCTATTTTCAGTATTGAGGAACAGGTTTAAATAAGAGACAAAATTTCAGCGGAGAGATGCCGGAGCGGTTGAACGGGCACGCCTGGAGAGCGTGTGACCTCCAAAAGGGGTCCTAGGGTTCGAATCCCTATCTCTCCGCCATTATTAACAAGTCCTATTGGAAGTCGATTTTATTAATCCTGACGATAGGGATTCGTGAAAAGGGTTTTAGGGAAAAACGCCTAGTTTTTCCCTATCGGCGCACTAGACCATCTACGCGGAAGGAAGGGGAACAGCGTCTCAGGCGTAACAGAATATGAGCGTTAGGGGGAAACCATCAGGGTTTCCCCCTAAGGAGCGACGGCCGAACAAGACCAAGTGCGGCTATTAACAGGTGGTCGCAGTGAGGCCGGCGCGACAATCCCTATCTCTCCGCCATTCTTCTTGTTGTTTGCGGGTATATTATAAGGCCCGCGAGGGTAAGATAAGGGGGACGTTCCCCGGGGTGCCAGGCAATATGTTGTGAGCGTAGTTGTAACTTATTGTAATTCATAGTGTTGGGAGCCGGTAGGGTGGTACCTATGGGAGCGTCCCCAGCGTCTGCATAAAGATTTCCGAAAAGACCGAAAGCATATCCATTGAAATCGAATAGATTACTCGGGAAAAATGGGACAGTCCCCTTCGGGGGCAGTCCCTATTTTTCTGAAAGCACCGAAAGCATATACATTGAAATCGAATAGATTACTCGGGAAAAATGGGACAGTCCCCTTCGGGGGCAGTCCCTATTTTTCCATTATATCAGTTCTGATCATTCTCGCCCTATGCTTCCCTGTATTCGCCGCTGATCAGGCGAACGAATTTTATCCTGCCAAAGTAAAAGATATATCCGATAGGGCATACGAACCGGCCGTCATACAACTACTCGATAACGCCAAAGAATCCATAGTCATGTCGATGTACATGGTGAAGCCAAATGAGAGCGGGCCCGTCTATCTTCTGGTAAAGGATTTGGAGGAGGCCCTCGCCAGGGGCGTTAGCGTGGAGATATACCTCAATACGCGACCCGATCACGGCATGCCTCCAAGCGATATCATGATCCAGCCCTTGCAGTCCATCATCAATAAAGGCGCCAAAATCTATAAATTTACGCCCCATACCAGACTTCATGACAAACTCATAATAGTAGATTCCCGCTACGTCGTGGACGGCAGCATGAACTGGAGCGTTGCCGCGATAAAGAGTAATTATGAATCGGCTACGCTTATAGATTCGCCGGAACTGGCCAAAGCCAAACTTACACGCCTCAGGAACTTCCCGCTCGAAGGCCATGAGAAGAAACCAAAAGAGCGGCCGGACAGGCCCAGGGCGCTTGAGAAATTGCCCGAAGGCACAATAGTCAGTATTAGTAAGGAGCTTTTGGATAATAAGAGCTATTTTGCCGCCATGCTTAAAGCGCAAGCGGACCGTGACATGAATATGTATCTTTTGCTCCTGGCTGAATCGGCAAGGACCGGTGAAAAAGAGTTTTTCGTGCCCTTGGAAGACCTGGCGGTTACTTTAGGCGTCAGCCCTGAATGGACCGATACCGCGATGCGGCGGCAGATGATAAAAGACCTGAAGGCGCTCGAAGACAAGTATAAGCTGATAAACGTGAACTTCAGTTACGGAAAGGACGCCTGGGTGGAGTTAAAAGACCTGCCCGGCGCGACTTTTAAGATAGCAGGGGATTTCTTCGATTCGACTAATCTTGTGGGCAAAAGCCAACCGGCTAAATTCGTGTTTCTCATGAAGGCGCTCTTGGAGGCGGAAGGCAGCTCGCTGGAACAAATTCCTGTCAAGGACCTCTCCAAGCGGTTCGGCGTAAGCCAATTCTCTATCCGCAAGGGGCTAAGAGAATAGGGGCGCGCCAAAAAGGAACATATAACCGACCAGAGTGTCCCAAGGTGACGCGTCCCCTATTACCTACGGGAAAAATGGGACAGTCCCCTTCGGGGACAGTCCCTATTTTTCCCTATTTTTCCATCAGCGCCTGCGGCAAGCTTACAATATAATTACAAATACTGTATAATAATACCAAAATCCGCCAGATAGAATAGAACCTGTCCTTATCCGGGTGGTAAGGACGTTGAGGTAGGCATGGGCAATAAACTATTGATGACTGCGTGTATTATAGGGTTATGCTTAGCATTCCCAAATGATATTTCCGCTCAATATGTCGATAATGAAGATCCGTTTTTTTCGTATAAAAAATTTTATTTACAGTTGGATATATTGGAAAACGCTTCCAGGGATAAAAGCCTCCGGAATGATGTCAGGGCTTTTATGCGGAGCTTCGCGGATGGTATATACGCTATCTCTGCCGGCGACCTGGAAGATGCCGAAAAGGCTCTTTTAAAAGCACGCGCTATCTGGCCGGAATATTTCGGCACAGATTTTCTTTTGGCAAGGGTGAATGAAGATACGCGCGACTATAAATTATCGGCAAAATTCTATAAAAGTTATTTGAACAAGCTAAAGGCTTTGTCCGAAGGGCGATATAGGATCTCCGCGCCTATTATGCAGGGAATAACCCCTTACCGCATTGAAAACTATAATGACGCCTACGCATTGGTTAAGCGCAGGCTGGAGAACCATGGGATAGACCTTGCCTTAGTGAGCCCCTTTTACGCCATGCCGGGTTTATTAAAATTTTTGATCATTTGTGTTACGCTTGGGCTGGCATATGTTATCATGGCTTATAAGGTCATCCCATATATTAAGAGAAAGCGGCAAGCCAATAACCCTCCGGAAGGTTATTGGGTGTGCAAAAAATGCGGAGCGCTCAACCTCAACGTCCGGCTGGAATGTGAAAAATGCGGCCAAAAACATGATACGGCAGGTATTATGATTAGCGGGACTTAAGTATGTTATACTTGGTATTTACCGTTGACGGGGACTGGAAAGAGTATTTTGACGTCAAGTTGTCTCCGGAAAAGAGGCAGCCTGACGTAAAACGCATGCAGGATCTCATTGAAAGGGAGATGGAAGCGGCGGCCCGATGCCTGGAGGGGCGCTTTGTTCATTTCATCCATGCCTCTCCGTGCGCTGGCAACTTTTTCTTAAAAGAACCTTTTGTCGCGTCGTGGCGCCTTATAACGCAAGGCGGCGGTGATATCGGGGTGCACTGCCACGAGGACCTCCCGTATAGTGAATATTATTTCGAAGATACCCCCAGGATGAAAAAAGCGATCTCCGCGCAGGTAACGGCGCTGCGCGGCCTGGGGCTGGAGCCCTGCGCTTACAGGGGAGGTTTTCTCGCCTTTAGCCATACGCTGATACCCGTTCTGGAAGAGAACGGGCTATATTTCGATTTTTCGTGCGAGCCCGGCAGGCATCTGGTGCATAACGGGAAGGTGGTATCGGACTGGAGGGGCGCTCCAGGGTCTTTATACAGGATGAGTTACGCCGACCACAGGAAAGAGGGCGATTCATCCGTATACGAGATCCCGATGGGGGTATCGGCGGGTAGCTACCTTTATTTCGAAAAGTCCGACTTAAAGACCATAGAGAAGGCCGCTATCGAGCTGAAAAACAGGTCTGCCGGGAAAGATATCATAGTCTCGGTGTTGACGCATACCTATGAGTATAGGTCCGGCGAAACGGTCGAAGATATCGTTGACAAGATATCCATATTAAAAAAATACGGCCGGTTTATAAATATAGAGGAGTTGAAAGAGGTCGTTAAACATCTTCCCGGCGAAAAGACCGTATAGATCAAAGGAATGTCCATGGAATACTGGCAGGAGCTGATATCCAAGAACTTTATCGACGGCGCGAGGCTGGCCAGGCGCCTGAGAGCAGATAAAAAAGATTTCTGTAAAGTAGCGAAGGAATATCCGATCAATATAAACCCTTATTACCTCAGCCTCATACGGGAGAAGCACGACGCTATATGGAAACAATGCGTGCCAAACATCTTGGAGGTCCGGCAGACGACAGGCAGGCTCGACCCTCTCCTGGAAGAGGCGTATTCGCCGATAGAAGGGCTGATCCATCGGTATGACGACAGGGTGTTATTGTATGTATCCAACATGTGCGCCGGCTACTGCCGCTTCTGCACAAGAAAGAGAAAGGTCGGCAGGGAAGAAAAAGTCCTTAAAGAGAGCGATTTCATAAAGGCGTTCCGTTATATAGCGCGGCACAAAGCGATACGGGATGTCATCCTGTCCGGCGGGGACCCTCTTCTCCTGGAGGACGACAAGATAGAATACTACCTGAAACACCTCAGGAAGATAAAACATATCGAGGTGATCAGGATCGACAGCCGCACGCCGTGTGTATTGCCGCAGCGCATCACGCCGGCATTGTGCAGGATGCTGAAAAAATACTCTCCCATATATTTCAATACTCATTTTAACCATTTCCAGGAGATAACGGACGCGAGCACAAAGGCCTGCAACATGCTCGCCGACAACGGTATAGTGCTGGGCAACCAGACGGTCCTGCTGGCCGGCGTAAACGACGACTCCCATGTATTAAAAAGGCTTTTTGAGGGGCTCCTCATGATGAGGGTGCGTCCGTATTATCTCTATATACCGGACGCGGTAAAGGGCACGTACCATTTCCGGGTAAGCATAGCCAGGGCTCTCAGGATCATGCGCGAACTGATAGGCCATACCTCCGGCATGGCGGTGCCGCGCCTTATAATAGATCTTAAGCGCGGCGGAGGGAAGACGCCGCTGCTGCCCAAATATATCATCAAGCGAAAAGGGCGCAGGTACGTCTTCAGGAACTTTGAGAACAGGATATTTTATTACGCGGATATCGAATAGCCGCTATTTAGCCGTGAAAAGAAGGGGCTGCGGATGGATATAGGGATCATAAGCGAAAAAAGGCCGGGCGAAAAAAGAGTGATACTGAGGCCCGATGAACTGAAGGCCCTTCTTCCGCGACACAGGGTGTTTGTGGAGAAGGGCGCCGGCCTCGGCATAGGCATAGAGGACGCCGAGTATGAAAAGAGAGGAGCAAGGATCGCGGAGGCAAAAGAGGTCCTCGGATGCCGGCTTGTCGTGCGTCTCAAGGAGCCCAAAGAGGAAGAACTGGCCGCGATGAAAGAGGGCGCCATAATAATGTCGATGATGCATCTGCCTGGAAACCCCGCGCTCAGGGGGTTATTAAGAAAATATAGACTGAATGGGATCGCCATGGACGAACTTACCGATCCTTTAGGTAACCGCATGATAGAAGCGCTCCATGAAGCCGGCTACCAGGGGATGCTCAAGGGCTTTGAGCTGTGGGGCGGCGATCCCGAGAACTGCCTGGTCAAGATAATGGGGTACGGCAATGTCGCGTGGGGGGCGATCCGGTGCGCCGCCAGGAAATTCGCCCGTATCGTAATATTGAACAAAAAAGATTTTAAAGATATGCGTGAACACATAGCGGGCACGGACATCCTCGTGAACGGTATCAATTGGCCGCAGGAGTTGCGGGGAAAGAAGTTTATCATTACTCGCGACATGCTCAAACTTTTCAAAAAAGGCGCTATCATGGTCGACCTGATATCCAATCCGGCGGGGCAGTCCCCGATAGAGACGATGCATCCTACCACCCTGGAAGACATCGCTTATAAGGTCGACGGAGTGCTTCATACCTCCTGTTGGAGCTGGCCGGGCCTGGATCCCGCGAACGTTTCCAGAAGATACAGTATACAGACAGCGCCTATAATAAAGGATATCGCGGATAACGGCATCGACGACCTGCCGGAATATATAAGATCCGCCCTGTGTAAAAACTGAAGGAGCAGATGATGCCGGTAAAGGAAGTGATGTCAAAGGACGTTATTTTCGTAAGGCGCTCTACGAAGCTAAGGGAGCTGCTGGATATCTTCAAGAGCTTTCATATTTTCCCTCTGGTGCCTGTCATAGAAGAAAACCGCCGCCTCGCAGGCGTTGTCTCATTCCGCAACCTGATAGACGCGTTCCAGTCATATCACCCCGATGTGTTAAAGCTGGTGCCCTTCCTGGACGAAGAAGAGCAGAACATATTCAAAATAGAGATCTCCGAGGACATGGGAGACCTGGTTGTCATGGAAGACATCATGGACCACGAATACATCTCTATCATGGGAGACGCTTCATTGGAGGAGGCCTATAACCTGATGAAGTTATACCTGAAAGAAGAATTGCCTGTTGTCGACAGGGCCGGCGGGCTGATAGGCAGGATCGGCATATTCGATATCTTGAACGCGGCCTTCCGTAAAAAGGGGATCATTAAATGAACACGATCCTCGGATTAGGGTTTATCCTCTTTACGGGACTGTTATCCGCGAAGCTGATAAAGAGGATCAATTTCCCCGCGGTAACAGCTTATCTGTTATTGGGCATTGTGATCGGGCCGTCGTTATTAGGGCTCGTGCCCGGGGATATCCTGGCCGGTTCGGGGTTGGTCTCAAATATAGTATTGGGGATCATCGCTTTCGGGATCGGCCAAAATTTTTCAAGACACCATCTGCGCCGCATAGGAAGATCGGTGTTATGGATCTCGGTGCTGGAGGCCTGCGGGGCATGGATATTGGTCACCTCGATATTTTATTTCCTTTTACGGCAGCCGTTCTATTTGTCCCTGATCTTCGGCTCGATCGCGTCCGCGACCGCTCCTGCCGCGACGGTCATGGTGATAAGGGAGTACCGCGCAAAAGGGAATTTTACCGATACGCTTTTGGGCGTGGTGGCGATCGACGACGCCTGGTGCCTTATAATATTCGCTATTTCGCTGGCGATCTCGCGGGCGATCTATGCGCATATGGTGGATCCGTACTTCCTGGCCAAGGTATTCTTAAATTCCATCTTAAGCATTTCCGGCGCGTTCGTGCTGGGCGCTTTATCGGCGCTGCTTTTGTCCATATTTTACAGGTTTATGCGGACGCCGACGGACCTGCTGATCCTTACTATGGGAGTGGTGTTCCTGAACATCGGTGTCGCCCTATGGCTCCACCTCTCCGTCCTTTTGTCCAGCATGTTCCTGGGGACCGTCCTGGTCAACATAAACCGCTATTCGTTTAAATTTTTCGACAGCCTAAAGATGATAGACTCGCCGCTATTCCTGCTTTTTTTCGTTCTGGCAGGGGCAAATTTAGAGATGAAGATCCTTGGCGGCATCGGCATACTCGGGATATTTTATCTTATTTTCAGGGTAGCGGGTAAGATGCTTGGGGCAAACCTGGGAGCGAGGATCGCCAGCGCCCCGATAGCCGTGAGAAGGTATCTCGGATATGGTCTGATACCTCAGGCAGGCGTAGCTTTGGGTTGCGCGCTTATCGCTAAAAGCGATTTTCCCGAGGTCGGGAATATGGTCTTTACCACCATAGTGGCGACCACAGTTGCTTATGAACTTATCGGCCCTTTGTTCACAAAATATGCCTTACGTAAGGCGGGGGATATAATCGTTTAAAGCGGCTGGGATAATTTATTGATGGTATGAGTTTGCAATCGCTCTAATTTTTGATACAATAATAGGGGCCAGAGATATTTTTCTGGCGATGCTGTCGATGATGGTCTGGCCGCCATCTCTAATAGTAGACGGCGGTTTTTTATTTGGCCTGTTCTGGATGAAAATGCGGGTGAAGTCAAAATGTTTGAAGGAGGCAGATGATGGAATGGAAAGATGCCCCGTCGCCTGAAGAGATAATAAGTGAGGGAAAAAGGAGGCTCGGTGATTTTCGCGGGATCCTGCCGTGGCTGGTCCTGGGATTTTTTGTGCTTGTAGGCTTGAAGGGCGCGATCTATTCTATCGGGCCTGACGAGGTAGGGGTGATCCAGCGGTTCGGCAAATATATCCGCCTGAGCTCGCCGGGACTGCATGCGAAGATCCCATTCGGCGTCGAAAAAGTCACACCCGTAAAGGTCGAAAAGGTATTTAAGGAAGAGTTCGGCATAAAGGCGGTAAGGCCAAGCACAGGATCGGGATACTCCTCGATGGACTATCCCGATGAGAGGCTGATGCTCACAGGGGACCTGAATATACTTGACGTGCGCTGGATAGTCCAGTTCAAGATAAAAGACCCGGCGCAACTCCTTTTCGCCATACGCGATCCGGTGGGTACTATACGCGACATATCGGAAGTGGTGATGAGGCGTTTCGTGGGCGATTACAGCGTGGACGAGGTGTTGACGACCAAGCGCGAAGAGATAGACCATTTCGCACAACAGGAGATGCAGGGTATCCTGGACGACTATAATACGGGCATCCAGATCATCACGATAAAACTTCTCGACGTTAACCCTCCCGAGAAGGTAAAGCCGGCGTTCAACGAGGTCAACGAGGCCAAGCAGGAGAAAGAGAAGATGATCAACCAGGCCTGGGAGGCCTATAATAAGGTAATACCGAAAGCTAGGGGCACGGCGGAAAAGACCATCAGGGAAGCCGAAGGATACGCGCTTGACAAGATAAACAGGGCCAAGGGCGAGTCAGAAAGGTTCCTGATCACTCTGGCCGAGTACAAGAATTCTCCGGAAATAACCGAAAAGAGGCTTTATCTGGAGACGCTTCAGGATATACTGCCCAAGGCGAAGGATAAATATATAATCGATCCCAGGCAGTCATCGATATTGCCTTTTCTGAACATAGGCGAGAAAGGAGCGGCCAAACAATGAAGACGCCCATAGGAATTACCGGGACCATTATGGGGATTTTTGCTTTTATTATCGGCATAGCAGCGGCCGCATTCTTGAGCGGCGCCGTATATGTCGTCGATGAGACCAAGCAGGTCGTTATAACCCAGTTCGGCAAGCCTGTTGGCAGCCCGGTGACAACCTCGGGCCTCCATTTCAAGATCCCTCTCATCCAGGAGGCCCATTATTTTGAAAAGAGGCTTCTTGATTGGGACGGCGACCCGAACCAGATCCCGACCAAGGATAAAAAATATATATGGGTCGATACGATCGCCCGCTGGAAGATAGTAGACCCGCTGAAATTCCTGCAGTCGGTCGGGAATGAGATGAGCGCTCAGAGCCGTCTTGACGATATCATAAATTCCGCGACCCGGGACGCCGTGACAAGCCATCTTCTTGTCGAGGCCGTAAGGGACAGCAACCGCATACTGGAATCTAAAGAAGAGGGAGACGACGTCATCGTCACAGATGAAGCGCTTGAGCGGATCGACGTGGGCAGGAAGCAATTGACGCGCGCCATCCTGGAGAAAGCGAAAGTGCTCGCGCCGCAGTACGGCATAGAGCTCGTGGACGTGCGTATCAAGCGCATCAATTACGTGGAAGACGTGCGCAATAAAGTATATGACAGGATGATCGCCGAGAGGAAGCGCGCGGCTGAAAAGTACCGGTCCGAGGGAATGGGAAAATCAGCCGAGATCGAGGGGCAGGTCGCGAAGGAGCTTAAGCTTATCACGTCGGAAGCGTATCGTCAGGCGCAGATACTCACCGGAAAGGCGGACGGGGAGGCCATAAAGATATACGCCAAAGCGTACGCTCTTGGCCCGGAGTTCTATTCGTTCATGAAAACGCTCGAGACCTATAAGACGACTATCGACGATAACTCTACCATAATACTGACGACAGATAGCGATTATTACAGGTATCTGAAAGGTCTTAAATGAGGGGGCTTTAAAGTTGCCGGGAAGATTAAGCGCGCAAGCCCCGCTATCTCCGGCAGGGAATAGCGGGGATAAGTTGCGCAAGGAGAAGAATGTGGATACGCTCCGGTGCCCAAAATGAGTCCAGGTAAACACCAAAAAGTATATTAGGCGACTAATATACTTTTTTATTTGAATATCATTAAACGTTAAGGAGGATCTCGTGCAGCGCTCAGCCGAAGAAAAAGGTTACGAAGCCCTCAGCCCCTTCGAGCTCAAGAACAAGCTTATCAGCATGGCCGAAACCCATCATGAGCGGATGATGCTGAATGCCGGTAGGGGCAACCCCAACTGGGTCGCCATCGCTCCCCGCGAAGGATTCTTCCGGTTCGGCCTCTTCGCTCTCGAGGAATCGCAGCGCACGCCGCACAGGCCCGGCCTCGGCGGTGTCGCTCAGAAGGAGGGGCTGTCCAAGCGGTTCGAGGACCACCTCGCAAAGAACTCCGGTAAGCCCGGCGCCCAATTCCTCAAGGACATCTTCAGTTACGTTTGTAACACGCTTAAGATAAACGGAGACGACTTCCTGAACGAGATGGTCGACGGCATCCTCGGCGACCATTATCCTACGCCCGACAGGATGCTCACACTCTGCGAGCGGATAGTGCATAAATACCTCGAACAGGAGATGTTGGGCGGCGACGCGTCCATCGGGACGTTTGACCTCTTCGCGACCGAGGGCGGCACGGCGGCGATGGATTATATCTTTACGACGCTGGCGGAGAACAAGATCATCCATAAGGGAGACAAGATAGCCCTCGGCACGCCCATCTTCACCCCGTATATCGAGATACCGAGGCTTAACGATTACGAGCTCGTCGAGCTTGAGGTAAAGCAGGACGAGAACTCCGACTGGCAATACCCTGACAAGGAGATAGAAAAGCTCGCCGACCCGGCTGTCAAGGCCTTCTTCCTGGTCAATCCTTCCAATCCGACATCCGTCAGCATGCAGCAGAAGTCGCTCGACAAGATAGCGGAGCTTGTCAATACACGCAGGAAAGACCTCATTGTCCTCACAGACGACGTATACGGCACGTTCGTCAACGGCTTCAAATCCCTGGCTGCCGCGGTCCCACACAACACCATCCTTGTCTATTCATTCTCCAAGTATTTCGGGGCAACGGGATGGCGCCTGGGGGTCATAGGGATACACCAGGATAACATCTTCGATAAGCGCATCGCTTCGCTGCCGCCTGCCGGCAAAGAGGAACTTCACGCCCGGTATTGCACGGTCGAGCTCGACCCGGACCACATGAAGGCCATCGACCGCATGGTAGCCGACTCCCGATCAGTCGCTTTGCACCATACGGCCGGGCTCTCGACGCCGCAGCAGGTGCTGATGGTCATGTTCTCGCTCCACTGCCTTGTCGACAAGAAAGGCGCCTATAAGAGCATGGCCCAGGACATAGTGGCAAAAAGGTTCAAGACTCTCTACGCGGCCGTCGGCATACCGCATCCGGTCAATGCCTATGACGCGCACTATTACACGACCATAGACATACCCACCTTGGCCGCGACGCGTTACGGGAAGGATTTCGCCGAGTATCTTGTGAAGAGTTACGAGCCGATCGATTTCGTCTGGCGGCTGGCCGACGAGAAGTCGATAGTGCTGATGGACGGCGGCGGGTTCGACGCGCCGAACATGTCGGTGCGCGTTTCGCTCGCCAACCTGCCCGACAGCGCCTATGACGCGATCGGCAAAGGCATCTCGAGCCTGCTCGAGGATTATTATAATACATGGAAGGCGTCTAAAAAGTAGGAGGGCTTCATGCTGCATGACATCGCAGAGATAATGCGCGACAATCCTCAGGTGGTGATCTTCCTGGCGCTTGCCATCGGCTACTTCGCGGGCAAGCGGCTCAAGATATTCGGGTTCACGCTCGGCTCGACGGCGTCCGTCCTTCTTGCTTCGCTGGTCGTGGGCCAAGTAGGGATAGAGGTGCCCGCGATCGTGAAGAATATAGGTTTCGCGCTCTTCATCTTCACGGTCGGTTATAAAGTCGGGCCGCAATTTTTCGGTTCGCTGAAAAAACAGGGAGCTAACTATCTCTGGCTGACGCTGGTGGTCGCGATCACCTCGCTTGCGGCGACGCTTTTGATCGGCAAGGCCATGCATTTAGACAAAGGCACCGCCGCGGGCATGTTCGCCGGCTCGATGACGACATCCGCCGCGCTCGGCACAGGAGGGGGCGCGGTCAGTCATCTGGATATCTCCGATAGCGCCAAGAAGGCGCTGGATTCGAATATGGCCGTAGCATACGCGATAACGTATATTTTCGGCACGGCGGGGACTATCATACTGTTGAAGATGGCCCCCGGCATATTAAGGATAGACCTCAAGGCCGAAGCGAGAAAACTGGAAGAGCGCATGGGCGCATCGGTATCCGATGAAGAGAGCTCATCGCTCTTCTCATGGACGAAGCGGCTCGAGATGAGGGCTTACACAGCGCTTAACGGCGCTGTTATAGGTAAAACCGTTTCCAGGATCGAAGCCCTTTTTCCCGCAAAAGTGGCTATAGATAAGGTAAAGAGGGGAGGCAGTGTCATCGAATGCACCCCTGATACGTTCGTGGAGCGAGAGGATACGCTCCTTGTGCTCGGGGCGACCGCCCAATTGGCGCACGCCGATGAACTGATCGGGCCCGAGGTCGATCGCGCGAATATCATGGACATAGCCGGCGAGGTCATGGATGTCTGCGTCCTGAACAAACAGGTCGCCGGCAAGACGCTCGAGGAGCTTGGCAGGCTCAAGCTCGCGCATGGGGTCTTTTTGCGTAAAGCGACCAGGCAGGGCCACGAGCTTCCCATTCTGCCGGGGACCGTGGTCCATAAATGCGACATACTACGGCTCGTCGGCGCCAAAGACGACGTGGAGAAAGCGGTGGCATTCCTGGGATATGCCGAGCGCCCGACTACGGTCACCGACCTTGCCACCGTAGCGATCGGTTGTATCGTTGGTACGCTTCTGGGGCTCATCATAGTCCCTGTATTCGGCATACCGATAACGCTGGGCGTAGGAGGCGGGGTTCTCGTCGCGGGCCTGTTGTGCGGGTGGCTCAGGTCGATGCATCCGACCTTCGGACAGATACCGGGCGGCGCCCAATGGCTGCTTGGCGATCTCGGCCTCAATCTCTTCATAGCCTGCGTAGGCATCTCGGCAGGGCCCCAGGCGCTGCACGCTCTCAAGACGACAGGATTGCCCGTGTTCCTGGGAGGAGTGCTTATTACCGCCCTGCCTCTGGTCGCCGTCCTCCTGGTCGGGCTCAAGGTCCTCAAGATGAACCCCATCCTGCTCTTCGGGGCCGCGACCGGTTCGCATAACTGCACAGCCTCGCTCAACGTTATCATAGAAGCGTCGGGGAGCCCGCTGGCCGTATTGGGCTATGCCGCCCCGTATGCTTTTGCGAACGTCCTATTGACGGTATGGGGAAGCCTCATCGTCAACCTTATGTGACCGGGCTGATGCCAAATAAAGGAGGTATCATGAAGAGAATAGTATACGTGACTCTCGCTCTGTGCATAGCGGCGTGCGCGCTCTTTACCGCGCCCTCTTATGCCCAACTGCCGAAGGTCGCCATAGTGACGACCGGCGGCACGATAGCCGAAAAGCTAGACCCGAAGACTGGCGGAGCGGTGCCCGCTGTATCCGGCAAGGACCTTGCCGAGGCGGTGCCCGGGCTTTCGAAGGTCGCCGATATAGAGGTCGTTGAGTTCTCGAACATCGACAGCTCACAGATGACGCCCGCGATGTGGGCGAAACTCTCGACGACCGTCGATCGGCTTCTCGCCGACCCGGCGATAAAGGGCGTCGTCGTGACCCATGGCACGGATACGATGGCCGAAGGGGCGTATTTTCTCGAGCTTACGCTGAAGAGCGACAAGCCCGTAGTCTTCGTCGGCGCGATGCGCGACGCCTCCGATGTCTCGCCGGACGGGCCGGCCAATATCCTGAACGCCGTCATCCAGGCCTCCTCCGAAGAGGCGAAGGGCTGGGGCGTCACCGTCACGCTCAATCAGTTCGTCAATTCCGCGACGAATGTGCGCAAGACCAATTCGACGAATGTCCAGACGTTCGATTCCGGCGAAAAAGGGTACCTCGGCTACATATGCATGGGGAAGG
The DNA here is from genome assembly GCA_016929115.1 of Candidatus Omnitrophota bacterium. Taxonomy (GTDB): domain Bacteria; phylum Omnitrophota; class Gorgyraeia; order 2-01-FULL-45-10; family 2-01-FULL-45-10; genus JAFGJL01. The sequence continues at coordinate 5,264 of JAFGJL010000066.1, read as the reverse complement.
TCGTCCGTTATAACGACGCCCCGAAGCGCATGACATTCCCGATCCCCGCCGAATTACCCGATGTTACATTGCTCGAGACGTTTGCCGGAGACGACGGCAGCCTTGTGCGCTACGCGGCGGATAACGGCGCCAAGGGTATCGTGATAGAAGGCGTAGGCGCCGGCAACGTGAACGCGGATGTCTATAAAGCGGTCCAATATGCCCTCGATAAAGGCATCGCGGTCGTCGTGACGACCAGCGTCTATCACAGCGGCGTGTGGCCGATGTACGGGGACCAGGGCGGCGGCGCGACCCTTGAGAAGGCGGGCGTCATCCTTGGCGGCGACCTCGACGGCCCGAAGGCGCGCCTCCTCCTCATGCTGGCGCTCGCGCGGGAAAAGAGCGGCCGGGCCGCGCTCGGTAAGTATTTCAGCCGCTGATATCCCACGAACCATACTATGCGGATATGTAAAAAGCATTGCGTAATCGCCGTTTTTGTCGCGCTCTGCGCCTTAACGGCTTCTTCGCCGGCCGCCGGGGAACGCGCCTCATCCGATATATCCTGGCTCGAATCATGGAGGACGCAAAAGACCGCCACCGGCAGATGGGACGGCCTGCGCGACAAACTTGAGGACGACGGGATCACCATATCATGTAATTACACCACGGATATAGGCGGTAATCCCGCAGGAGGGATTAAGCAGGTCGCAAAGTATTCCGGCTTTCTTTCGCTCGGTATCGCGCTGGACCTCCAGAAGATAGCCTCCATAAAGGGGCTGGCGCTCACCGTCACCAACCTTCTGGCGTCCGGACGTGACATCTCGGCCGCCATAGGGACATACTACAGCCCGCAGCAAGTTTATACGTCCGGCGCTTACTACTTCGGGGAGCTCGACCTGTCGCTCTCCGTGATGGACGATACGATGGTCTTCGAGGCCGGCCGGCTCTTCGCCGGCGACCTCTTCGCCGTATCGCACGTCTTCCAGTATTATCTGACGAGCGCCGTTGACGGCAGGCTCGCGGCCATCCCGTCGAATATATTTTTCCCGCATTACAGGACGGCCGCTTGGGGGACGCGGGCGACCTACCAGCCGAACGCTGACTGGCATGTCATAGCCGGTATCTACAATGCCGACCCGAAGGTCGAGAAGATAAACAACCGCGGCGCGGACTTCAGCTTCGCCATGGACGAGGGGTATCTGGCGGTCGGGCAGATCACGTATAAACACGCGCAGAATAAAGAAGATCCCGGGTCCCCCGGAAGCGTAACGGCCGGCGCTTACTACGAGTCAAGTAAGTTTACGGACCTTACCGACTCGTCGAAGCGGTGGCACGGCAATTACGGGCTCTGGGCCGTCGCCGACCAGATGATATGGGAAGGGGAGTGGCCGCAGTATGAAGGGCCGGCTCATCTGCGCTCGGGCGCGCTCATAGCCGAACGCCGCAGGCATCCCTACCATCAGCAGCCGGTTACGCCGCTCGACCGGCCTGTGGGGCTGACGGCATGGTGCGGCGCGGTGCTTGCCCCGAACGCCCGCATCAATACGCAGACCTACGAAATAGCTTCCGGCCTCGTTTATCAGGGGCTGCCGCCGAACCGCAACCGCGACGTGACCGCGCTCTGTTTCATCCTTGGCCATTTCAGCGAGAAGCTGGATGGCCAGACCAACGAGATGATAGTTGAATTGAACCACAGGTTCCAGCTGTCGCAGTGGTTCTACCTGACTCCCGATATCCAGTGCATCATAAACCCGGACGGCCGGAGCGATGTCGATCCCGCGCTGGTACTGGGATTCGAAGCCAGCGTTAACTTTTGAAGGCTCTTGCGCCCATCCGTAAAACCCCCATTTTTGTCTTCCGGTACGCTAAAAAAACATCTTGACAAAACCGCATAGATAGTGTATATTTGATAATGGGAACCATTTCCAATAATGAGAAGGTGGGCTATGAGGGGCAGGAATGAAGGAATGGGGCCATGGTGGCACGGCCGGTTCAGGGGATGCGGTTACAGGATAACCGCCGGGCGCGATGCCATATTGGACGTATTGACCAGGGCCAATAAGCATCTGAGCGCCGAGGATATATATTTAAAGGTCCACTCCATCTACCCCGCCATCGGGCTGACCAGTGTCTATAGGACCCTTGAGATACTCGCCGACATGGGCCTTGTGTTAAAATTCGATTTCGGCGACGGGCGGGCCCGTTATGAACTAGCGGAGGGCTCTAAAAGCTCACATCACCATCATCTTGTATGCACGGGTTGTAATAGGGTAATCGATTATACGGACTTTATCGATGAGGAGGTGGAGCTCCTTAAGAGAACCGAAAAAGGGTTATCCGATAAGTATAACTTCAGGATAACGAACCACCTTATACAATTTTACGGGTTGTGCGATAAATGCGCTAAAAAGAAGGGGGGTGAGTGATATGCCGGGTTTTGACGGAACAGGTCCGATGGGTATGGGCCCTATGACAGGAGGCGGCAGGGGTTTTTGCGTTACGCCGGCTTCCGGTATCAGGCCGAGGTCCTTTGGCCGCCGTTTCTTCGGAAGGGGACGCGGTAGGGGATGGCGTAATCAGTATTACGCGACCGGGTTGCCGGGTTGGGCGAGGGCCGGTTACGGCTACCCCGCTTTCGGCATGGGCTATATGCCTGATATGCCGGAGCAGGATGAAGCCCAAATGCTGAAAGAGGAGGCCGGGTTGCTCAAGCAGGAGCTTGAAGCGATCCAGGAGCGCCTCGCGGCCTTGGAAAAAGCCCAGGGCGAAAAGGCCGATGGCCGGTAAAAAGGTTTAAAGAGGCCTTTTGGACAAAGAGGCCTCTTTAAACGCATTCACTAAAGGAGTTAATATGAGGATAGCGATCTCAACGGACGGGGAATATGTGTCCGCTCACTTCGGAAGATGCCCGTCTTTCACGATAGTGGATATCGAGAGCGGCAAGGTAGTTAAAAAAGATGTCGTGGCGAATCCCGGCCATCAGCCCGGCGCTATTCCTCAGTTCCTTCATGAGCGCGGCGTAAGTTGCATAATCGCCGGAGGGATGGGGATGAGGGCAAGCGGATTCTTCAGGGAGGCCGGCATCGAAGCTATCGTGGGAGTGGGCGGCAAGGTGAGCGAGGTGATAGACAAGCTCGCCCAGGGAAAGCTTGAAGGCGGAGAGAGCCTTTGCAGGCCCGGAGCCGGCAAGGGCTACGGGCTTGACAAGACGGAGTGCGATCATCCGCACGAAGATACGCACTGATATTAGGCATAAAAGGAAAGGGGTGACAGGGTTATGAAGATATGTGTTACAGCGCAGGGAAAGGACCTCGATTCGCCGGTGGACCCGCGGTTCGGCAGATGCGGCTATTTCATATTTGTTGACACCGATACGCTCGCTTTTGAAGCCGTAGAAAATCCGAGCGCGCAGTTCGCGGGAGGCGCAGGCATCCAGTCAGGCCAGCTCATGGCAGGCAAAGGTGTCAAGGCGGTATTGACGGGTAACGTAGGCCCGAACGCCTTCCAGACGTTAACGGCCGGCGGCATCAGCATATATACCGGCCTTTCAGGAAAAGTCCGGGATGCGGTCGAGAAATACAAAAGCGGGGCATTGAAGGCGACAGAAAATCCGAATGTGGGGTCCAAATTCGGGATGCCGGGAGGGAGCAGATAAAATTGGAAAAAGAGGTCATCGATAATCATAAAAATTATCTGGAGCGGGCGGCCTTTTACCGGGGTTTCGGCTACGATCTCGAAAAGGAAAGGGATCTTATCCTCGAAAGGTCCATGCCTATTTCAGGGGATATCCTGGAGATAGGGACCGGCAAAGGGCATTTCGCGCTTGCCCTGGCAAAGAGGGGTTTCAGTTTCACGAGCATAGATATATCCGAGGAAGAACAGAAGATAGCCAGGTTGAACATACTGTATTACGGCCTGGAAAACCAGGTCACCCTGAGGATAGAGGACGCGCAAAAACTGAGTTTCCCGGACCGTAGCTTTGACGTCATTTTTTCCGTGAACGTCTTCCACCATCTTGAAAGGCCCGGCTTGGTTTTAAACGAAATGGCGCGTTTATTGCGTCCCGGAGGGAAAATAATACTGGGCGATTTTAACGCGAAGGGCCTTGAGGTCATAAACGCGTGCCATACGAGCGAGGGCAGGGTCCACGATCATTCCAAGCACGATCTGGGTGAGGCGAGGGATTATTTTGCGAATAAGGGGTTTGGCGTCGATGAGTCCCAAAGCGAGGTCCAGAGGCTGATCATCGCTAAGGCGAAAACAACTCTCACGTGAATATATGATCATTTCGGTCGCAAGCGGTAAGGGAGGCACAGGCAAAACCACGGTAGCGGTAAACCTTGCCTTGTCTTTGAACAACGTGCAATTCCTCGATTGCGATGTCGAGGAACCGAACGCCCATATTTTCCTGAAGCCGGAGATAAAAGAAGCGTTTCCGGCTTTTATCCCCGTCCCTGAAGTAGATGAAGCAAAATGCAACACCTGCGGCAAATGCCAGAAAGTTTGCGAGTATCACGCGATAGCGGTCATCCCTTCCGCCGGCGCAAGCAAGGGGAGCGTCCTTATCTTCCCGCATCTCTGCCACGGCTGCGGCGCCTGCAGCTTGCTCTGCCCGCAAAAGGCCATTAAAGAGATCGATAAGGAGATAGGCGTTGTTGAAGCGGGGACTTCCGGCGATATCCGATTTATCCACGGCAAGCTCAACGTCGGGGAGATAATGTCCCCGCCCTTGATCAGGCAGGTAAAAAAGCATATAGACCGCGCCCGCACAGTGATCATTGACGCGCCTCCGGGGACGTCCTGCCCCGTTATAGCTGCCGTAAAGGATAGCGACTATTGTATTCTCGTGACCGAGCCTACGCCGTTCGGTCTCAACGATCTTGTGTTGGCTGTTGAGGTGCTAAGAAAGCTTAAGATCCCCTTCGGCGTGGTCATCAACCGTTCCGACATAGGCGATGATAAAGTTGACAGGTATTGCCGGGGTAATAAGATACCGGTACTTTTACGAATACCATTTGATAGGGAGATAGCGCTGCTTTATTCGCGCGGGATCCCGCTCGTCCGGGAAAAGGCGGAGTATAAAGAAAAATTCAGGGTGATGTTTGATACAATAGAAAAGGGGCGGTCGTGAAGCTCGGGATAATAATTTATTCGAACGACACGGAAACGGCCTGGAACGCGTTCAGGTCAGGCGTCTTTGCCCTTAAGCAGAAAGACGAGGTCAGGGTATTCCTGCTCGGCAAAGGGGTGGAATGCGAATCGATCGACACGGAGAAATTCAAAGT
>JAFGJL010000065.1 GCA_016929115.1 Candidatus Omnitrophota bacterium | reverse complement strand
TCGTTCCCGGACGAGCTGGGCCTCGGCTTCGAATACCGCTACTTCGTAAGGAACGGCGACGGTTCCGTCATCCGTGAAGGCGGCAAGGACAGGCTCTTCGTCCTGGGCGACATCGAGGCGCCGGATATGGCAGAGCTTGCCGACAACTGGCGGCCTGTCTCCGACCCCGATTCGCTGTTCGCCACCTCCGCGTTCAGCGGCGTCATATTCAGGCGAAAGGCGCCATATCAGCCCGCGCCCGCCATCTCCTTAAAGAAGGGCAAGGCGGCCGCTGCCGGAACGGTGCTGCGGCTGCAGGTTGTCGTTCCGCGCCTGGACCAGGACCATGTCCTGTGCGTCGCGGGGACCATACCGGCGCTCGGCGACATGGAACTCACCAGGGCCGTCCCCATGGACGGCAGCGGATTTCCTTTGTGGAAGCTCGATATCGACACAGGCGAGGACGGCCTCTCCTTCGAATATATATATGTGATAAAGGACAGCAAGGGGAAGGTAGTCCTTTACGAGGAAGGCCCGTCAAGGATAGTCCCGAGGGAATGCGTAAAGGGATGCGGCGCGCGCCGGCTGGCGGTCGTCACCGACAATGACTTCCGGTATCTTACGAAATGGAGGGGCGCCGGAATCGCCGTACCTGTTTTTTCGCTTCGCACCAGGGGCGGGCTCGGAGTAGGCGAATTCCCCGACCTTAAGCTTCTTGCCGACTGGGCCTCTCAGTGCGGTTTCCAGCTTATCCAGCTTCTGCCGGTCAACGACACTTCCGTGACCGGCACATGGCATGATTCATACCCCTACGCGGATCTTTCCGTCTTCGCGCTCCATCCGCTCTATCTGCGCATACAATCGATAGCCGGCGCGGCGGACTTGCCGAAAGAGATGGCGGACGAGCTCGAAGCGAAAAAGAAGGCCTTCGACGGGTATGACCACGTGAATTACGAGGAAGTGATGGCGCTCAAGATGAAGCTTTTGCGCGTCATCTTCACGCTGGAGAAGACGAAGTTCCTCGCCTCGGCCGAGTTCAAGAAATTCCTCAAGGAGAACGCCTACTGGCTCGAGCCCTACGCGGCCTTCTGCAGCTTGCGAGACCACTATAATACGAGCGACTTCAGGAAGTGGGGCAGGTACTCCCTTATAACGCCGGAGAGCCTGCGCGAGGTCGTCTCGCCCCAATCCGCCCGTTACGATACCGTGGCCCTCTACTACTTCATCCAGTACCACTTACACATGCAGCTGTCGGATGCGTCCGCATACGCCGGAAAGCTTGGCGTAGTCCTGAAGGGCGATATACCCATCGGCATACATAAGCGCTCCGACTCCTGCTGGTTACAACCCGGATTCTTCAACCTGGACCAGTCGGCAGGCGCTCCTCCCGACCCGTTCTCATATACGGGGCAGAACTGGGGCTTCCCGACCTATAACTGGGAAGCGATGGCCCGCGACGGCTATTCATGGTGGCGCAAGCGCCTAAAGCAGATGTCCCGCTATTTCCAGATGGTGCGGCTCGACCACATACTGGGATTTTTCCGGATATGGGAGATACCGGAGGAGATGGTCTCCGGCCTGATGGGCCATTTCAACCCCGCCGTACCTTTATGGAAGAAGGACCTGGAAAAGGACGGCATATGGGATTTTGACCGGTTGTGCCAGCCGTATATACCGGCCTGGCTGGTGAGGATGATATTCGGCCTTGACGCGAACAAGATCATAGCCGAATACATGGACGAGATATCGCACGGCCATTACAGGATGAAGCCGCAGTTCAACACCCAGCGCAAGGTCGAGGAGCACCTCGCCCTTCCGGAGAACGCGGCGCAGGCCGATAAAGAGAGGAACGAACACGTCAAGGAAGGGCTCTTCGGGATCATAGCGAACGTCGTATTGTTCAAGGACTCGAACAAGGAAGGGTTCCACCCGCGCATAAACATGGCGGATGTCTGCTCTTTCGATACGCTCGATGAGTGGGAGCGGGAGAGGCTCCTCTATCTTTACTATGACTATTTCTACCATATACAGGAGGATTTCTGGCGCAAGCAGGCGATGGTCAAGCTCCCCGTCCTCAAAGAGGCGTCCGATATGCTCATCTGCGGCGAGGACCTCGGGATGGTCCCTAACTGCGTGCCGCCGGTGATGCAGGAGCTCGCCATACTGGGCTTGCGCATCCAGCGCATGCCTAAGGAGACGGACCGTGAATTCGGCTACCCGTACCAGTATCCTTACCTTACCGTCTGCACCACGTCGAGCCACGATATGTCCACGATACGCGGCTGGTGGGGCGAGGATTACGCCAGGACCCAGCGCTACTATAACGCCATCCTCGGCCATTCGGGCGACGCCCCGTCGGCGTTCACGCCGGCGGTCTGCAGCCAGATAATAGGCCAGCACCTCGACTCTCCGTCTATGTGGGCGGTCTTCCCGGTCCAGGACATACTGGCCCTGAGCGCCGAGCTCTGCCGGCCGGGCGACCCGCGCGAGGAGCAGATCAACGACCCGGCGGACCCGCACCACTACTGGAAATTCCGGCTGCATATCGACCTGGAAAAATTGGTCGCGCAAAAAGAGTTCAATACCCGCGTCCTGAAGATGGTGAAGGATTCCGGGCGCCGCGATCTTTATTAAATGAACCCGGAGGTCCCAAAATGAACAATGCCGGAGGCTGGAAAAGGATTATGGCCACGGTTATTTTCTTTGCTCTCGTAACGGCGGCCGCGTCCGCGCAGGATACGGGCGACGACCAGATAGCGTTGCTCAAGGAGCAGGTCGAGATCCTCAAGAAGCAGGTCCAGAATTATGAGGAGCGCGGGGTCAGGATGGAGGAGCGCCTCAAGATGATAGAGCAGGTCCTGGTCGCGAAGGATGTGCCTTCGGCCGGAGCGGCTGGAAAAGAGGCCGCGGCGAAGGCTCCCGCCCTTTCGGCGAAGGAAGGGGCTGTGCCGGCCGTCGAAAAGATATCGGAGAAGACGACACTCGATCTCCTCAAAAAGATCAGCACCGAATCGGCGATGGATTCGAGGGACGTCCTATTCAAATCTCCCGACTATTTCCCGAACTACATAACCAAGGGGCTCGAGTTCCACGGCTATTTCCGTTCCGGCTACGGCGTGAACTCAAAGGGCGGCAAGATGCAGGCGTTCCAGGCGCCCGATGCGCTCGCAAAGTACCGCCTCGGCAACGAGCAGGAGACATATATAGAGACGGTCTTCCTGAACAGGAACTGGAACCCCGACCCTGAGGGCGTGACGCTCGAGACACAGATACGCGTCGCCTACCAGACCCAGCAGAACCAGACATGGGACTTGAACGACCAGATAATACTGCGCGAGATGTTCGGCCGGATGGGTCACTTCGTTTCATGGGACCCGGGCATCAAGGTATGGGCCGGCCAGAGGTTCCTGCGCCTGCCCGAGCTCGACATAAACGACTTCTGGTGGTATGACCTCTCGGGTTACGGCGGCGGCTTCGAGGACATCAATGTCGGCATCGGCACGCTCGATGTCACCTTTGTCGGATTCGCGGACAACGACATAAACCTGTCGACGTCAAGGGGCCGTATCTCGAAGGAGAACCTGAATTTCAAGCTCAACAATGTCGATGTGCCGTTCGGCAAGGGCATGTTCTGGGTGAACGGCGGCTTTGTCAAGGGCGGGACATGGTCGGACGACCCGCGCATAAAGTATCCGGACATGGCCGGCGTCGACATCGGTTTCATGCACTATATGCCGGGCGAGTTGAACAACAACCAGTTCGGCGTCCAGTTCGGGTGCGGGGCGAACACGTCGCTATCCGCGGGAGCCAACATACCGACGGACGGCGACGACAGGAATTCCTGGAGGGTCCGCATCACCAACATGTTCAACCGGCAGTTCACAAAAGATCTCAGTATGCAGGCGGTCGGTGTCTACCAGTATACCGATTACGGCCACGCGACGAAGAATACCGAAACGTGGCTGAGTTTGGGCGCCCGTCCCGTATATATGTTCACGAAGCATTTTGGTGTTGAAGTCGAGCCCGGCATGGATTATATTAATAATCCGCGGGACGGTTTCAACGCCTGCCTGTATAAGCTCACGGGCGGCATACGGATAACGCCGGGCCCGATATTCAACTCCCGGCCGGCGTTCAGGCTCTTCGCCACATACGCGAAATGGAACGACGGGTTCAAGGGCAATCCCCTCCTGGGCGGGGACGGGTTCCTGGGCGTGACCGAAGGCATGAACTACGGTATCCAGTGTGAGAACTGGTGGTAGGACGGCGCGCTGGAAAAAGAAGAGGTAAGGTCGTATGAAGAGACATCTGTTGATGCCGGCGGTCTTTATCATTATAGTATCCCTTTCCGCGCCCGGATGCATGCCGGCGCAGAAAGGCCCCCAAAAAATAAAGATAGGCGTCTCTTTGCCTACTCAGCGCGATGAGCGGTGGGTGCGCGACGCGCAGACGATGAGGGAGGTGGCCGAGAAGGAAGGGGTGGACCTGCGCATGCAGATCTGCGATAACGACGCGGCCCGGCAGATGTCGCAGTGCGAGAACCTCCTGGCCGAATATGTCGATATCCTCATACTCGCCCCGCACGACGCTTCCAGCGCTTCCGCGATAGTGGATGAGGCGAAGGCCGTCGGGTTAAAGGTCATATCATACGACCGTCTCGTCATGGACGCCGATATAGACCTCTATGTATCATTCGACAATTTTGAGGTCGGCCGCCTTCAGGGGCAGTATCTCGTAGATAAAGTCCCGAAAGGGAACTACATCGCGCTCGCCGGCGCGCCGACCGATAACAACGCCAAGTTATACAGGGACGGCGCGCTCTCTGTGATAAAACCGCTCGCCGATACAGGCGCGATCAAGATCGTCATGGACCAATGGGTGACCGACTGGCAGCCTACCATAGCCATGAACCTCGTGCAGAACGCCCTTACGGCGAATGACAACAGGATAAACGCTGTGCTCGCCCCTAACGACAATACGGCCGGCGGCGTCATCCAGGCGCTCGCGCAGGCCGGGCTTGCCGGAAAGGTGCCGGTCACCGGCCAGGACGCGGAGGTGACGGCGGCGGAGCGCATAGTGAACGGCACGCAGGCCATGACCGTCTATAAGGATACGAAGCAGCAGGCCACCGAGGCCATACTCGCGGCGATCAAGATGGTAAAGGGCGAGAGCGTCGATACGACGTCGACGGTCAACAATAAGAAGAAGGACGTCCCGGCGATATTGCTTAAGCCGGTCGTCGTGGATAAGTCGAACATAGACAAGGTCCTCATAGATAGCGGTTTTCTGAAGAGGTCCGAGGTATATAGATAGCAGGACGTAGTTGCGTGAAACGTAGTTCGTGAAACGTGAAGCGTAAATATTGGGGATGGTATGAGTGAATATATCCTTGAAATGACGGGTATCACCAAGGAGTTTCCCGGAGTGCGGGCGCTCGACAACGTCACATTCAGCGTCAAGCGCGGGGAGATCCACGCCCTTGTCGGAGAGAATGGCGCGGGAAAATCCACGCTGATGAAGGTCCTGAGCGGCGTCTATCCCGCGGGCACCTATGACGGCAAGATCATTATCGATGAGGAGGAAAAGCGTTTCAAGTCCATCAAGGAGAGCGAGCGCGCCGGCGTCGCCATAATCTATCAGGAGCTCGCGCTGGTGAAACAGCTCAGTATAACGGAGAACATCTGCCTGGGAGACGAGATAGCCGCCAACGGCGTCATAGACTGGGATGAGTCGTTCGTCAAGGCCGGAAAGGTCCTGAAACAGGTGGGGCTTTACGTGAACCAGTCCTTTCCCATATCATACCTCGGGGTCGGTGAGCAGCAGCTTGTCGCTATAGCCAAGGCCCTCTCCAAGGACGCCAGGATACTGGTCCTGGACGAGCCGACTGCCGCGCTTTCCGGCGGGGAAGCCGAAAAGCTCCTTGAGATACTGAAGAAACTGCGCGCGGACGGCGTCACATGCATCTACATCTCACACCGCCTGAAAGAGGTCTTTGAGATAGCCGATAGGATCACCATCCTGCGAGACGGCAAGACCGTAGCCACCCGCGAAAGGAAAGAGCTGGACGAGAACAAGCTGATATCGCTCATGGTCGGCAGGGAGCTTACTAATGTCTACCCGCGAAAGCCCCATACGGCCGGCGATGTCGTCTTCGAAGTGAAGGACTGGACCGTCTACGATCCCGATATCAACAAGACGATCGCGGACGTGAGCTTCAAGCTGCGCAAAGGCGAGATACTCGGCATGGCGGGCCTTGTCGGCGCCGGGCGCACGGAACTCGCGATGAGCCTCTTCCGTTTCTGGGGGCGCCATGTCTCGGGCCGGCTATTCCTGGAAGGGAAGGAGATATCGCCCAGAGATGCGGGCGACGCGATAGGTTTCGGCATAAGCCTGGCCTCAGAGGACAGGAAGCGCTACGGCCTGGTCCTCGCCGAAGACATCAAGAGGAACATATCGCTGGCGAGCCTTAAGAAGATAGCATCCCATGCGGTGGTGAACGAGAACGAGGAGATAAAGAGCGCCGAGAAATATTCGGCAGAGCTCAGGATAAAGGCGCCTTCCATAGAACAGGCGGCGGAGAACCTGTCCGGCGGCAACCAGCAGAAGGTGGTGCTCGCCAAATGGCTCATGACGACACCGAAGGTCCTCATACTGGACGAGCCGACGCGCGGCATAGACGTCGGCGCCAAGGTGGAGATATACAATATCATAAACGAACTGGTGGACCGCGGCGTCGGCATCATCGTCATCTCATCGGAGCTGAGCGAGGTGCTCGGCATCTGCGACAGGATCCTGGTCATGCATGAAGGCAAGTTCACCGGCGAATTGAAAGTAGAAGAGGCCACACAGGAAAAGATCATGTACTACGCCACAGGAGGGAAATGATACCATGGCTATGAAAGGCTACTCGCTCGAGCATATCCGCAAATACACGATGCTCATCGCTCTGGTCGCCATCTGGCTTTTATTCACCGTATTCACCGACGGCGTATTTATCTCGCCGCGGAACCTGTCGAACCTCTTTGTCCAGACGGTGGCGGTCGGCATCATCGCCATCGGCATGACGCTGGTCATCATCACGCGCAACATAGACCTTTCCGTGGGGTCGGTAGCCGCCTTCGTGGGTGCCCTGGCGGCGTTCCTGCAGGTAAAGATGGGATGGCCGACGTCCTTTGCCATCGCCGTGGCGCTCGTAGGCGGTCTCGGCATCGGCTTCTGGCACGGCTTCTGGATCGCCTACCGCATGGTGCCGGCGTTCATAGTCACGCTGGCGAGCATGATGATATTCCGCGGAGCCGTCCTCGGCATCACGGAAGGCACGACGATCGCGCCCCTTTCCCAGGCCTTCAGGGCGATAGGGCAGCGCTATCTGTCGCCGCACTTAAGCATCGTCGTCGGCGCGTTGGCCGTAATCGCCTATGCGTTTGCCCACTTCTATAAAAGGAAGAGGAGGACGGGCTACGGCTTCAAGGTGACGCCGCTCCCGCTCGACATACTTAAGGCGCTCCTAATATCGCTTGTCATCGCCTCCTTCTTCGGCATCATGGTGCATAACCGTGGCATATCCTACGCTGTACTCTTGATGCTCCTGCTCGCGGTCATCTTCAATTTTATCTCCCAGCAGACGGTCTTTGGCCGCCAGCTCTATGCCATCGGCGGCAACCCCGACGCCGCCGAACTCTCGGGCGTCAATATAAAGAAGAGGATCATGACGCTCTTCGTGGTCTTCGGCGGCATCACGGCGGTCTCGGGGCTGGTCCTTACAGCGCGCCTGAACGCCGCGACGACGTCCGCCGGCCAGGGGATGGAGCTCGATGTCATAGCCGCCACCGTCATCGGCGGCACGTCGCTGATGGGAGGGGAGGGCACGATCTTCGGCGCCCTCGTCGGCGCCCTCATCATGGCGAGCCTCGATAACGGCATGAGCCTGATGAACACGAACATCACCTACCAGTACATCATAAAAGGCATGATACTCCTCCTTGCCGTGTGGGTAGATATAGCCACGAGAAAGAAGGCATAAAAGAATAAGAATCTGATTAGATACTTGTAAATATTCCAATATAGATGTATAATAAAAGCCTCAGATCCGAAAGGGGGTAGAGAAAATGAAGAAGGCAATAGTTTTAGCGATAACGGTCGCATTCGTCATGACGGCGATGCCGCTCTTTGCCGGTGAACAGGTCAAGAGCACGGAGAAGCCCATATTCCAGATCATGGCCGATACGATGAAGGGTGGCCAGGTGAAAGAAAGGAATAGGTGGAGGACCGTTCCGAAAGAGGATACGGCCATATTCCAACATTGCGCCGACGGCATTAAAGAGGGTTCCGCCAAGGCGAAGCAGATGTCTTTGCGCGAAACCAAGTAATTATCGCCATTACGCAAAGGTATTTTTTTATAACGAGGGACGAGAGACGAGGGACGATTGGCGTTCTTCGTATTTTGTCCCTCGTTTTCCTATAAGCGATCCAAGGGATAGCCCGTGAACGAGATAAGGGGAGAGTGGTTCAGGGAACATTTCCTGGCAGGCCGGCGCCCGTATTTCTGGCTAGCCGCGGTCATCGTCCTCCTTTATATGAGAACGCTCGGCTTCGGCTATACGCACCTCGATGACAACATCCTCATCCTGAAGAACCAGGCGTTCTTAAGCAATATCGCGAACATCGGCCGCATCTTCACCCAGAAGGTCTTCATGGGCAACACCCTGCCTTATTACAGGCCGGTCCTCATCACCTCCTTCATGCTTAATGCCGCGATAGGCGGCGTAAACCTCTTCGTCTACCATCTGACGAACGTAGCCCTCCACATCCTTGGCTCATCGCTCGTTTTCATGATCCTTTCTAAAATGGGTTACCGCCGCGACCTGTCGTTCCTCTTCTCGATGGCCTTTGCCGTGCATCCGATCCTTGCTCAGGCGGTAGCGTGGGTGCCGGGCAGGAACGATACGCTCCTTGCGGTCTGCTCCTTCTCATCCTTCCTTTTCTTCATGGATTTTGCCGATACGAAAAAATGGGGGTATTACGCGGCCCACCTCGCGTGTTTTTTCCTGGGCATGCTTACCAAGGAGTCGGCCATCATCGTCATACCGGTCTCATTCCTGTATGTGAAGCTCATAGAAAGGGACCATTTTAAGCTGCGCAACTACGCCATACTTGCCGCGGGATGGCTGGCGACGCTGGGCATCTGGTTCTTCCTGAGGGAGGCGGCGCTGCGCGATACGCCGCGGATGCCGGCGCTCGACATGCTGATATCATTGTTCGTCTATTCTCCGTCCATCATCCAGTATATCGGCAAGGCTTTCTTCCCGCTCAACCTTTCGGTCCTGCCGACTATCAAGAACACCACTTTTCTGTACGGCATCGCCGCTACAGCGCTTCTCGCGGCGCTGGTCTTCCGCTCGAAGGAGAAGAGGGCCAATTTCGTAGCCTTCGGCCTCTTGTGGCTCATCCTTTTTCTCGTGCCGCCGCTTCTGGGGCCCAACGCGCTTTTCCTCAACGATATGCTTGAGCACAGGTTCTACGTCGCCATGCTCGGCCTCATCATCGTATTTCTCGAGACGGATATCGTCAAAAAGTTCGACTATAAGAAAGCAACCTCTCTTGCCATCGCCGGCGCCATTATAGGCCTCTTTTCGGTGATTGCATTCGTCCACAGCGGGAATTTCAAGGATAAGTACGCGTTCTGGCAGAACGCCTGCGATACGTCGCCTCGCTCGTATTTCCCGCGCATCAACCTTGCGTTCATGCATTACCTCGACGGCGAGCTGGACGAGGCGGAAAGGGTAGTCAAGAAGACGCTGGAGATGGAGCCCCAGTCGATCCGCAGCCACTATTATCTGGGGATGATATATATGAAGCAGGGAAGGCTCGCTGAGGCCGACCGCGAGTTCAGGAAGGAGATAGCGCTCTACCCCTTCTACGATAACGCTTATATGTGCCTTGGCATCGTCCGCTACCGGGAGGGCGCGCTCGCGGATGCCGAGGACCTGTGGAAGACGGCGCTCGAGCTTAACCCGGACAATCCCGACGCCCTCAAGAACCTCTCGATCTACTATCGCGATAAAAAAGAGTTTAAAAAGGCGGCATATTACGTCGAGGAGCTCAGGAAGCGCGATATCGAGCCGCCCCGCGACTTCCTCGATTCTCTCGGCATAAAGTGACCGATATCCGACTACATCATGGACTATCTTGACAGCTTAGAGCAGAAGACCGTCTATATCGTGCGCGAGGCCTATAGCCGCTTCAGGAATATCGCGCTGCTATGGTCGATCGGCAAGGATTCGACCACGCTTTTATGGATATGCCGCAAGGCCTTCTTCGGCAAGATACCTTTCCCCGTAGTCCACATCGACACAGGTTTTAAATTCAAAGAGATCTACGCCTTCAGGGACGAGTACGCAAGGACCTGGGGCCTCGACCTTGTCATCAGCAGGAATAAAAAGGCCCTGGAAGAGGGGATGTGCCCGGACAAAGGGAAGATGGAATGCTGCAACGCCCTGAAGACCGACGCGCTCAAAAAGACGCTGAAAGAAAAGGGTTTCAAGGCGCTCCTTCTCGCCATCAGGAGGGACGAGCACGGCATACGGGCAAAGGAGAGATATTTCTCTCCCCGGACCGCGGATTTTACGTGGGATTACCAGCACCAGCCGCCGGAGCTCTGGGACTTCTACAAGACGCAGGCCGGGACCGAAGAGCATATCCGCATCCATCCGATGCTCCACTGGACGGAAGCGGATATATGGAGATACATCGAGAGGGAAAAGATGCCGGTAGTCAGCCTGTATTTCGCGAAGAACGGAAAGCGCTATAGAAGCATCGGGTGCCAGCCCTGCTGCGCGAGCGTCGACTCAAGGGCCGATACCATCGCTAAGATCGTCAGGGAATTGGAGCGCACGAAGATAGCCGAGCGCAGCGGCAGGGCCCAGGACAAGGAAGATTCCTACACGATGCAGAAACTGAGAAGCCTGGGATACATGTGATGAAGGGGAGAGGATGAACATAATAATAGGCATGATAGCCTTCGTAAGCGAATACCTCGACTCGGGCCTTGGCATGGGTTACGGGACGGTCCTCGCGCCTATCCTGATAATCCTGGGGTACGAGCCGCTGAGGGTGGTCCCCGCGATATTGATATCGCAGCTCTTCACGGACGTGGCTGCCTGCGTATTTCACCACAACCTTTACAATGTCGACCTCAGGCCCGGCTCGAAGGATTTCAAGGCGGCGCTTATCCTGGGGACGGTAAGCTCTGTAGGGGCCATCATCTCGGTCATCATAGCCAGCAAAGTCCCGAAACGCGTCCTCGCGTTATATATAGGGCTCCTCGTATTGGTGATGGGCATCCTGGTCCTGGCCACGGTAAAACGGAATTTCAAGTTTTCGTGGCGGAAGATCATCGCCGTAAGTTTCCTCGCGTCGTTCAATAAAGGCATGTCCGGGGGAGGTTACGGCCCTCTCGTTATGGGAGGCCAGATACTGTCCGGGGTCAATGTGAAGAGCGCCGTCGGCATAACGGCGTTCGCGGAAGCCATGACCTGCCTTGTCGGATTTGCCTGCTACGTTATGATCGGAAGGGCCCTTGATTGGCGCCTGATATGGATGCTCGTCATATGGGCCGGCATCGCGGTCCCTTTTGCCGCGCTTACGGTAAAGATCGTCCGCATGGAAAAATTGAAAGGGTATGCGGGATTTCTCATGATGCTTCTCGGATTATTGACCGTGTTAAAGATAACGGCAGGCGGTTGAGATTGGGCATATTCCGCAGGGCGCATATGAAGATAGTCATCGTCGGGCATGTAGACCACGGGAAGTCGACTCTTATAGGCCGGCTTCTTCTTGATACGGATTCTTTGCCGGAAGGAAAGATGGCCGAATTGAAGAGGATATCGAAAGAGCTCGGCAGGGACGCCGAACTCGCTTATCTTGCGGACCAGCTGAAAGAGGAGCGCGAGCGCGAGATGACGATCGATACGACACAGACCTTCTTCAGGACAGCCAGAAGGGATTACGCCATAATCGACGCCCCGGGGCACGTCGAATTCATAAGGAACATGCTTACGGGAGCCACGCAGGCGGAGGAGGCCGTCCTGATAGTCGACGTTAAGGCCGGCCTCGAAGAACAGACCCGCCGTCATGCCTATCTTTTGGGCCTTCTCGGCATAAAAGAGGTCATAGCCGTTATCAATAAGATGGACCTCGCCGGGTATGACCGGGAGAGCTTCGAAAGAGTGAAATCGGGCCTGTCCGGTTTCCTGAAAGGCGCCGGCCTTTCGCCATCCCGCACCATACCCGTATCTGCCAGGAACGGCGATAATATCTCCAAAAGAAGCTCCGCGATGCGCTGGTATAAGGGCGCCTCCCTTTTAGAGGCCCTTGATTCGCTGAAACCGAAAGAGACGGCCGAAAGAAAGCCGATGCGTTTTCCGGTGCAGGACGTGTATGATATCTCCGGAGAGAAGATAGCCGTCGGCAAGGTGCTCTCAGGCAGGATCCGCCAAGGCCAGGAAGTGAAGGTATTGCCGTCAATGGCGCCGGCCCGGATAAAGGCTATCAAGGTGTTCGGCAAAACGTTAAAGAGCGCCTCATCCGGCGCCAATATAGGTATTGTCCTGGACGAAGGCTCATTAGCCAGGCGCGGCGAAGTGATCGCGGAAGTCCCGGACCTGCCCCAGCCGAAAAACCGCTTTAAAGCCGATCTCTTCTGGATGTCGGAAGAGCCTTTAAGACTCGGCAAGAATTTCGTCTTCAGGTGCGCCACTCAGGAAGCGGCGTGTGTGGCCGAAAGGATAGAGAGGCGGATGAACTCTTCAACCCTTGAGATAATAGAAGACAGCTCTTCCGAGCTCAGGCTGAATGAGGCGGCGGCAGTCCATTTCAGGACGGAAAGACCGGTCGTGCTCGAGGATTTTGATTTTATAGAAGAGCTCGGCCGTTTTGTGATAGAGGCAGGCAAGGTCCCGCAGGGCGCCGGTATTATCACCTCTTAAAAAAGCGGCCCGCCGTCAAAACCGCACGATCCCACCTTTTCGTCAGTGTAACCAGCGGCTTTAAGGACCGTAGGGGTGATGTCGTATACAGACGGGTCCTTTTTAACGATCTTCCTGTTAGAAAATATGACACCCGGAACGAGGGCCGGGTCAAAGAGATGGTCGCCCGACCATTCCTTGAGGTTGTCTTCCAGAAGGCCTTCGGGGACGCCGCCCAAGGCCGTCTGCCATGACGCCCGGTAGCCTATGTTAAACCCGATATACAGGTCAGGCGCCTTGCCGGCATAATCCCCCCTGAATATCTCCTCCCGCGCATAGACGTTGTTTATAACGGGCGCGCCGTATTTTTCGTCCGTCCATTCTTTAAGTCTGGCGGATATCTCTTTTTTGAGCGCTTCCGTCTCCGCCCCCGGCTCGACTATGCCGTCGCGTTCACGCCCTTTCTGGTTGACGTAGATAGCGCCGAAACCGATCGCGTAGGCCTTTGTCTTAGACCAATCGATGTCGGAGAGCAGCTCGGCTCCCGACGGGGCATAAGGGTCCTTCAATTCCAGATAGCCGTTATCGCGAAGCCACGTGTTTACGTGGACGGCAGTCCTGAACGTGTTGAACCCGTGATCGGACATGATCATAAGGGTGTCCCCGGGGCCGAGCCTTTTCATTACCTCCCCGGTGACAGCGTCCATCCTCTCGTACAAATCCTTGATCTCGTTTTTATATTCCATGGGCGCGTTTTCCCTGTAAAGAGGATGGTCCGGATCGGTATAGCGCCAGAACATGTGCTGTATAATATCGGTGATCTCGAAATAACAGAATAAGAGGCCCTTGTCAAAGCGGTCGAGTTCGGTATTGAGCATCGCCTTCCTCTCCCCGAAGACATCGTTCGCGTGCTCAAGGAACGGCGCTTCGGTCAGGCGCTTTTCGTTCACCGACCATGTGTCGAACGGCATACCCTGGGTGTGGTAAAGGCCGATCTTTTTTGCCAACCAGGCGCTGTAGCTTTTCGGATAAGAGATGGCGAAGAAAGGCTGCCGCGGGTCAAGGTTGATGGGGCTTATGTACAGCTTAAAACCCGGCTCGGTCTCCACAAGGTAAAATTTAAATATGCCGCGCATCTTTTTGAAGAGCCCGATATTGAACACTACGCCTTTCCAGCCGCTCCATTGGCCCGGTTTCATCTCGAACTTGTTATCCTGGAATTCTATCGCGATGCTTTCGTTGTCATCCTTCAGGGTGACCTTGAACGGGACTTTAACATTATCGGCCTTGCCGAACGCTCCCGCGACCTTAGGGCCTATGAGGTTCAGGACCATGAGAGGCGAGCGCTGGACCTGGAAGACGTTCCCGCCGATGTCTTTATCGCGCGGCAAGGGCTCGGTCGTGTAAAAGGTGAAGGTGCCCTCGGTCCCCAGTATGTCAGGCACCCCCATCCCGGAAAACATCCTGCCATCCAGCCTGTCCGGCGGGAACGTTAGGGGATAGCTGATAATTACCGACGGAACCCCCGACTTCGAAAGGTATTGCCAGAAGGCCTCGCCCTTCAAGACCCTTTTCGGCTTGTTTTTGGTTATGTTTGAGACTGAGAGGGTCAGGCCGTACGTCTTCGGGTCCCTTACGATAAAGTCAAAGATGCCGTTCTCGCCGGGATTCTTGCCCGTGGCGATCGCCGACCACGCGACAGGCGACTGCGGCGGGTTGGAAGTCGCAAGACGGCTGTAGGAGCCCTCTTCTTTAAGGCGGGCAAGGTTGGGGAGCCTGCCTTCTTCCATCAGGGGTTCGGCTATTTCAGGGCTGAGGCCGTCGAATCCTATCAATATGATCTTTTTGTCGAAAGCGGATATTTTTTTGGCCATATTGGCTCCTGTCATGATGACGACAAGGACGATAGCAACGCAGGCCAGGATAATAAGTATCTTCGGCCTTTTCAGGAATGAGAATATTTTTTTGAAGAACGGCAAAAAGAACCCAAGAAGGGCGAGCAGGATGGCTATGAGCCAGCCGCCAAAACTGAAGAGCGTAAACCCGGTCCCGGGGTCGATATACGCGAAGAACATGCAAGATGTATTATAATACTTTCGGCAAGGCTTAGCAATATTGTTTCACCGGCGCAGGGGCTTGCTTATCCGTAAAAAGGGTGGTATCATAAAGGCAAAAGGAGCGTTCCGGAATGAAAAAAATATGCGCCCTGGCCGTCCTGGCGGCCTTTTCTTTGTGCCCGTTCTCGATGCTGTCAGCGGAAGAGCCGAAAGGGCCCAACGTCATCCTTATAGTGATGGATACGACGAGGGCTGACCATCTGGGCTGTTACGGATACGGCCGTCCGACGACGCCTAATATCGACGAGGTCGCCAAAGAGTCGGTATTGTTCACGAACGCCATTTCGGTCATCCCGCTCACGACCCCGGCCCACATCTCCATAATGACGGGTATCCATCCCGACCGCCACCTCGTATTCAGGAATTTTATACCGGTACCCGAAGACATCACTATGCTGGCGCAGATCCTAAAAAAGGCCGGGTACGCGACAGCGGCGTCCGTGAGCTCCCAGCTTGTAGGTTCACATCTCGGCTTTGACAGGGGATTCGATTTCTTTTCGGGGACCAGTGGCACCAAACGCGGCTTGATGAGGCCGGGCAACGAGACGGTCGATGATGCCATGAACTGGCTGTCAGCCAATTATAAAAAGAAGTTCTTTCTCTGGGTCCACCTGTACGACCCGCACCTGCCGTATGAACCGCCGGATGAGTTCGGGCTCAAGTTCAATAAAGACTACGCGAGGTACAAGGAAGAGCTGGGCGGGATGCCCCAGATCTTTTACAAGGACTTGGGCGAGCACGCGCCTAAGGCGGGTATGGACCGGAAAGGAGCCGTGACCGCCGCGGAACGAGCGGGTAAAGAAGGGGGCGTTGTCGGGGGAAAAGCTCCGTCGCCAACCGGGAAAAGGCCTATCCGTACGGTCGTCCCCGCCAGGATGGGTCACATGCCGTTCATGACGCCTGAGAAAGTCGAGCAGATGATAGCTGCGTATGACGGGGAACTGGCATTCGACGACGACCTGCTGGGAAAGATATTCGCTTTCCTGAAGAAGAACAGGATATATAAGGATACGGTTATCATAATAATGGCCGACCACGGCGAGATATTGCATGAGAAACGCGATTATTTCGGCCATCATGAGTTCCTGTACCAGGGATCCATTCACGTTCCTCTGATCATGAGATTTCCCGGCGTGCCACCTAAGATCATAAAAGAGCGGATAGCCATAATCGATGTCCTTCCGACCTTGCTGGACGGGATCGGGATAAAAAATAAGAAGGCGATCGACGGTATCTCGTTCTGGGATGCCATAAATGGAGGCGCCGAGATCGTTATCCGGAACCAGCTGGTCATACTTACAAATGTCATGTTCAATGCAGCAGGAGCTTTTTCTTCCGCGCCGCCTTCCGGCAGCCCTCGGCGCGCCGCGCGGCCTGCGCAGCAGCCGCAAGAAGTGAATTTTTATCAGGCATTCAACAAGAGCGCTCTTTTCCAAGATAACTGGAAGATATTAAAGAATAACCTGCCGCAGGAACCCTATGAATTATACAATATAGAGTCGGATCCGGGGGAAGACCGCGACCTTTACGGGACGGCGGATTTTAAACAGGCCTTCATGCAGCTTCAGCAGGCGCTGGAATCATATCTCTACGATAAGGCCGGAGTCGATATAACCACCAGGATTGCGCCGCCCGCCCGCCGTAAAAGAGATGCGGAGCCTGGGGTATTTGCAGTAAATCGGAGAGGTGGCTGAGCGGTTGAAAGCGCACGCCTCGAAAGCGTGTTATCCCTTACGGGATACGAGAGTTCGAATCTCTCCCTCTCCGCCAACTTTTTCTCCGAAAAAGTTGGCGGATGTCCGGGCCTCTGGCCCAGACGCCGCCAAGCATTTTTAACATAAAATGAACATCCTAAATAAATTTCTCATCCCCGTCCTTTTCGTCGTTATCCTCGCTATCGGTATATCTCTGCGGATCCATAATCTGAACAACGTGCCCGACCGCAGCCCTGACGAGGGGATATACACCTATCAGGCGGCGACCATCGTTGAGCGCGGAACCGAAGGTTTTAAACTGTTGGCGCGCGAACACGGCACAGATAAACGGCTGTGGATCTATCCGCCGCCGCACAGGGCCGGGTACCTTTGGGCGCTCAGCGCCGCGATGAAATCGACGAACTCCTCCGGTATAAAAACCGGCTCATATATCTCAAGCGCTTTCAGCGTCCTGTCGCTCATCCTCCTCGTGTTGATCGGGTGGCGCTTCTTCAACAGGTGGGTG
>JAFGJL010000064.1 GCA_016929115.1 Candidatus Omnitrophota bacterium | reverse complement strand
CTCTTTGCCTCGGGCGGGATCAGGGAAGGCGGCGCGGTCATCGCGGTCCACCCGGGCGCGAGTTGTCCGTCGAAGAGATGGAGCGCTGAGCGCTTTGCGCAGGCCGCTGACAGGATTGCGGAGAGATATGACGCCAGGGTCGTGATAATCGCGAGCGAGAAGGACAGGGTTTTCGGCGACAAGGTCGCCTCTCTGATGAAAAGGCCACCACTCAATCTGTCCGGCAAGACGTCGGTGGCGGACCTCGCGAGCGTCCTGAAAAGGGCCAGGCTCTTCATATCGAACGATTCCGGGCCGGTCCACATCGCCTGCGCGGTCGGGACGCCGGTCGTCGACATATTCGGCCGCAACGACAGAGGGCTTTCCCCGCGACGGTGGGGCCCGACAGGCGCTAACGACATCGTCCTCCATAAGGAAGTCGGTTGCGAGGTATGCCTGGCCCACAATTGCAAGCTCGGATTCAAGTGCCTCGACGCGATAACGGTTGATGAGGTCGTAGGGGCCGCGGAAAAGATATTGGGAACATAGGGGACAGGATGAGACGGATAGTGCGGATCATCATATATGCGCTTCTGGCCTTTTGCGTATACTCGCTGATCATGGAGCTGAGGGGCCTGCCCGGGGCGCGGAATAAAAAGGTAGCAAATGAGACTATCGGCATAGGGCCGGTCAAGCAGTAAGGTTTAGTATATAATTATATGATAAAGAAACTCTACCTTGAATTGGATTGACGGCAAAATACGTTCATGTTAGAATAAACCATTCAAAATCGGGGATAGATATGGTAAGACAGAGGGCAGACTTAACCAAGATAAAGACCATCCCGCTCGATATGAGGAAGTGTAAGGTCTCCGTAAAGGAGTTTGCGAAGACCTCACGGAAAGGCGAGTCGTTCAAGGACTTTTATGACAGCCTGCCGGATATCCTTGTAGGCCGCGATTTTAAATGCGTGGTCGACGCTGTCGTCGAAGCCGCCAGGGCGAAGAAGATGGTCATAGTGATGATGGGCGCGCACGTCATAAAGTGCGGCCTTTCTCCGCTAATCATAGACCTGATGAAAAAGGGCGTGCTTAAGACGGTGGCGCTCAACGGCGCAGGCGTCATCCACGACACCGAGATCGCCATGATAGGCAGGACGAGCGAGGACGTCGGGCAGGGCATCGTGGACGGCTCGTTCGGGATGGCGCTCGAGACGGCCTCTTTCATCAACGACTCTATCAACGCCGGGTTCAAGGCAGGCCTCGGCATCGGCGAGGCGGTCGGCTCGAAGATCCTGGAGAAGAAGTTGCCGCATAAGGATATGAGCATCCTCGCCACCGGCCACGAGCTTGACATCCCGGTCACCGTGCACGTCGCCATCGGCACCGACATAACGCACCAGCACCCGTCGGCGGACGGCGAGGCGATAGGCGAGGGGTCGCTCCTCGATTTCAAGAACTTCATCCTCAGCGTCGGGAACCTGGAGGGCGGCGTGGTCCTGAACTTCGGCTCGGCCGTCGTCCTGCCGGAGGTCTTTTTGAAGTCCGTGACCGTGGCCCGTAACCTCGGCCACACGCTCAACAAGTTCACGACCGCGAATTTCGACATGATACGCCAGTACCGGCCATGGGAGAACGTCATCTCCAGGCCGACGTCAAGCGGCGGCAGGGGGTACAATATCATAGGCCATCACGAGATACTCATACCGCTCCTTTACCGCTCTGTCATAGAAAAGCTATAGGTGGCACGATGCATTCACAGAATTTTAGCGCGCTCAAGGCTGTCATAAGCAACTTCAGGAAGGCGAAGGTGCTCGTGGT
This sequence comes from Candidatus Omnitrophota bacterium, assembly GCA_016929115.1. Lineage (GTDB taxonomy): Bacteria > Omnitrophota > Gorgyraeia > 2-01-FULL-45-10 > 2-01-FULL-45-10 > JAFGJL01. Next base: position 16,103 of record JAFGJL010000064.1, on the reverse strand, counting down.
CGGCGACCTCATACTCGATGAGTTCATATGGGGAGAGGTATCGCGGATCTCGCCGGAGGCGCCGGTGCCCGTAGTGTGGGTCAAGAACGAAAGCTTCATGCCGGGCGGCGCCTCGAACGTCGCCAACAATATCCGTTCGCTCGGCGGCAACGCGCTTCTCTGCGGGCTCGTCGGGAAGGATTCGCGCGGTGAGATACTCCGCAGCGAGCTCAAGAACAAGGGGGTCGGCGTAGAGGGCATCATAGCCGATGCGGCGAGGCCGACCACGCTCAAGACGCGCGTCGTCGCCCACCACCAGCAGGTGGTGAGGATCGACAAGGAGGCCGTGGACCCTGTAAGCGACCGCGCCTTCGCCAGGCTGGTCGCTTATTTCACCCGCGCCATAAAGGACGCGGACGCGGTCATCATAGAGGACTACGGCAAAGGGGTCATAACGCCGCGTCTCCTGACGAAGATCGTCCCGATTGCCAGGCGCTACAAGAAGATGATACTGGTCGACCCGAAGGAAGAGCACTTCTCTTATTATAAAGGCGTCACGGTAGTCACGCCGAACAACCATGAGGCGGCCAGGGCGGTCGGTTTCGCGATAAAGGATGACGAGACGCTGATTAAGGCGGGCAGGAAGCTCCTGCAGAAACTGCAGTGCCAGGTCGCGCTCATCACGATGGGAGAGAGCGGCATGGCGGTCTTCAGGAAGGGCGCGAAAGTGGTGCGTATCCCGACGGTCGCGCAGGAGGTCTTCGACGTCTCCGGCGCCGGCGATACGGTCATTGCCAGCTACGCTCTGGCGCTCGCGGCGGGCGCCGACCCGATCGAGGCCGCGCACATCGCCAATTGCGCCGCGGGCATAGTCGTGGGCAAGGTCGGTATCGCGGTGGTGACGCCGGGAGAGCTGACCGACAGGATAAAGAGGGAGTTCGGAAAATGATGAAAGCAATAGGGGTCATTCCCGCGCGGTGGGGTTCAACGCGGTTCGAAGGGAAGGTCATAGCGAATCTGCTCGGCAAGCCGGTCGTCCAGCACGTCTGGGAGAATGCGAAGAAGGCGAAGACGCTCGATGACCTTGTAATCGCCTGCGACGACGAGCGCATCATGAAGGTGGTCAAAGAGTTCGGCGGCAAGGCCATCTTCACGTCGCCGAACCAGCCGTCAGGCACGGACCGCCTGGCCGAGGTGGTCAATCCTCTCGATATAGAGATAGCCGTCAACATACAGGGCGACGAACCGCTGGTGAAGCCTATCATGATCGACAACCTTGTCATGTCCCTCGAGGATGAGAAGCTGGCCCACATGGCTACGGTCATGAAGAAGATAGACGACGAGGCGGAGCTGACGAACTCCAACGTCGTAAAGATCATCACCGACAAGAACGGCTACGCCATATATTTTTCGCGCTACGCGATACCGTACAACAGGACGGGCGAGACCGACGAGAAGAAGAAGCCGGTCTATTACAAGCATATCGGATTATACGCTTTCACGAAGGACTTCCTTTTTACGTTCCGTAACCTGCCGCATTCGGCGCTCGAGAACGCCGAGAAGCTTGAGCAGCTCAGGGTCATCGAGAACGGGTACAAGATAAAGGTCGTCGAGACGAAGTTCGATACCGTGGGCGTCGATACGCATGAGGACCTGAAGAAGGTCGAGGAGCTGTTGCTGAGGGAGCAGGAGAGATAGTCGGGAGTCGGGAGTCAGGAGTCAGGAGTTAGGAAGACGATATGACGAATGAGATACAGGTCGGGAAGATAAAGATAGGCGGCAAGAACCCGCTGGTTTTGATAGCCGGGCCGTGTGTCATCGAGTCCGAGGAGAGCGCGCTCAGGCACGCCAAGCTCCTTAAGGACGTTGCCTCGAAGCTGAAGATGCCCCTAATCTATAAGTCCAGCTACGACAAGGCAAACAGGACGTCCATAAAGTCATACCGGGGGCCGGGCCTGAAGAAGGGCCTTGCTATACTGAAGAAGGTCAAGGAGAAGTTCGGTATCCCGGTCCTGAGCGATGTCCATTGCAAGGCAGAGATAAGGGAAGCGGCGAAAGTGCTCGATGTCATCCAGATACCGGCGTTCCTTTCGCGCCAGACCGATCTTATACTGGCCGCAGCTCAAGCGGGGCGTGTAGTGAACATAAAGAAGGGCCAGTTCCTGGCGCCGTGGGACATGCGCCATGTCATCAGCAAAATAGAATCGAAGCATAACCGTAAGATAATCCTCACTGAGCGCGGCGTCAGCTTCGGCTACAACAACCTAGTGAGCGATTTCAGGTCGATCCTTGTCATGAAGGAGTTCGGCTACCCGGTGGTCTATGACGCGACCCACTCGGTACAGACGCCGGCCGGCCGGGGTGACTCTTCGGGCGGGGAGCGCAAGTTCATCCCGTACCTTTCGATGGCGGCGGTGGCCTGCGGCGCCGACGGCATCTTTATGGAGGTCCACGAGGATCCGGAGAGGGCCCTCAGCGACGGGCCGAACATGGTCAGGATGCGCGACCTCGGAAAGATATTATCATGCGTAAAGAGGGTGGAAGAGGCGGTAAAGAGATGTCCAGAGCGATAGCGAAGAAGGTCCTCGCGATAGAGCGCGACGCGCTGTCGAGCCTCATGAAGAGGATCGACTCAAATTTCGAGAAGGTGGTCAACGCCATCTACCGGATAGACGGCCATGTCATCGTGACAGGGCTGGGCAAATCCGGCTTCATAGCCCAGAAGATATCGGCTACGCTCTCCTCTACCGGCACGCCGTCGCTTTACCTGCATCCGGTGGAGGCGCTCCACGGCGACCTCGGCAGGGTGACGAAGGACGATATAGTGCTCGCGCTCTCGAATAGCGGCGAGACTAAAGAGATAATCCAGTGCCTGCCGATCTTCAAGAAGATAGGCACGAAGGTCATCGTGATGGCCGGCAACATGCGCTCGACCTTGGCGCGCAAATCCGATCACGCGCTTGACGCGTCCGTGAAACGCGAGGCGTGCCCGCTGGGGCTTGCGCCGACGACATCGACGACGGTCATGCTCGCGCTGGGCGACGCGCTGGCCGTGGCCCTCCTGGAAAAGAAGGGTTTCAGGGAGAAGGACTTTGCCTTCTACCATCCGGGCGGCATCCTGGGCAAGCGCCTTATACTGAGCGTCGGCGACATCATGAGGACGGGCAGCGCCAATCCGGTCGTCAAGGCCCACAAGACGATAAAAGAAGTGCTCCTGACCATCACCAGGGCGCGGGCCGGCAGCGCGAGCGTAGTGGACGCTAAGGGCCGCCTCATAGGCATATTCACGGACGGGGACCTGAGGCGCCACCTCGAAAAGGGATCGGATATCATCCATAAGTCCGTTAAGGCGTTTATGACGAAAAGCCCTGTTACCATAAGAAAAGACAAGCTCGCGGCCGAGGCCTTCGAGATAATGCGGTCGATGAGGATAGACGAGATCCCTGTCGTGGATGACAAGAAACGGCCCGTAGGGTTGCTGGATGTGCAGGACCTGCTGAAAGCGGGGCTTGTTTAATATGACACCGGACATTTCAGAGCGCGCGAAGAAAGTAAAGCTCCTCATCCTCGACATAGACGGCGTCATGACCGACGGCCGCCTCGTCTATTCCATCTATGGCGATGAGCTGAAATTCTTTGACGTCACGGACGGCTTCGGTATAACCCTTCTGCGCCGGGCCGGCATAAAGACCGCCATAATCAGCGCTAAGAGATCGCGCATCGTGAAGATGCGCGTAAAGCATCTGAAGATCGACTACATCTACCAGGGATTTCACGATAAACTCACCGCCTTGAACAAGGTATTAAGGAAGACGCGCCTGACCGTCGATAATGTCTGCTTCATCGGCGACGACCTGATCGACCTGCCTGTATTGAAGCGCGCGGGGTTCGCGGTCGCTGTCCCGAACGCGGTCGATGAGGTGAAAGAGCGCGCCCACCATGTCACCTCGAAGACAGGCGGCCGCGGCGCCGTTCGCGAGATCTGCGAGCTCATACTGAAGTCGCAGGGCAAGTGGGACGCAGTTACGTCGAAGTATTTTGTGTAAAGATATTTTTTTTGGCTATTTTGTTAAACCAACTAAAAGTTAAGATACAAAAAATTAAGTCACTTTCTCTTGACTTAACGTAAACCATATGATATATTTAAGCACTATTTTTTGAAAGGTCAAATGAAACCACGTTCGCCGTCAATGAGGGTATTTTCGCTTGCGTTAGTCTGCCTTTTTGTCTCGGGAAACATCCCTGCGCCCGACGATAACGGCCGGGCCGCCGCTTTATTCCGCGAAAGTGAAAACTCGCAGATAGTCTCCAACCTTGCTCCCTCCGCGTCCGTTGACCAGCCGGATTTCAAGGAAAAGTTCAGGGCCCGGCAGGTAGCTCTCTCGCACAGGGCCGTCAATCACTACATCAAAGAGACCCTGGAAAAAGAGATATGCTTTGGCCGGAATCCCGCGCAGAAGATGATCTCCGCCAACGGCGTCGATATCCTGGCCATATCGGTGCACGGATTGCTCCGCAAGACCGGGCTCCTGGCGCATGTGGGGCTTGGCAGGGCGCGCCATATGCCGGTCATGTATATCGATAAAGAATTTTTTGACAGTGAGGAGATCATCGCTCACGAAGCGGATGAGATAGCGCAGTGGGAGGCCTTCAGGCGGGAGGAACTGCAGCTGGAGAGGCACAGGATGCGCGACTGGATAATGAAAAATCCGGAGCGCGCGCGCCAAAAGGCCAGGGAATTCCACGGAAAGTCCCGCCCCGTCAAGGGGTTTTACGCGTTTTCCGGCGGCAAGGCGGACCTCGATTACGGCTATATCGCCACGCTTGTCGATATCTACGGCGCGGCCGACGGCGAGAACGACGTTGTCATAGCGGCGCTTCCGGAAAAGCCCGGAACGCCGTCCGCCGGGAAGGACGGCTCGCGAGGCACGACAAGGGACGCCGTATTCCTCGCGCTTTTTCAAATATTCAAGGACGGCTCCGGCCCGGCGAAATACGAAGGCGTGAAAAACTATCTTTCAAAACAGGACCCGTTCCTGGTGGCACGGAGCATCATCGAATGTATGATGTTCCTGGAGCACACGTATTGCGTCGAGGCGCAGCGGCTCAAGACCTTTGGCGCCGATACAGAGGAGCGGGAGTCGCGCCATCCTTCCGTCTTTGTCCCGAGGTTCCCTAAAAAATATGAAAGCGATCTATCGGGGCTTTTCTCCGACTGGACGCCCATCGCGGACGGCGAAAGCCTCAGGCAGTTCGGGGAGCATATAGCCGGCCGCCAGAACGCGTTCCTGAAGCTGGCCCTGGCGCTGGGGCCGGATGTTACGGGAGAGTTCATCAAGGCCTTCGAGAAGGAATATTACAGGAGGAACATCTCGCTCTATTCCCTGAAGAAGAGGAAGATGCTCTTTTCGAAGGAGGCGTTCCAGCTGCCGTCCGACGGCAGGGCGGCTCTTTTAAAGTCTATCGAGGGGTTGAAGGCCATGCCGGCTGTCGGCTACGGCGTCTTTTCGTTCGCGTATACCGATATGGAGATAAGGAGAAGCCCTGAATATGCTTTCGTCAGGGACATGCCTTTCCCGAAGATGATAGACGAACTGGAGTCGGCGGCCGGCGAGAACGAGAGGGCCGTAGCCCTGACCGCCATCTACGATTTCCTGCTGAGCCGCGGGACCGTAAAGAAAGAGGCGGATGGTGAGATCGAGGTCAAGCTGGAGCGTGTCAATCTGAAGAAGGCCGGCATAGATGAAGCATACGGCAAGAAGCTCTTTAGCGTCCTGACGGCCATAATGGATACGCCAGAGCACCCGTTCACGGCCCGGCGCGCGTTCCGCGTATGCGCTCTCATAAACGATATCCCGCCCAGCATCAGGCAGCTTCTATTCCTGACCATGGTCAGGCACGTCATAAAGGATACGGACGATATGCGGTTCAGGTGCTGGCTTGCGAGGAATACCGCGCCGCATTCGTTCTCCAGCGCGCTCATCGACAGGGAATCTCTTTTCCTGACAGAACTTCTGGAGGTGCTCGAGGAAGAGACGGATGTCGATAAGGTCTTGCGTATAATGATCAAGCAGACGCCGCTTTCCAATTACGAAGTCAACATCATCCAGCTTTTGCTCGCCGATCCGTCGAGGACCAAAGGCTCCCCGGCCAGGTTTCTGGGATCGGTAAGGGCGGATAAGGACCTACTGGAGGGGATGATTAGCCCTGCCGGCGTTTCTTTTAAGGAGATATTGAGGAACCGCAGGCCGTACAGCCCCCGGACAGTAAGAAAAGAGATAAGCATACTGCGCCGCCTTGGCATACTGGCCAACGCGCCGAAAAGGGGAGATGTCAGGTTTAGCGACTTGATCACGGGCGAGGACATCAACCGCGTCCCGCGCATCATAGACGCCCTGAAGAATATCCGCAAAGATATAGGCCGGACAGCCAAACCGCTGGATCGCAATGAGATACCTAAGAGCGAGATGCCCGCCGTCCGCAGGCTAGTCGATAACGCGTATGACGCCGAGAACGCCCGCTATCTTATCGGAGACATTTTCAGCGCGCCTTTCGACGGAAGGATATACGAGGTGCGCTATGATGTCTCGCGCCTCTCCGTTTCTCAGGCGGATGTAGTCGAGGAATATATACGCACCCTCCAATTGAGGGCTGTCCGGCCCGACCGCATAAGGGCGAGGCCTTTTTCGAGCGGCAGGGGCAAGCGCGAGCCTCTCATCACGGTGCGATGCGTGGGGACAAACTTCAGGGGAGAGGGGAGCGTTGACGTCGTCCTGGCGTCCGGCGATATCGGGGATTACCGGCTCAGGATAACCGGCATGATGAACATAGCGCTTGCCGCGAGCAATATCCCGGAAAACATAGCGAAGGACCAGATAAGAGCGTATAACGACGTCGTGAGGTTGATACGGAACCAGTATAGGGCGATATCCGGAGAAGACCTTATAATATCGGACGCCTCGCCGTCGGAATTTTTGGAAGCCATACAAAAGATCGTCCTCGAGCTGCCCGCCTCAGAGAGGATGCCGCTCAAAAAGATAGAAGAATATAACATGGCAATGAGAGAGGCCATGCTCGCCGCGTAATTTCCCGCCAAAATATCAGCTGTTATAAAAGACAAAAGTTAAGGAATAAAAAATCTAGCTGTCTTTCTCTTGACTTAACAAAGCAGATATGATAAACTTAATACATTATCTTTAACTTTTTCAGAAACTAACCATGAAAAAACCAAAAAAAATGACAAGATATAAGAACCCGTATTTTATTCTCGGCGCTTGTGTTACTATTGTTTGTTTCGTATTTAACACAATTGCCACAGATGTGTCCTGGGCCTTTGCCCCTGTGGCCCAGAGCCCTTCATCTGCCGTCGATGTGTCCGGCTTGAAACTGCCCGCCTTTCTCGGCGAGGTCAAGGAGTTCCACCGCGGCGCAAAGCCGAAGACGGTCATCCATATTCAGGACGCCCATTGCAACCTCTCCGCCCAAAAGTCCATCGAAGAGATATTGCGCTATCTGAACGCCTCGCATGGGACACGAGTGATAGCGCTCGAGGGTGGCGAAGGCGACTATGACCTCTCGGTGTTCGCGGATATAAAAGAGGCGTCGGCCCGTGAAAAGGTCGCGCGGTATTTCGAGAGGGAGGGGAGGGTCAGCGGCGCCGAACTTTTTGCGATAATGAACCCGGACAAAGCCGTATTGAAGGGCGTCGAGGACGCGGACCTGTATTTCAAAAACCTTGCCGCTTACCGCAATAGCCTCAAGGACAAGGAATACGCCGATAACGTCCTTGAGCGGTTGTCCTCCGACATCTCCGCGCTCAAGGAGCGCGTCTATTCCCCGCGCCTGAAGGAGCTCGAAGAGAAGAAGCGCGCGTATCTCGAAAAGAGGACCCCCCTCAAAGACTACCTTGGCTATCTTTACGGCGTATCAAAGGCATGCGGCGTAGCTTCCGGCGGGTTCACTAACCTGTACCGGTTGATCGAGACCGTCAGGAAAGAGGGCGTGATAGATTTCGGGCGTTGCGAGCGTGAAAGGGGAGCCCTTATTACCGGGATCCAAAAGCGCGCTTCGAAGCTTGAGCTTGAACTCTTGACGGCCTGGATGTTGAATTTCAAAGAAGGGCGGGTAAGGGCCGACGAGTTCTATCTCTATCTTATCGAGAAGGCGGAATCGCTGTCGCTCGAATTCGATGACCTTTACCCGAACCTCGTTAATTATTCCCGCTACCTGAAGGCATATGAGACTGTCGATAAGTACAGGCTCTTTGAAGAGCTGGATGGCTTCGAAGAGGTGGTCTTCGCGGCCATCGCCGATAACGACGCGCAGCGGACGCTGCACCGTATCTCACGGCAGGCCGAGATGCTCAAGAAGCTCTTCTCGGTGTCGCTGACGAGATCCGAATACGATCTTTACAGGAGCGACAGATCCCGGTACGCGTTGTCCGCCTTCGCGTCTTTTCTTGCCAACGAGTCACGTAGATACGGCCGTTACGTCGATTATTCAATGGAGGCCGCCCGTTTCGACGGCTATCGCTGCGATATGGAGCAGTTCTACGACTATGCCTTGAAGCGCGACAGCGCGTTCGCGAAGAACGTAAAGGCGCTATTGAAGACTTGCGACAGCGTCATCCTGATATCCGGCGGTTTCCACACCGAAAATCTCAAGGAGCTGTTCAGGAAGGAGGGCTATTCCTACGCGGTCATCCTGCCGAAATTCGATCACGCGCCGACAGACACGTATTTCAGGCTGCTTTCCGGCGGCGTTAGCCGCGCCGAGGCGGCGGTCAGCGAGAATGCGTCGGCTATAGCCATCGCCAGCGCGCTGAACCATCTGGGGGCGGATGGCAAGAAAACCTTTGAGCTCACAGCCAAGATACTGACCGTCCTGCTGGCGGGGGAGGAATATTATGTTGACCTTTCGGAGCGGAGTTTCGCGGTCTTTTCGCTGGAGCCGGCAGGCAAGGCCTCTGATATGGTGCCCGATAAGACCTTGGGGTATGATCTGGGTGAGGGCCTTGCCCTGTACTGCCGCGTCTATGTTGTGCCTCAACTGACGGCGAAACAGGGCGGGAAACCCGAAGCCGCTGAAAACCCTACACTTGACGGAGGAAATGCGTCAAGCGGTCCCGGCGTAACGCTCACATCGTTTTTAGGGCCGTACCTCGCATTCCTTCTGCCGGCCGCACGCGGCACGTCACAGGAAGCCTCGTCCGGCTCGATATTCAATCTGGTAAACATCGCCATCGCCGGAGCCGTCATTGTGGCCGGAGCCGTCATCGCCAAGCTGGTATTGGCTCGCAATTCTAAAGGCGCGTCAGGCCAGGACACTCTTGTCAATCTCCGCGTTTCCATGATAACTAACGCGTTGCGGGAAGTAGGCAGCCCTGCAGCGAATTTCTGGCTCTATTGCCTCAAGGGCGATGCCGAGGCGCTTAGGCGGTTCCGCGGCCGCTTTGCCGCGGATGAAGGAAAGACGCTGCGCCTTGACCTTACCGAACTGTTGAAAAATCAGAGCATCAGGGGGAGAAAGGACTTTGAGGAAGCCGTCCGCGACTTCATCTTGCGTATCATCGAAGTGAGCTCGCGCCGTCAAAGCTCGAGGGGCAAAGCGCCGAAGGCTTTTGAGCCGCTGGCGAGGCCGGCGGCGACAGGCGAAATAGGCGAGCCCGTAGGCGCCGGCCTTGTGTTCAGGGCCGATGCGGCTCCGGCCGGCGATATCGTCCGGCAGCTTCGCGAAGCCGGGATGCCTGTATCGAACAACCTGGAAGACGTCATCTCCATCATGCAGCGCTACTTCAAGATAGTGTTCGCGAAAGCGCCTGAGAAGTCGGGGGACATGTCAGGCTACGAGATAGAGTTCCGCGTAGGCGTAAAGAACTATGCCTCTGTCAAGGGTAAGAGGATATACGTCGATATCATGCTTGTCGGACTTGAGGGCATGGATCCATACAAGGATATTCTGCCGTTCCTGGCGTTCGTCATAGGGCATGAGGGCTCTCACGCCATCGTCAAGACCGAGGAAGATGCGCAGGCAATGGATGCCGAAAGGTTCAGGCTTCTCAGCGATCGCCATCAGAAGGCCATAATCAACATACTCTCGGGCCTTGGGGCGAACGAAGCGTATCTTAGGAAGCTAAAAGGCCGGCCCGCCAAGGTTATTTCTGCAGCCAAGCCGGTAAGCGCGCAGCCCTTGCCGCCGCCGGTTACGAACGGAAGGCGGAGGAACATGGCGACAATGGCACCCTTTGAGGTTTCAGTTGACGCAAAGTCCTCGACAGATATTCGCCAGACGCCGCTGGGCACGGTCGATATCAGGCCGCTCTTCAGGACGCCTGAGGGCGAGATATGGATAAACACATGGCCGCGTCTTAAGCCGGACGGTAAGGCCAAGAAACTGGTTGAGGACAGCGAAGAGGCGATAGGCAAGGTGGTCGTAGTCCCGGCCAATATATGGCGCGATCTCGGCACCAAGTTCTTTGACGATATACATAAGGCCTGCTATGAGGCGGCTATCCTGGATGCCCTGGCGGATGCAGAACACGATACGATGAAGCAGAATAAGCTCATGAAGAAGGTCGAACAGAAGCGCAAGGACATTATGGCCGATGCCAAGCTCGATACCGCGGAAAGAGAAAAGTTCCTCAAGAAGCTCGATGAGTTCCATGCGGCCGCGCTGGCCGACATCGAAGCCAAGGCCGCCAGAGAGAAAGAGTTCATAGAAAAGGCGAAAGAGATCCGCAAGGCCGCGATAGAAAAACTCGCGCGGCTCGGACTGATAGAAGACGATGACATCGTTAAGGGTAATGTCGAAAAGCTGGAAGGGATGGTAGGCGCCTTAAAGGGAGCGCAGGAAAAGACGATGGTCTTAAGCCCCTCACAGGCCTCCGCTGAGGGCATAGAGATAAAGCTTTTTGTGGATGCGAGGGGAGTGATCGTTGAAGGGGAGCAGGCCGCGCGTTATTCGGCCCAGAACCTCACGCCTTGCACGTTGATACTCGGCGCAAAAGACGAAAAGCTCTCCTATCCGCCGAATGACGCACATATAAACCTGAAGGTGGCCGTCAAAAATTTCAATTCTACGGTCGGCAAGCGCGCCTTGGCCGCCGCCGGCCAGGCGGCCAAGAAGAGCGCCGGTATAGGCACGGAGGTCGAGGTGAAGGCCGCGCCCGAGCCGGCGCCGAAAGAGAAGATAGGCAGGACCGTTTTCGCGTTCAACCACCACCCCTCCCTTAAATATTATACGGATAAGCTCTCGGAATTGGTCGCTGAAGCTGATATTGTCCTCGTTGAAGAACCCGATATCTTCGCCGAATTTTATGATGAGGTATCCGCCGGAACGATGACGCCCAAAGAGCTTATTTCGAGGATGGAGGAGAGCGGCCATAAGATATTTTATCCCGACGCTATTTTTGAGATATTCGGCGCGCTCTACAAGACGAATAAGAGGGTGTACGGAGAGCCGCGGTTGGCCGAAGGGACAACCACAGCGCTGTCGGAGTCTGCGAGGCAGCTTGAACGAGAATTCAACCGCTTGCTGCTGTCGGGAGACCCCGACGCTACGCTGGCGGTATACGCAAGGCTCCAGGACACCGTGGCGAGCCGCTACGCGCAGAGGGACGTCGCCCTGAAGGTGCTTCTTGACAAGCTTGAGGAGGCCGAGCCGTTCGCCCGGATCCTCGTCATCAGGGGGACGACGCACACGCCTTCCTATATCATGACCAAGAAGGTGTTCTCAAAGACGACCGAACGCGTCTTCCTCTATCCCGAAGGGCCGGTAGTATACAGCTTCCAGGACGCCCTGCGCAGGAAATCGATGATGATAAAACTGGGCCTGCTGCCTGACGGCGAGATATCGGGGATCGAGGTGGCCCGGAGCCTCGTGTCCGTACTGATAATCAATATGATGACGCAAGGCCTGAGGGCCAAGATAGATTTCGCGCTCCTGAACCGCGTAGCCCTCAGGATAAAGGATGAGGAAGAGGCGAAGGCGCTTTTAGGGGTTATAAAAGAGGCCGGGCCTGCGGACATATCGGGCGCTATGCTGGTGGCGATGCACTGGCTTACCGCGCATGGTAAATGGACAGCGGAGGAGCGCGTGGCGCTTCTCGGCGCCGCAAGGCAGGCGCATAGGGGATTCGATGCAACAGACAGGGCCACCTCGGAAGTGTCGGCTCCGACCCCTGAATACACCGACGACGAACTGCGCCTCTTCAAGGCCCTCTCCTTGACGCTGCGGGGAGACCTTGCTAAAGGGCTGCGCATACTTGCCGCTACGGCCTCGTCCCTCATAACGGAGGATGACGCGAGGGCTGTCATCGCCGCTCTTAAGGAGCATCGGGAGTCAGAACGCGTTTCTAAGTTACTGCGCATCCAGTCCAAAACAAGATTTGTCAAATCGATACTTCTTTTAAAGGGAGGTATCTCCGGAATGTCCAGAGGCGAGCTTGCCTGGCTCAGGCTGTCGAAAGACGAGCTTGAATCACGGTATTTCGGCGCTCAGGCAGATTCCGCGATACAGCGTCTTTTGAGGAAGAACTTTACCAGGATAGTTAAGGACCAATATGGGGGCAGGGATAATCGCGTCGGCGCGCCAACGGCAGCCGGACAAAATAAGGCGGCAGGATACGAGAAGAAGGCCGCCGCGAAGGAGGCCCCGCATCTTACCGGCTTGCAGTTGAGGGATTTTAAGCAGCAGGCCATGCGCCCCTGGAAGAACTGGATGAGCATGACGATCATGGCTCAACACCTTCCCGCGGTCCCCGAGGCCCGGTACATGCGAAAGGCGCTCGAAGAACTCGAGGACGTACTAAAGGGCCTGACGCCGGCCGAAAGGAACAACACCACCAGGATCATTGCAAGACTGGAAACCAGCCAGGGCGTGAAGTTCAACAGGGATGAGCGCGACGCTCTGACGCTCGTGATACAGAGCCGGCTTGCCTACGCGCTACGTTACAACCGCGGCATGCTTATCGGGAAATGGGTGCCGGTCACCGACATCGAATTCGTCGAGACCGGCGCCGCCGGGCAGGGATATGTCAGGTTCAAGGCATATCAGCGCGACGACCCGAAAAAAAGCGTGACCAAGATAGAGATAGATGCCTCTAGAGCTCCGCCTGAAGCATTTGATACCTTCAAGAGAACGGGCATATCCGGGATAGACATGGCTCTCGAAAAATTTTACAAGGGATTCAAGGGAGAGATATTGATCCTGGATATGAATGTCTACGGCATTGAAGGCATCGGCACGGCCGGGATGCTTGCCATATCGGATCTTTATAAGAATAACGCGGTAGCGCTATTCCATGAAATGGCCCACGGCGCGATCGACGCCGGGATGCTTTCCGTGGATGAGATCATAGATAATATCACGGGCGGAAGGGCCGCGCTCGACAAGTATCTCTCGGCGCCGGGCAAGGAATACAGGAAGAGGCCGGAGGTGCTTGCCCATTATGCGCTGCGCCTTTTCCAGCAGCAAGGCTGGGGTGTGAAAGAGGACGATGAGATACGGCTCACAAAAAAGTCGCGACTCGCGAAAGAGGCGAAGAAAGGCGAGGCCGGTCTCAGGGAGTTCGAGGAGAGGGCAATAGGTATATTAAGGAAGGACGGACGAAAGCTCGATGAGCTCAATGAGGCGGCATATAAAGAACATAGGATGCTGGTGATACCAGCCTTCTCGGGCGAGAAGATCGAGATAGCCGGCGGCAAGACCATACTCAAGGTTGCCAGGGACGCCGAATACGCGACGGACGTGTTCCTGGGGAACGCGTGCAATACGCTCGGTTATTCGCTGCGCGATGTGCGGGAAATAGTTTACGAGCTTTGCTATAACATCAGGGAACACGGGGGCGGGGGCATAGTCACGTTGCGCAAGCTCTATTCGGAAGACGGCAGGATGAACGGCATAGAGATAGCGGCGCGCGACATGGGCCCCGGCATCGAGGACGCGGAGAAGGTGCGCGTCGCCTCGCTGGAGAAGGCCATGACCGATGGCACCGGCCGCGGCTTCAGGACCGTCGAGCAGTCAATATTCGCGAGCGAGGGCTCGATAGTCTATGAGACGAATTACAACGGCAGCGCGAAGACCTTCGTATATGACTCCGCCGAAAAGATGTTCGTGGAGGCGCGCGATAGGCCGGCAGCGGCCCAAAAAGGCACGCGCGCCGTCTTTACGCTGGTGAAGAGCGCGCCGCGGCCCGCGGCGCGGTCCGTGAGCGAAGAGCGGGACGCGCTCTACAAGAATGTCTTCGGCATGCGTTATGTCGAACTGCGCAAGATGGGTTTCAGCGAGACCGAGATCGACAAGGCCATAACCGATTTCGCTTCGGTTTCCATAATGGGCGCGGCGGTCGGATTCGGCCACAATGACTGCCTGCGGCAACAGCTGGCGAGATTGAAGGAGGTCTTTAAAAGGACGATAGCGGAGAAGAGGGATGCGGGCCGCGAAGTCGTTATATATGGGCTGGGCCTGGGCTTTGAGCCCCTTGAGGCCAGGGACGCCGTTGAGGCCTTCTATGAGGCGCTGAAGGCGATGGGCGAGGACGAGAGGGATTGGAAGGTGTTCTTCGTAGGCGTGGACGCCGAGGACAGGGCTCTTGAAGGAGCAAAGGCGCGGTTCGGAGAGATGTCTTCGTTACATCCGGGCCTGACGATGAAGACCGCCAAGGCAAGGACGTTCATCGCCGACGAGGTCATTAAGTTATTCGCTGAGGAAGGGCAAGGCAAAAAGGCGGATATCATCCTGAACCGGCATGTGCATTACGGCAATAACGCCGCAGCGCAAGGGATATTTACCAGGGATTTCCTGGCGATGGAAAAAATGGACAATGCCAGGGAGAAGGCGCTGAGCGTTTATCTGCAGTTGAAGAATATAATGGAGACGCTGGCACGCAAAGGGGCTGCATATGTCGTCGAACCGATAAAGACCTCTTCTTCTCCATACGCCGGCCCGTTCCTCGTCATCCCCGGCGCCCAAGCCCTTTTCGATAATGCGAGCGGTATTTACCGGATAAACGATACGGAAAAAGTCAAATCATTCAGCGGATTCATAGGCGGCATCGAGAACTATAAGCTCCATCTGGCCCTGGCGATGCCCGTTGCGTTGGCGCCTGCGGCCGGCGTTGTAGAGATAGTGGACACGATGCCCGGCGTGCCTGATATGCCCGCGGGATATTTGGGTAATGTGGCCGGCTGGGCGGATATCTATGACCCCGCCAGACTCGCTACGCAGCTGAAGCGCGAGTTTAGGGAGGTCAATGAGGAGACGGTGCGGCGGATCTCGAAGGGCGACATCCTGCTCGTGGGGCCGGGCAGGCATATACAGGAAATATTGATGCTCTTCAAACTGTTCCCGGAGATGAGGTCCCTTACCGTTGTCGATATCAACCGAAAGAACCTGGAAACTATCCGCGGCAGGCTCAATGAACCCGATGCCGCGATATTGGCCGCCATGAAAGAGTGTAACGTTGATGCGAACAGGATAAAGCTCTATCACGCCGACGCTGCCAATAAATTACCTTTTGAGAACGGGCGGTTCGACGCTTGCTATTCATCGGGGGCGGTGGATGCAACGATGCCGGATCTGACTCAAAAGCAATTGTCCGCAATGGCAGCTCAAATAGGGTTGAAACTGAAGCCGGACGGGGTATATTTTACGTCCGTGTCCACGGAGAAATATTTCGAGGCGAACGGATTCATCGTAAGGAGCGCGAGCGGCGATGGTTCGCAGAGGTTTGTCGCATCGCGCTCCGGCAAAGTGTTTAAGGCGGAGGTGACTGTATCAGCGTTGACCACCCGCCTTCTTGAGTTTGCCAAGGACGCCGTGCGGCAGGACGGCAAGAGCGTGCACACCGTCCTTATCGTCGGCGATGAGGCGTATCGGGACGAGGCGCAGGTGAAGAGCGCGACGCAAAGCCTGCAGGCTGTGCTGAAACGCATGTTCGGCCACGCCAGGGGCAATGACGTCGTGGTATGCCGTTCGTATAAGGAAGCAAGCGAACATCTGGCAAAGGCGAAGAACGTCGGCATCGCGAACACGTTCGTATATATCGACAGGCGCGTGGCCGATGACGGGCACGAAAAGGATCTGGCGCGGTTCATAAAGACGGAGCTCGTCACAGAGCCGGACGG
>JAFGJL010000063.1 GCA_016929115.1 Candidatus Omnitrophota bacterium | reverse complement strand
GTATGGGTGACGCGGGGTCTAGCCTTGAGGAGCGGACGCGGCCGCAGTGGGGATGGGGGCTCACCCCTGAAAACTATCTTGACTCCCACAAGGCCGCGGAGCACCGAAAGGCGACCCCGCGGCAGGACCCGACGAAGGCAGTACCCAAAAGGCCCCAGCTTGGCGAGCCCGAAAAATTTTTTTTCATTTTTTTTGCAACAATTTGGGCGTTTTTTCCGTCTTTATATATGAGGGCTTAAAAATTGCAAATCGCAATTTAAATCTCTTAACAAAAACTCGAGCGAGAGGAGGTGAAACAAATGGTCACTGATACATTACAGCTTGAGGTATCGAAGATACACAAGCTTGATGGTAACGGCGCGACAAAGGCTTTCTGCGACCTTTCGGTGCTCAAAAGCTTCGTAATAAAAGGGCTTAGGGTGGTCGAGGGAGAGAAGGGCCTTTTCGTGAGCATGCCCAGAGAGCAGGGCCGTGACGGAAAGTGGTACAACACCGTCATCCCTCTAAATCGGGAGGTCAAGGACGAGATAGAGAAGCTCGTCCTGGAAGCGTACGGAGGATAGGATAAATGGGCCGGGAGAAGATAGCAATAGGTAATGCTGGTGAAAGCGTCGCTTTTACATTTCTGAAGAAGCATGGGTACGAGATCATCGCAACGAACGTATGCACACCGTTCGGCGAGTTGGATATCGTAGCGCGCTGTAAAACGTGCACTGTCTTCGTAGAGGTAAAAACACGCACGACCTCTTCTTTCGGCCCTCCCTATCTTTCGGTGACGGGCAGAAAGGCGCAGAAGATAATCCAGAACGCCCTGTTCTGGCTGGTGAAACATGACCTCTACGGGACCGACTGGCGCATCGATGTGGTATCGGTGCGGCTGGCTCCGGACCTGAGCGTAAAGGATATAGAGCTGTTCGAGAATGCGATAGAAGGAGATTACGGAGGATACACATGATAGCAAAGATCTATTCAAGCTGCGTCATCGGCATAGACGCCCATGAGATAGTCGTCGAGACCGATGTCGGAGGCGGGCTGCCGAACTTCCATATTGTGGGGCTGCCGGATACCGCGATAAGGGAATCGCGCGACAGGATAAAGGCTGCGATAAAAAATTCGGACTTTTGCTTCCCTTCCAAGAAGATCACCCTCAACCTCGCGCCGGCAAGCCTCAAAAAGGAGGGCGCTGCGTTCGACCTGCCGATCGCGCTCTCGGTACTGGCCGTCGAAGGTATCATCGACCACTCTTCCCTATTCGATCATATATTCTGCGGTGAATTGTCGCTTGACGGGAAACTGAAGCCTGTGCGCGGGGCGCTTCCCATGGCGCTGGGTATGAAAAAGATGGGTAAGGCCCATTTTATACTTCCGAAGGAGAACGCGAAGGAAGCGGCCGTCGCGCAGGACGTAAATGTCTACCCCGCGGAAACACTCAAAGAGGTCATCGATTTCATAAATAAAAAGACCGATATAAAGCCGCAGGGATCGAATCTTGAGCACATCTTCAAGCGGAACACCAAACACAGGTTCGACTTCAGTGACGTCAAGGGGCAAGAGCACGTGAAACGCGGCCTGGAAGTGGCTGCCGCAGGCGGACACAACGTCCTATTGATAGGCCCGCCTGGTTCAGGCAAAAGCATGCTTGCCAAGCGGCTTTCGACGGTCCTTTCGGAACTTACCCTGGAAGAAAGCCTCGAGACGTCGAAGATACACAGCGTGGCCGGGCTTCTCGGCCCGAACAAGGGCCTGGTCACGACGCGGCCGTTCCGCTCGCCTCACCATACGGTCTCATACGCGGCCCTGGTCGGCGGAGGCACGAACCCGATGCCGGGCGAAATAAGCCTCGCGCATAACGGCGTTCTCTTTCTTGACGAGCTGCCGGAGTTCAGGCGCGATGTGCTGGACGTCCTGCGACAGCCCATGGAAGAGAATTCCGTTACTATTTCGCGTGTCGCCAATACCCTCACCTATCCGGCAAAATTCATGCTCGTAGCGGCGATGAACCCTTGCCCGTGCGGCTACTTCACGGACCCGAAACGCGCATGCCACTGCACGCCCACGCAGATACAGCACTACCTTTCGAAAGTCTCCGGTCCCCTTCTCGACAGGATCGACATCCACCTTGAAGTGCCGCGGCTGGATTTCGAGCACCTGACGGAAAAGAGGCGCGGCGAACCCTCGGCCGATATCAGAAAGCGCGTCGATAACGCGCAGCTCCGCCAGAAGGAGCGTTATAGGACCGATGGCGTCTATTTCAACGCGCACCTGGAGTCGAAGGAACTGGAAAAATACTGCGTCCTGGACAAGGAAAGCGAGGAGCTTCTGAAGCTGGCGATATTGGAGCTCGGCATATCGGCGCGGGCTTACGACAAGATATTAAGGGTATCGCGGACCATAGCGGACCTTGACGGCAAAGATATCATCGAGGCGCATCACATCTCTGAGGCGATCGGATACCGCAGCCTGGACAGGAATCTCTGGGGGTAGAAAAATAGGGACAGATACCTATTTTGTAATTTTGAAAAACGCAGAAAAATAGGTATCTGTCCCCAATAATAATATGCCACGCATAGCTCGAATCATAGCCATAGGATATCCTTACCACATAACCCAAAGAGGTAATTGCAAGCAGGTAGTCTTTAACGAGGAATCTGATTATTCCACGTATATACGGCTACTAACCAAATATTCCACGGAATACAGACTCTCAATATTGGCTTATTGTCTGATGCCAAACCACGTGCACCTTATTACTATCCCTCAAAAACAAAATTCCATGGCAAGAACATTTCAAGTATGTCACATGAAATATGCGCAATATTTCAACGAAAAATACAACATGAGCGGACATTTATGGCAAGGGAGATTTTATTCATGCCCGTTGGATGAAAGTCATTTTTCTGCGGCTATAAGATATGTGGAAAATAATCCGGTCAGGGGAAAATTGGTAAGCAGCGCTGAGAACTGGCCATGGTCAAGTGCCCTGGCTCATTGCCACAGGAAGGATGACATGTTATCTTTAAATAATATATTTCAATACTTAGATATTGACGACTGGAAGGAATATCTTACAGGATCAGAAAATCAAGATGACATTAAATTAATAAGAGAGTATACGCTAAAAGGGTGCCCTCTTGGAAATATCTCTTTCATACAAAAGCTTGAAGCATTATGTGGCAGGCGATTAGTTCCACGATTACGCGGACGACCAAAAAAATAGGTATCTGTCCCCAATTATCAT
>JAFGJL010000062.1 GCA_016929115.1 Candidatus Omnitrophota bacterium | reverse complement strand
CAGAGCCGGACGGGTCGGTCCTGATGGCGGCGCCTGTGTGCGGGTATGCCGCGTATTCGCAGTTATACGCCTCCCTTATCGAGCAGATATGGTTCCTGGGCCGCAAGAACAAGGATGTCATGGAGATGGCCGGGGACGAAGAGGTGCGCCAGATAACCGAACGGATGGCGCTTGTCTTAAAAGAGATCACGCGGTCCGAAGATGACGCATCGCGCATCCAGGCGCGAATCCTGGAACTTGTGCCGGGCATATCCTCGATAGCCGCCGGCATAGGCAGCGGCGAGGACGCCGCCTCGCTCATAGAGAAATTCCTCCAGACCTACATCACTCAGCATTGCTGGAACCTGCCGTACGCGAAAGCGGTCGACTGGAACCAGGTCCGCGAGTTTTTCGAGGCGCAGAAGCGCGCTCTCGAAGCGGCGTAAGAGTCCTTGACAATTCCTTCCCCCTAGTATATATTCAATCCATATTTTTTATTACCATAAAACCCCGATTTATAATATAATATTCGCATAATCCGACATGGCGAAATTCAAGCTGAGGAGGTACATACTTTATTATCTCGGGAGGGCAGCCGCCTTCCTTATCTACCTCCTTCCGGTGCGCTTAAGCGTATATTTGGCCTCTTTCCTGGGCAGGATAGCGTTCCGCATCCTTAAGAAATACCGCCGCCTTACCATAGAGAACCTGAAGACAGCTTTCGGCGGCGAAAAGACGGACGAAGAGATCGAGGCCATAGCCAGGCGGGTCTTCGAGAACCTGGCCATGAACGCCGCGGAGCTCGTCAATTTCCCGAAGATAACCAAGGGAAATCTTGATAAATGGGTGACCATAAGCGATCCCGCCATCCTCGACGAGGCCGTCAAGCGCGGCAAGGGCATTATCATACTGACGGCCCATTTCGGCAACTGGGAGCTTGTGGGGCTCACGCTCAGGGAGAAGGAGTACCGCGGCTGCGTCATAGGCCGCAGGATATATTTCGATAAGTACGACGCTTGGCTGAACAGATTGAGGCGGCTGCACGACGTCAATGTCATTTATCGCGACGAGTCTCCGCGCAAGGCCCTTAAGGCCCTTAAGGACAACCAGATAGTCGGCATAGTAGCAGACCAGGATGTCGATTCGGTCGAAGGCGTCTTTGTCAACTTTTTCGGCCATCCGGCCTACACGCCGGCCGGCCCGGTCGTGCTTGCCAGGGTGACGGGAGCGTCGCTCATACCGGCGCTCATGGTGAGAGAAGGCGGCCGGCATGTCTTAAGGGTAGAGAGGCCGGTGGAACTTGTCGATACCGGCAACAAGGAGCAGGACCTCGTGACAAATACCCAGAAGTGGTCTGACATTATCGAGGGCTACATACGCAAATATCCGGACCAGTGGGTCTGGATGCACCGCAGATGGAAGACGAAACCCCATGAACTCTAGAAAACTCTATATCATAATATTCGCGGCTGTATTCCTCCTCGTCGGCATGTTCGCTCTCTCGAACGCGAAGAAGGCCAGGGTCCGGGCGGTGAAGGAGAAACAGGCCGAACCGGCTCCTGCGGCGCCTGCCGCGCCCGAGGCGGACAACGCCATGGACCAGAAGGTCCTCTCGTTCAATCTCGAAGGGCTGAACGACAGGGGCGAGAAGCAGTGGGAGGTCAACGGCGAATCGGCCCAGTCAGTCTCCGAGAACGAGGTGAAGCTCGACAATATCGTGGCCAAGGCTTACGGCGAGGAGGCGAAGGCGACCATCACCGCCGACGCCGGCGTCTACGACAAGGCGAAGAACAACGTCCGCCTCGCGAAGAACGTGAAGGCCACCATAGAGAACAAGGGC
Organism: Candidatus Omnitrophota bacterium; assembly: GCA_016929115.1. GTDB lineage: Bacteria > Omnitrophota > Gorgyraeia > 2-01-FULL-45-10 > 2-01-FULL-45-10 > JAFGJL01. The sequence continues at coordinate 10,874 of JAFGJL010000062.1, read as the reverse complement.
GGGGCGAATCCGAGCGGTGGGTTCTTCGATATCTCCGGCCAGGTCTCGGACGCCGCGGGCGACAAGAAGAAAAAGAAGGAGAGCACCATCACCATCACCTGCGACGGGGAGGTACAGTTCGATTATGTGCACAATCTCGCGTATTTCGAGAAGAACGTGCATGTGGTGAGCGAGGACGGAGTCATCGAGGCGGATAAGATCACGGTCAACCTCGACGCGAAGTCGAAGAAGCTGAACGACATCCTCGCCGAGGGCCACGTGAAGATCGTCCGCGGCCAGAACATAACCTACAGCGAAAAGGCCACCTATGTCGAGGCGGACAAGAAGGTGGTCCTGACCGGCAACCCGAAGATCGTCATAAGCCAGGAGGGCGAAGGCGGGCTCGGGAGCGCGTTAATGGGGAAATGACATGCATCTACTAGAGACGACAGGTCTGGTAAAGGAATACGGCGCGCGGCGGGTCGTCGACGGCGTCGAGATAAACGTCAAGCGCAGCGAGATCGTCGGCCTGCTCGGCCCTAACGGCGCCGGCAAGACGACGACTTTCTATATGATCACAGGCATCGTGCCGCCGGACCAGGGCAGGATAATCTTCGACCGCCAGGATATCACGCGGATGCCCATGCACATGCGCGCCAGGTGCGGCATAGGGTACCTATCGCAGGAGCCGTCCATCTTCCGGAAGCTGACCGTCCAGGAGAACATCATGGCCGTTCTCGAGACGCTCTCATTCTCGCCGCGCGAGCGCAAGCGCCGCTGCGACGAACTTCTGGACGAGCTCAAGATAGCGCACCTGAGGAAGAACATGGCCTACACGCTTTCCGGCGGCGAGAAGCGGCGCGTGGAGATAACGCGCGCGCTCGTCACCAACCCGCTCTTCATACTGCTGGACGAGCCTTTCAGCGGCATCGACCCCATAGCGGTCGCCGAGTGCCAGGAGATCATCCTCGAGCTGAAGGCGAAGGGGCTAGGCGTGCTCCTCACCGACCACAACGTGCGCGAGACGCTCACCATCACCGACCGTTCGTATCTCATGGCCGACGGCAAGGTCCTCATATCGGGGACGAAGGACGATCTCATATCGGACCCGAAGGCGCGCGAGCTGTACCTGGGCGAAAAATTTACAATGTAGTCCTTTTTATGTTATAATACGCATTTTATAAAACGGGGGCAGTGTGAAATCCAGATCAAAATGCAAGTCGCTTGAAGAGTGTATAAAACTTTTTGAGATAGAGGTCTCACTTGAGAGCCTGGAGAAGGCGTTCGCGGACGTCTACGCCGAGATATCAAAATACGCCAATATAGCCGGCTTCAGGGTGGGCAAGGCCCCGCTTGACCTCGTCAAAAAGCAGTACGGGGAGCAGGCCCGCGAAGAGGTCCTCAAACGCCTCATACCGGACGCGTACCATGACGCCCTTACCGAGCACGGGATACACCCCGTCGGCTACCCCGAGATAAGCGACGTGGTCTTTGACATCGGGAAACCGCTCTCCTTCAAGGCCAAGGTCGAGACACGGCCGGAGGTCAAACTCAAGGACTACAAGGGCATAAAGGTCGAAAAGAAGAAAGCGGAGGTCAAGGACGCCGATATCGACACCGCTCTCGAGAACCTCCGCCAGCTGAACGCGAAGTACATATCGGTCGAGGACCGGCCCCTGCAGTACGATGACTACGCGGTCGTCGACCTCGAATGCACCATCGACGGGAACCCCATACACAAGAAGCGCGACAACCTCTGGATGTTCATGGATAAAGACTCCCTCCTTGCCGACCTGCATGCGAAGATGGCGGGGATGGGCAAGGGCGAGGAGCGCGATATCGACGTTACACTGCCGGAACGCTACCCCGACAAGAAGGTCGCCGGAAAGACCGTCCGCTACCACATCAAGGTCAAGGAGATAAAGCTGCGGCAGATGGCCGCTCTCGACGACGAGTTCGCCAAGGACCTGCACAAGGAGAGCCTTGAGGGCCTGAAGAAGGAGGTCCGCGAGGAGCTCGAGCGCCGGACCAGGGCCGCCGTTGAGGCCGAAGCGGAGAACCAGCTCCTTATGAAGCTGGCCGATGCGTATGATTTTGCCGTGCCTTCGGGCATGGTGAAGCGCCAGCTCGACTTCATGGTAGAAGACGCGAAAAAGCGTCTGGAGGAGAAGGGCTTCCCGCGCGAGGAGCTGGAGAAGAAGCAGAAGGAGTTCGAGGACAAGTTCAAGGCCGACGCCCTCCGCAGGGTGCGGCTACTTTTCGTGCTGGACCTCATAGCCTCAGCCGAGAAGATCGACGCGGCCGACAAGGATGTGGAGGAAGTCTACAGGCAGGCGGCGGTGCAGACGGGCCAGGAGGAAGCAAAGATAAAGGAATATTACGAGAAGGAAGGGCTTATCGACGACCTCAAGGAGAAATTGAGGGAAGAGAAGACGATACGTTTCCTTCTCGATAATGCCAAGGTCACGGAGAAGGAATAGTCGCAGTCCATAAACCGGAGGATGATATGAGCATACTCGTTCCGATGGTAATAGAGACGACCGGCAGGGCGGAGAGGGCGTATGACATCTATTCGCGCCTTTTGAAGGACAGGATAATCTTCATAGGCACGCCGATAGACGACATCGTCTCTAACCTCATCATAGCGCAGCTCCTCTTCCTGCAGATGGAGGACGCGTCGAAGGATATAGACATCTATGTAAACACGCCCGGGGGATCGGTGACAGCCGGCCTCGCCATCTACGACACGATGCAGTTCGTGAAGCCGGCCGTCAATACCTATTGCGTGGGGCAGGCGTCGAGCATGGGGGCGCTGCTCCTGACGGCGGGGGCCAAGGGAAAGCGCTACGCGCTGCCGCACTCGAGGATAATGATACACCAGCCATGGGGAGGGGTGGAAGGCGCCGCTTCGGACATAAAGATACAGGCGGAGGAGATAATAAGGCTGCGGTCCAAGATCGAAGATATACTGGTCAAGCATACCGGCCAGCCGCTGGATAAGATAAAGCACGATACGGACAGGGACTACTTCATGTCGGCCGAGGAAGCCAAGCAGTACGGCCTTGTAGATGAAGTGATAGAGAATATAGAGAAGAAGAAAACGTAAGTTATAGCGTATAGCGGATAGCGTTCAGCTTATAGAAAAGACAAAATTCAACCTATACGCTATCCGCTAAACGCTATACGCTAAAAAAAGGAGATATCAATGAACAAAAAGTACCTCATGACGCCCGGCCCGACGCCGGTCCCGCAAGACATCAGGGAAGAGATGGCCAAGCCCATCATCCACCACAGGACTAAGGAGTACCAGGCGATATTCAAGGATGCGACCGAAGGCCTCAAGAAGCTCTTCAAGACAAGCGGCGATGTCTTAACATTCACATCGAGCGGCACGGGCGCGATGGAAGCGTCCGTCGTCAACCTCTGCTCTCCCGGCGACAAGATCATCGTGATACGGGGCGGCAAGTTCGGCGAGAGGTTCGGCGAGATAGGCAAGGCCTACGGCCTGAACGTCGTGCCCATAGATGTCGAGTGGGGCACGGCCGTAAAGACCGAGGTCGTGGCGGATACCGTCAAGAAGAACCCCGACGCGAAGGCCCTGTATGCGACGCTCTGCGAGACTTCCACCGCGACTGTGACGGACATAAAGGCGATCGGCCAGATCCTGAAGGGCACGGACATCCTGCTCGTGGTCGACGTCATCTCCGGCCTCGGCGCGGACGAATTCCAGAACGACGCCTGGGGCGTCGATGTCGCGGTCTGCGGCTCCCAAAAGGGCCTGATGCTGCCGCCCGGCCTGGCGTTCTGCACGGTCAGCGAGAGGGCGATGAAGGCGGCAGAGGCGTCGAAGCTGCCGAAGTTCTATTTCAGCTTCAAGAAATATAAGAAGTCCTATATGGACACCGACACGCCGTTCACATCCGCGATAACGCTCGTGATAGGCTTGAAAAAAGCGGTCGAGGTGATAAATAACAAGGGAGTCGATAATGTCATAGCCGACCATAGGAAGCTCGGGCGCGCTGCGCGCGAAGCGGCAATGGCGCTCGGCCTCTCGGTTTATTCGAAGTCGCCGTCGGATGCGGTCACAGGCATCAACGCGCCGGCAGGGATCAACGCCGACGACATCATAAAGATATGCAAGAGCGAGCTGGGCGTTACGTTCGCCGGCGGGCAGGGCGACCTGAAGGGCAAGATATTCAGGATAGCGCACATGGGCGGCATCGACGAGGAGCACATGGGCGAGGCGATAAAGGCGCTCGAGCAGGCGCTCGCGAAGATCGGCCATAAGTTCACCGCCGGCGCGGGCGTGGCCGCGGCGCAGAAGGTATTGGCGGGCAAGTAAGCCCCATAACAGGAGAAAACGCATGCCATTCAAGGTACTGATAAGCGATTCGCTTTCGAAGGAAGCGGTCGAGATACTGCAGAGGGAGAAGGAGTTCAGCGTAGACGTCAACACCAAGCTCACGCCGGATGACCTGAAGAAGGTCATCAAGGATTACGACGCGCTCCTTGTCCGCAGCGCTACCAAGGTGACGAAAGACGTCATCGCGGCGGCGGATAAGCTGAAGATAATCGGCCGGGCAGGCGTCGGGCTCGATAACGTTGACGTGGAAGCGGCCTCGAAGAAGGGCGTCATCGTCGTCAACACGCCGGCCGGCAACACGATATCGACGGCGGAGCAGACGTTCGCCCTCATACTCGCGCTTTCGAGGAACATCGCCGCCGGCGACGCCTCGATGAGGCGCGGCGAGTGGGAGCGCAAGAAGTTCATGGGCGTCGAGCTTTACGGCAAGACGCTCGGCATAGTCGGGCTGGGCCGCATCGGAAGCGAGGTCGCCAAGCGCGCCATCTCCTTCGAAATGAAGGTCCTCGCGTTCGACCCGTACCTTTCCGTCGAGAAGGCAAAGGAGCTCGGCATCGAATCGACGGACCTCGAGACTCTGCTCAAGGGCTCCGATTACATCACGGTCCACACGCCGATGACCGACGAGACGAAGCACATGATATCCGATAAGCAGTTCGAGATCATGAAGAAGGGCGTGCGCCTCGTGAACTGCGCGCGCGGCGGCATCATCGACGAAGAGGCGCTCGTGCGCGCAATAGAGTCCGGCAAGGTCGCCGGCGCCGCGCTCGATGTCTACGAGAAGGAACCGCCGCCGGCCGATTCGAAGCTGCGTAAAGTGGAGAAGATGGTCCTAGCCCCGCACCTCGGCGCGTCTACCGAAGAGGCGCAGGTCAACGTCGCCATCGACGTCGCCAATACGGTCCGCGACGCGCTCCTGAACTGCGGCATCCGCAACGCCGTCAACATGCCGTGCGTCGACCCGGAGATCCTGCGCGCCATAGACCCGTACCTGAAACTGGCGGAGAAGATCGGCTCGATGCACGCTCAGCTCGCCGAAGGCCATATAAAGCGCGTGAAGATACGCTATATCGGCGACATCCTGCGCTACGATCTTTCGACGTTCACCGTCTCCATCATAAAGGGCATACTCACGCCGATACTGCAGGAGACGGTGAATTACGTAAACGCCCGCGTCATCGCCAAGGAGCGCGGTATCGGCATCCTGGAGGAGAGGACGGGCGAGATACAGGATTTCGCGAGCCTCATATGGGTGCAGATAGAGACCGATAAGGGTAAGAGCTCGATAAGCGGCACGCTCTTTACCAAGGTCGACCCTAGGATAGTGAAGATAGGCGAGTACTATATAGATGTTGTTCCTCAAGGGTACATGCTTGTCATCTACAACAAGGACGTGCCGGGCATCATAGGGCAGATAGGCACGATCCTGGGCGAGAGCAAGGTAAACATCGCCGGCATGTCGTTCGGCCGCGCCGCGAAGGGCGGCAAGGCCTGCACGGTGCTTAATATCGACAGCGATGTCCCGAAGGACGTCCTGGAGAAGATCAGGAACGCGGAGAACATAGAAGAAGTAAAATTGGTCAAATTATAATTTAGTTATGAATTATGAGTGATGAATGATGAATTTAGGTGCCCTTCGGGCCTTGATATAAAGGTCGCGAAGCGACACACCCATTCATAATTCATAATTGATAATTCATAATTTACCTGTGCTCATGTAAAGGAATGAAAACCATGGCTAAAAAACAGAACACGATATATATCCTCGACGTTACGAACAGGGACGGGGTGCAGACGTCGCGCCTGGGGCTTGCTAAGCTCCAGAAGACTATGATAAACATGTATCTTAACGATATGGGTGTGGCCCAATCGGAATTCGGCTTCCCGGTTACGCGCCACGAGACGAATTACATCAACGCCAACTGCGAGCTGGCCGCCAGAGGCGTGTTAAAACCGATCGTCCTAAGCGGCTGGATCAGGGCCATAAAGGAAGACGTCGAAAAGGCCGTCAAGATGACGAGGGTCGAGAACCTGAACCTCTCCATCTCCACGTCCGAACAGATGATACGCAACAAGTTCATGGGCAAGTTTTCAAAGGAGCAGGTCATCGCCGAGATGGTCGAAGCCGTCCACGCGGCGCGCAAGCACGGCATAAAGACGCTCGGCGTCAACGCCGAGGACGCCTCCAGGACGCACCTTGACTACCTTATCAAGTTCGCGCGCGCGGCCAGGAAGGCGGGCGCGGACCGCATCCGCTACTGCGATACGCTCGGATACGACGACCCGTTCACTATCTATGACCGGATCAAGGTCCTTGCTCAGGAAGTGAGGATACCGATAGAGTTGCACTGCCACAACGACCTCGGCATGGTCGTCGCCTGTTCTGTCGCGGGGGCGAAGGCCGCCATCGACGCGGGCGTTGACGCCTACATCAACACGACGGTCAACGGCATCGGAGAGCGCGCAGGCAATGCCGACCTCGTGAGCGTCATCCTCGCCATCAAGCACTCCAGCGGCATGCAGGGCAGATACGTCCTCGACGAGCGCATCAAGCTCTCGATGGCGTGGAGGATAGCGAAGTACGCCTCTTACGCGTTCGGCGTTCCGATCCCGATAACGCAGCCCGGCGTCGGCGCGAACGCCTTCTCCCACTCGTCCGGCATACACGCCGACGGCGCCCTGAAGGACAGGCGCAACTATGAGCTATACGATTACGAAGAGCTCGGTAGGGGCGAGCCGGAACTGATAGAGACGGGCCGGCAGATCATCGCCGGGGAATACTCCGGCATCAGGGGTTTCAGGAACGTCTACGAGAGGCTCGAGATAAAGTTCAAGAACGACAAGGAAGCGGCCAGGATACTCGAGCTTGTAAGATACGCGAACGTCCACACCCAGCAGCCCCTTACCGAAGACGAGCTGCGTTTTGTGGCGAAGTATCCGGATATCGCGAAGAAGATATTCACGATGGCTCCGTAAATAATTAGGGACAGATACTATTTTTATTTTTGATTACGCTTAAAAATAGGTATCTGTCCCCATTAATACTGCAAGGGAACATGAAGTGAAAAAGATAAAGAGCATTTTATTGGCAACTTGTATTACGGCGCTATTGGCGTCGTCTCTTTTTGCCGCAGAGAACGAGGGTTTCTTCAAGCGGTTATGGCACAGGTGGTTCCCGCCCAAGGCGGAATCGGTCAAGGAGGTCCCGGCAAAGGCCGTCCCGGAACCGTTAAAGATACCGCCTGCTCCGCAGGTCGCCGAAGTGGCGGGCGAAAAGGCGGCCCGCCAGGTAGAGGCCGCAAGAAGGCGCGTTACGCAGATGACGAAGGGCGAGCTTATCGAGGACATCATGGAGACGCTCGATTCGGAGGATGAGGTCCTCGATTACGTCCCGGAACTCAAGAAGACGCGGGACCCGTCAGGAAAGGAATTCTATACCTACGGAAGCGCCCCGCTGGAAGACCTTGAAAAGGGGCTCTTGGAGAAGATATGGGCGCGCGTTCACCAGACGGCGACAAAGATAAGGACAGAACGCATCCAGGACCAGTTGGAAACTATACGGCAGATCGAGAACCTGAGAAGAGCGACAACGCCGCCTCCGCAGCCCCCGCCGCAGCCGCCCAGGGTCCCGCCAAGCCCTCCGAGGATACCCCCGCAGCCGCCCGAACAAACGCGCAGATAAAAGGAAAAAAGAGATGCCAAATACAGTCATAATAGGAGCTCAGTGGGGTGACGAGGGCAAGGGCAAGGTCATCGACATACTCGCCGAGCGCACGGACTACATAGTTCGCTACCAGGGCGGCAATAATGCCGGCCACACGGTCGTGATCGGCCCTGACAAGTTCGTCCTTCACCTCATACCCTCGGGCATCCTCCACAAGGGCAAAAAATGCGTCATCGGCAACGGCGTCGTCGTCGACCCCAGGGCGCTCCTGGATGAGATCGAGATGCTTGGCTCGAAAGGCATCGAGGTGGACGGCAGGCTCTTTCTGAGCGAGACGGCCCACGTCATCTTCCCCTATCACAAGGTCCTCGACGAGCTTAAGGAACAGAAGAAGAAAAAGATAGGGACGACCAAGAAGGGGATAGGCCCCTGCTACGCCGACAAGGTTGCGCGGCTCGGTATAAGGGTGGTCGATCTCCTCGACAAAGACATCCTGCGCGAAAAGCTAGAGAACAACCTCGAGGACAAGAACGCCATCCTGACGAAGATCTACAATGCCGACGCCTTCGATATAGAGAAGCTCTACCGTGAATACCTCGACTACGGCGAGAAGATGCGGAAATACGTCTGCGATACCACGGTCCTCCTCCATGACGCGCTCAAGCGCAAGAAAAGCCTGCTCTTCGAGGGCGCGCAAGGGACCCTGCTCGACGTGGACCACGGGACTTACCCGTTCGTGACATCGTCAAACGCGACATCAGGAGGCGCCGCGACCGGGACAGGCGTGGGCCCCAACAGGATAGACAAGGTGATAGGCGTCGTAAAGGCCTACACGACGAGGGTCGGGGAAGGGCCGTTCCCAACGGAGTTCTCGGACGACCTCATGGATACGATACGCCACAAGGGCGGCGAGTTCGGCGCTACGACCGGCAGGCCGAGGCGGTGCGGCTGGTTCGACAGCGTGGTCGTCAGGCACTCGGTGAAGATAAACGGCCTGGACGAGCTCGTCGTGACGAAGCTCGACGTGCTCGACGACCTCGACTCGATCAAGGTCTGCACCGCTTACAGGTATAACGGCAGGATATACAAGGATTTCCCCGCGGACGTGAAGGTCCTGAACGGCTGCGAGCCGGTCTACGAGCAATTGCCGGGATGGAAGGCGGACACGACGTGCATCACCTCGTACATGAAGCTCCCCAAGAACGCCAAGCGGTACCTGAAAAGGATGCAAAAAATACTTGGCACCAAGATAGTCCTCATCTCGGTCGGGTCCGAGAGAAGACAGACTTTTTCAAGCGAATAGAAACTGACGGGCAAAGGAAAGGAGTGGTAACAGATGGGTCAAGGATTTTTGTTGTTGGCTCCGGCAGGATCGATCCTGGCGCTTGCCTTCGCAGGCTACCTTGCTTTCAAGATCATGAGGCGGGACGAAGGCACGCCCGAGATGGTGGCGGTGGCCGAGGCGGTCAGGGAGGGCGCGTACGCTTATCTGAAACGCCAGTATTCAGGCGTCGCTATCTTCTTTGCCGTTATGTTCGCCATCCTGGTGGTGCTTGCGAAGATGGGGCACCTTTCGATGTTCGTGCCGTTCGCGTTCCTGACCGGCGGTTTCTTTTCCGGGTTGTCCGGCTTTATCGGCATGTCTATCGCTACGCGGTCGAGCGCGCGCACCGCGAACGCCGCCAGACAGAGCCTTAATTCCGGCCTCCAGGTCGCGTTCTCATCGGGGGCGGTCATGGGCCTCACCGTAGTAGGGCTCGGCCTCCTTGACCTTTCCGTATGGTACTTCCTCCTGGACTGGTATTATTCGGTAAATCCGGTGCCCGCAGGCATGGATAAACTGGGCATTATAACCTCCACGATGCTATGTTTCGGCATGGGGGCAAGCTCCCAGGCGCTCTTCGCCAGGGTCGGCGGCGGCATCTTTACCAAGGCGGCCGATGTCGGCGCCGACCTGGTGGGCAAGATAGAGGCAGGGATCCCGGAAGACGACCCGCGCAACCCTGCCGTTATCGCCGATAACGTCGGCGATAACGTCGGCGACGTGGCTGGCATGGGCGCTGACCTCTATGAGTCCTACGTCGGCTCTATCGTCGCGACGATGGTTCTCGGTGTCGCAGCGTTCGGCAGCCTCGGCATGAGCCTGCAGTCGATCACCATCCCGATGGTCATGGCGGCTGTCGGCGTCCTGGCGTCCGTTATCGGGACGTTCTTCGTCAAGACCGAAGAGAAGGCCGAACAGGCCACGCTCCTTGCCGCCCTCAGGCGCGGGGTCTTCTCAAGCTCCATCCTCGTCGCCATCACGTCGTTCTTCGTCGTAAAGGCGAGCCTTGGCATGCAGCATATAGGCGTCTATTTTTCCGTCCTCTCCGGGCTTGTCGCCGGGGTGTTGATAGGGCTATCGACCGAGTTCTTCACCTCGAGCAGCTATAAACCGACGCGCCTCGTAGCACACGCGGCCCTTACGGGGCCGGCTACGGTCATAATAGAGGGTATTTCGGTAGGCATGCTATCGACCGCGGTGCCGGTCCTTGTGGTGGTGGTCGCCATCCTGAGCAGCTACTATCTGGCAGGCGGCGCGGCCGACCCGAACATGGGCCTTTACGGCGTGGCGATAGCGGCTGTCGGCATGCTGTCCACGCTCGGCATAACGCTCGCGACCGATGCCTACGGGCCGGTCGCCGACAATGCGGGCGGCAACGCGGAGATGACCCACCAGCCGAAAGAGGTGAGGCAGAGGACGGATGCCCTGGATTCGCTCGGCAATACCACGGCCGCCACAGGCAAGGGCTTTGCCATAGGCTCGGCGGCGCTTACTGCCCTGGCGCTCATCGCGGCTTATCGCGACGAGCTTATCCGCTTTGGCAT
>JAFGJL010000061.1 GCA_016929115.1 Candidatus Omnitrophota bacterium | reverse complement strand
TTATCTTATCGTCTTTCAGCGCCGGTGTAGAAAAAGTCAGGAGCGCCAGCCACCAGGCAAACAGGGCGGCGCCTAGGTGGATAATGAGATTGAAGACGTGATAGCCGAAGACGTCGAGCTGGCCGAGCCTGTAGTTCAGGGCGAACGATATATAGGTGACAAAACGCGTGGGCCAGAAATCCCAGACAGCCTTCAGGTCGAAAAGATGGCGTATGGCCACGTTCCTGATGATCGATTCCTCGTCATCGAAATGGAACGTGGCATGGAAGGTGTTGGAATATACCAGGAGACCTGAAAGGCATATCAGGATGACGGCCGCTATGGCAAGATATTGCGGTTTATACGCTCTCACCGACAAGCTCCGCTATCACGTCTTTTACTTTTTCGCTGTCGTGGCGCACGAGGTCCGTCTCGTGGCCGACATCTGTGACTATGATCTCGGCCTTCGTCAGGCTTTCTATCCTGTTGATGTTCCCCGCCTCGACGGGATGCTGCCCCTTGGCCGCGTAGGCCTTGAGCGCCGTATGGGAAAGGATCGTATTCGAGATGATGACATAGCTTAGATAGTCGCCGCCCAGGTATTTTATGATCTCGCGGATATGGTCATAAGCGGAGAAGCTGGCCGTCTCGCCCTGCTTTGTCATGAGATTGCAGATATAGATCTTCTTTGCGGCGGTCTTGGCAATGGCTTCCGGGAAGTGCTTGAAAAGGAAATTTGTTATGACGCTCGTGTATAGATCGCCCGGGCCTATTATAACGGCGTCGGCGAAGATGATGGCCGCGTAGGCGTCTATGCTGCAGCGGGCCGCGGGTTCGTGCCAGAACTCGGAGATGTGCAGGTCCGGATGCCTCCCGACGCACATGTCGATCTTGCTCTCCCCCTTTATGACCGTCCCGTCCTCGAACTTGGCGTTCAGCGTAACGCTTTCACCCGTGACCGGCGCCACGATACCCTGGATGTTGAGGATGTCGCCCATGCTCCGGACCGCTTCTTTCATGGAACCTTTGATGTCAGAGAGCGCGGCCAGGAAGAGGTTACCGAAGTTATGGCCGGTGAGCGACTCGTCGCCGGCCCTGAACCTGTACTGCATCACGAGATTCATCAGCTCGGGCGCGTTCGAAAGGGCGATCAGGCTCCTTCGCACGTCACCGGGCGGCAGTATGCCGAACGAGGCCCGGAGGCGCCCGGATGAGCCGCCGTCATCGCTCATCCCGACGATGGAGGTGAGCATGATATTGGGCAGCGTCTTAAGGCTCGCCAGGATGTTGAAGAGCCCCGTGCCTCCGCCGACGCAGGTGATCCTCGTCCTGCGGTGCTGAGAGGCGTTTAGGCGGAGGATGAACTCGCGATAGTTATGAGGCGTCAGGACGAAATCGTACGCCCCCATAGCGCTCGCCTCGTCCACCTTCCTAAAGTCTTCCGTGGAGGTCACAAAGATGTAGCGCTTCTTCCCCTTCTTCAGGGCCTCGAGAAAAGCAAGGCGCATGTCGCTCATGTCGGAAGGGAAGGCGTCGTCGTCGAATATCGCGCACTCGAAATCCCCGGAGACTATCCTGGCCTTGAGGTCATCGACCTCGAAGCAGATCTCGAAAGGCATCGCGATCTGCGCGAGGACCTCTTCGACATCCTTTCTGCCGTTCTTGTTCCCGACCAGCAAGACTTTTTTCGGCATTTTTAAGCGCTATTTCCTGATGTTCTCTTCCACTACCTTCAATAGGACCTCGGGCTTGACCGGTTTTTCCAATACCGCGTTTACCGGCAACCACTCCTTGTCCGGCTCGAACCCGAAAGGAAGGTTCATCTCCTTCCTTATGCCCGTGACCATGACTATGGGTATATCCTTCGTGGCCGGCTCCCCCCGCAATTTCGCCGCTACATCGAACCCCTCGCCCTGGCGCGTCATCATGACGTCCAGCAGTATCAGGTCGGGTAAGTCCGCCTTGGCCTTCTTGAAACCCTCCTCGCCGTCCCGCGCGGAAGTCACATCGTACCCCTTAGCGTCCAGAAGTGTTGTTATCGCCTCGACCAGATCCGCATCATCGTCTATGATCAATACCTTTTTTAACATGCACTCCTCCTTATTTTTGTCATTTCCCGCCTATTATATCACATACGACAGCTTTTTCACTACCTCTATGATAAACAGCCGCCTCCTCCCCCTGCCGTAGCAAGCCTAAAGCGGCCGGGAACGGCGACAGCACACGCTCAAGAACGCCCTCAAGATACGCTATGCAGACGCCGTAATTGGTCATAGGCACGCGCGCCTCCCTTGCCTTCTGTATGCGCGTAAGCATCTCGCGGCGGTTTATCATGCAGCCGCCGCAATGTATTACCAATTTGTAAGATCTGAGGTCCTCGGGATAATCCTTGCCTGAGCAGACGTCCATGGAGACAGCGCCGCCTATGCGCCGGCCCAGCCAGCGCGGTATCTTCACGCGGCCTATATCGTCCTCTATGGCGTGGTGGCTGCACGCCTCGGCCAACAGCACCTTATCACCCGGCTTTAAACGGTCTACAGCCCTTACGCCGCGGACCGCATCGAGGAGGTCCCCCCTGTGCCTGGAAAAAAGTATGGAAAACGTCGTGCAACGGACGGGCGGAGGCGTCTCCCTCACCATCCTGGAAACGACCTGCGAATCGCAGGCAACTATGTCCGGATAACCCTTGAGCTTTTCCAGCGCCGCAACATACTCCGTCTCCCTAACGACCGTCACGGCCACGCCGTGATCGAGGCAATCGCGTATGGCCTGGGACTGTGGCAATATGAGCCTTCCCTTCGGCGCCTCCTTGTCTATCGGTATGATAAAGAGGGCGAGGCCAGCCGTTTCTACCAGGTCACCGACGAGCGGAGGCGGCTTCAGGAAGTCTTCCGGGCATATCTCGATAAGCAGTTTCTTGAGAGGATTTACATAGCGGTCCCTCATGGCAGGGTCCGCGCTTGAGCAGAGCAATATCTTTTCAGTCTCTTTTTTTAAGGCTTCGATAAAATAAGGCGACGGCTCTTTGATATCGACTTTATTGACCGCGACGATGACCGCTATGGCGCGCCGGCGCGTCTCTTCCATCACAGCCTTTTCATAGTCCGTCCATGTATCCGGCTCCGTAATAAGTATTATGACATCGGAGCGGTCGAAGACCTTCTTCGTCTTCCTGATGCGCAGCTCTCCCAGCGCAGAGAGATCGTCAAGCCCCGCCGTGTCCAGAAAGACGACCGGCCCTATAGGCAGAAGCTCCATGACCTTCTCGACAACGTCGGTCGTAGTGCCGGCCACAGGCGACGTAATAGCGACATCCTGACCGGCCACAAGGTTCAGGAAACTCGACTTCCCCACGTTCGTCCTGCCGAATATGCCTATATGCAGCCTTAATGCCTTTGGCGTTGTTTTCACAGCGCTTTCACCGCTTCCTTTCTTTTCTTAGGATATATGTCGTACAACAGGCTGTATCTTTCAGGCGTAAAATTTTGCATTATCACGTTCGCGCCGCAGCGAAGCGCTTCGAACCTAAGGTCTTCGCACGCCTCCCCCAACGCGGTCGTGGCGGGTATATTGGGCTTCCTCGTCACGAGCCTCGTCAGGGCTATTACCTTAAGGGTCATGAGGGCGTCTCCCGCGGCCTCGCCGGAAAGCCCGGTGCGGCCGTGCGGTATGAACGGCCCTATCGCTATCATGTCGAGAGCCCATTTAGCCAGGAAGAGTATGTCTTCGGCGAGCGACGACACTGTCTGGCCCTTGAGACCTACTATTATCCCGGAACCGGTCTCGTATCCAAGTTCCTTAAGGTCCGCCAGGCAGCGCAGCCTGTTATCGTAGCTCATGCCGGGATGGAGCGATTCGTAAAGCGCCCTGTCCGACGTTTCGATCTTAAGTAGGTACCTGTCCGCGCCCGCCTCTCTCCATAGCCGGTATTCGTCCCTGGTCTTTTCACCGACACACAGCGTAACGGCGATGTCGGACTCCGACTTTATGCTTTCTATCACTTCTTTAAGCCATAGAGGATCGAGGCCGTCATCTTCGCCCGATTGCAGGACGACCGTCCCGATACCACTGTCACATATATCACGGACCGCCTCCAATATCCCGGCTTTAGGCATCCGGTAACGCTTAAGGGTTTTATTGCTCCTGTTAAGGCCGCAGTAGCGGCATGTGTTCCCGCAAAAAGACGAAAACTCGACTATGCCGCGGAAAAGCGTTCCCTCGCCGACATGCCGCTTCCTGATATCATCGGCGATCGAAAAGAGGCGCCTCGCTTCCCGCCCGTCGTCCAGCGCTAATACGCTTTCGAGCCCATCCCTCGACGGCAAGCGGCCGTCCGACAGGACATCCAGTATCTTCGCCATCTCATACATACGCGTCGCGCACCCCATTGTCGATAGCATCGAAAAAACGTCCAAGGGCCTGACGTCCGACCGCATCTATCCGCCCGGCCTCTTTCTCTATAAGGGCGTAACCGGCCGTTCTCACTTTATCCGAAGCAAAATCGTCCAGGTATTCCTTTAAGGTTATAAGAGCGTTAAAAGCGCACATGTCCTTTATGGCCCCGGGCCTCGCCAGTTTCATGAACGCCTGGCCCGTCCGCTCCCTGCGGTAACAGGCGGCACAGAAACTCGGCATCATCCCCTTGCTTATGATAGAGCCGATGACTTCGTCAAGGCTTCTGTGATCGTTCAGGCTGAACTGCGCGTCATCGCAGGCATCGGGCTGTGAATATCCTCCCGGCGAAGTCCTCGAAGCGGCGCTCACCTGTGAGACGCCGAGACCGAAGAGCTCATCCCTCAATTCCGGACTTTCCCTGGTTGAAAGTATGATCCCTGTATAAGGGACTGAGAGGCGAAGCACGGCGACCACTTTCTTGAACTCCTCGTCCGAAAGCCGGTGCGGCACACGCCGCGTAAACTCCGCGCCGCTGGCCGTCTCTATCCTGGGGACTGATATCGTATGCGGCCCGACCCCGAACCTCCTCTCAAGATGCTCCACATGCATAAGAAGCGCCAGCGTCTCGAATATGTAGTCGCACAATCCGTATAGGGCGCCTATGCCTACGTCATCGATACCTGCGAGAAAGGCCCTGTCTATCGCGTCCATCCTGTTGTCCGGGTCGCTCTTGGGGCCTTTCGGATGGACCGTCCTGTAAGTCCTGTCGTGGTAAGTCTCCTGAAAAAGCTGATAGGTGCCTATGCCGGACGCCTTCAGGCGCTTAAAATCTTCTATGGAAAGCGGAGCGCAATTAATATTTGCCCGCCTTATCCTGTTCTTTCCGACGCTCGCCGAATAGACAGCTTCTACAGACTCTACATAATAATCGACGGCCTTTTTGCCTTGCGGCGCTGACTCACCGGCCACAACGAGCGCCCGCTTATGGCCCTGCTCAAGAAGGCATTTCGCCTCTTCCCTGACCTCATCCCGCGACAGGGACCTGCGCTTCAACAGGCGGTTCTCCGACCTGAAAGCGCAGTAGACGCAGGAATTGGAGCATTCATTACTTATGTAGAGTGGAGCGAAGAGGACTACGCGCTTGCCGTATATCCGGTCCTTGACGAGCGACGCGGCCTCGAAAAGCCTCTTCAGCA
This sequence comes from Candidatus Omnitrophota bacterium, assembly GCA_016929115.1. Taxonomy (GTDB): domain Bacteria; phylum Omnitrophota; class Gorgyraeia; order 2-01-FULL-45-10; family 2-01-FULL-45-10; genus JAFGJL01. Next base: position 5,551 of record JAFGJL010000061.1, on the reverse strand, counting down.
TGCGGGGCTCCTCTATGGACAATAGCGCCGCCGCCTCTTGAAGGGACAGGCGCCTTAGCGAACCGGCACCGGCCAGTATCTCCTCTATGTGGCCCTCCGTCGCCTTAAAGCCTTCTGCCAGAACTTCCCCTATCTTCCCTTCGTCTATATAAAGCATCTCTACCTCTGCTTTCGGTAAGCCTTCAGTATATCCACGGCCTTTTTCGGCGTAAGGCCGCCGTAGATCTTTTCGTCTATCATTACGACGGGGGCAAGGCCGCACGCGCCGAGGCAACGCGCCTCCTGCAGCGTAAAGAGGCCGTCCTGAGTCGTCTCGCCCATGCCTATCTTAAGCTCTTCCTTTATCGCCTCCAGCACCTCTTCGGCCCCTTTTACGTAACATGCCGTCCCCAGGCAGACGGCTATGGTGTGTTTCCCTTTTGGTTTCAGGTTAAAGTAATGGTAGAAGGTCGCCACGCCCCATATGTGGGCGGCCGGGATGTTCATAGCTTCAGAAACCTCGTCCATCACGGCATTGCTCAGATAACCGTAAAGCGACTGCGCCTTGTGCAGTATGGCAATAAGGTGCGACTCCGGCCGCGGCGACGTCCTGCACCGCGCCATGAACTCTCCCAACTCCGCCGCCCTTATGTCCTTAGTGGTCTCCATACAAGTCTCCTTTTATCCTTTCATGCCTATCGCAACCTGCGGAGTGATCCCCCTAGGCCCCTTCGCCTTATAGTGAGTGTGCAGCAACTTATGGGCCGTCGCGCTCAGCGGCCGCCCAAGGAATTCCTTGTATATACGCTGGATGTCCGGGTTCTCGTGGCTCCTCCTGATCGTCTTGTTCCTGTCGAGGTTGTAAAGCGCCTCCGCCCTTTTTTTAAGGCAGTCTTCGTCAAGCGGTATCGAATTTATGCCGGCGTACGGCTGGCCGCCGCCGCCGACGCAGCCGCCGGGACAGCCCATTATCTCTATGAAGTGGTAACGCGCCGGGTCCTTGCGGACGATATCCAGGAGGTCGCAGGCATTGCCGAGGCCGTGGGCTACAGCGACGCGGATCTCTTTATTGTCCATTACCACCTTACCCTCTTTTATCCCTTTAAGGCCCCTGAGGTCTTCCACCTCTATATCAAGCAGGGTCTCTCCGGTGTAGAGCTCATACGCCGTCCTGATAGCGGCCTCCATAACGCCGCCGGTAGCGCCAAATATGGTGCCGGCGCCCGAAGACAGCCCCAGCGGCTCGTCGAAACGCTCCGGCTTTATATGCAGAAGGTCTATTCCTGCCGATTTTATCATCCAGGCTATCTCTCTCGTGGTCACGACCATGTCGGTGGCGTTCATGCCGTTGACCATGAGCTCGGGCCTCTGGGCCTCGTATTTCTTCGCTGTGCAGCACATGACGGCGACGCTGAGTATCTTCGCCGGGTCCTTCTTTATCCTATCGGCAAAATACGTCTTGACCATGGCCCCCATCATCGACATCGGCGATTTGCAAGTCGATACGTTCTCTATCAGGTCCGGATAAAACTGCTCCAGGCATTTCATCCAGGCGCTGGAACATGAGGTTATCATAGGAAGCCTGCCTTTGCCCTGGATCCGTTCGAGAAATTCGCTCGCTTCTTCCATTATCGTGAGATCGGCCGAGAACTGCGTGTCGAACACATAGTCAAAACCCAAACGCTTAAGGGCGGCGGTCATCTCCTGCTCAAGGGCCGCGCCTGGCGCCAAGCCGAACGCCTCGCCTATGGCGGCCCTCACGGAAGGCGCTACCTGCGCCACCTTTATCACGGAGGGGTCGTTCAGTTTCGTGAAAAGCTCCTGCGTAACGTTCTTCTCGACGAAGGCCGCCGTCGGGCAGACGTTTATGCACTGGCCGCATGCCGTGCAGACGGATTCCGCCATAGGCATATTGTAGGCCGGCATCACGACGGTCTTGAACCCGCGGTAAGCGTGGCCCAGGTTATAGACCTTCTGCACCTCGGAGCAGATCCTTACGCATCTGCCGCAGAGGATGCATTTATTCGGGTCGCGGATCACGGAGGGCGAAGAAATATCCATGTCATACTGCTTCCTCTCGCCCTCGAAATGCCTCTTCTTTATGCCCATGGAGGATGCCAGGCGCTGCAGTTCGCAGTTCGAATCCCTGTCGCATGTGTGGCAATCGAGCGGGTGATTGTCGAGTATAAGCTCTATGATGTCGCGCCGGGCCTGCCTCAGCTCTTTGGTGTTCGTCCTGACCTTCATGCCGTCCGAGACCGGATAGGCGCATGAGGCGACGTAATTGCGCATGCCTTCGACCTCGACTATGCAGACGCGGCAGGCGCCCTCTATCGACAGCTTCGGGTGGTAACATAACCGCGGTATGTGAAAACCCAGCTTGTCCGCCGCCTGCATGATGGTCTGGCCCGGCTCGACCCTGTAAGGCTTGCCGTTTATATGTATCTTAATCATATTCCCCATTTCAGTCCCTCTCCCCGTATGCTCTTATACCTTATTTATCGCTCCGAATTTGCAGGTTTTGTAGCAAAGGCCGCACTTGATGCATTTTGCCTGGTCTATCTCATGCCTGTTCTTGACGATGCCGGATATGGCGCCGGCCGGGCATACCTTGCGGCATGCCGCGCAACCCGCGCACTTGTCCGTTATCTCGTACCTCACCAGACGCGCGCAGAAATGGGCCCTGCACTTGCGCTCTTTTATATGCTCCTCATACTCATCCCTGAAATGCCTTATGGTGCTTAAGACCGGGTTGGGCGCGGACTGGCCGAGGCCGCAAAGCGAGGCCTTCTTTATCATGTTCCCCAGCCGTTCCAGTTTCTCGATATCGCCCTCCGCGCCCTTGCCCTCGGTGATGCGCGTAAGTATCTCGAGCATCCTCTTTGTGCCTTCCCTGCAAGGCGTGCATTTGCCGCACGACTCGTTCTGCGTGAATTCCAGGAAGAACCGCGCTATGCTCACCATGCATGAATCCTCGTCTATCACTATCATCCCACCCGACCCCATTATGGAACCGGCTTGGGCAAGCGATTCGTAATCTATTTTCGTGTCGAGATATGCCTCGGGAAGGCATCCGCCCGACGGCCCTCCGGTCTGCACGGCCTTGAACTTCTTGCCGTTGGGTATACCACCGCCTATATCGAATATTATCTGCCTCAGCGTAGTCCCCATAGGGACCTCCACAAGGCCTGTGTTCTTTATCTTGCCCGCGATGGCGAAGACCTTGGTGCCTTTGGACTTCTCGGTCCCTATGGAACTGAACCAGGCCGCGCCGTCAAGTATGATCACCGGGATGTTCGCCCACGTCTCGACGTTGTTTATGAGCGTCGGCTTGTCGAAAAGGCCCTGCACCGAAGGGTACGGCGGCCTGGGCCGCGGCATGCCGCGATGGCCTTCGATGGAATGGATGAGCGCCGTCTCTTCGCCGCAGACGAACGCGCCCGCGCCAAGGCGTATCTCGATATCGAAACTGAACCCGGAATCGAGTATGTTCGTTCCCAGAAATCCCTCGTTGCGGGAGGCCTCTATAGCCTTCTCGAGACGCTTCACCGCAAGGGGATATTCCGCCCTTATATATATGATACCTTTATGCGCGCCTACGGCGTAGCCGCCTACTATCATGCCTTCGAGCACGGAAAAAGGGTCGCCCTCTATGGTCGAACGGTCCATGAAAGCGCCCGGATCGCCCTCGTCGGCGTTGCATATCACGTATTTCTCTTCGCTCTCCTCGCGCGCGGTGAGTTCCCATTTAAGCCCGGTCGGAAAACCGGCCCCGCCGCGGCCGCGCAGGCCCGAACTCTTCACCTCAGCTATGACATCCTCCGGCTTCATAGCGGACAGGACCTTTGCCAGCGCTTCGTATCCCCTGACCGAAAGATAATCATCGAGGTTTTCCGGGTCTATGATGCCGCAGTTCCTCAACGCGATCCTCATCTGCCTGCCGAAGAAGTTCACGTCGCCGAAGACCCTGAAGAACCGGTTGTACAGATGGTCTTCCTCTATGATAAGCCGCGAGACGGGCTGTTTCCTGACAAGATGCTTTTCCACTATCTCGGGGATATCGTTTTCGGATACGCCTCCGTATATCGTATATCCCGGGTTCACTATCATGATGGGGCCCTTTGCGCACATGCCGAGGCAGCCGGACAGGCTGATGTCGACCTTGCCGGACAATCCCCGGGACGCCAGCTCTCTTTCCAGCGCCGCATCTATCTCCTTAGACCGCTTATGCATGCAAGTCGGCCCATCGCATAACGTTATCTGATACCTGACCGCCATATCTGTCGCCTTTCCCTGTCGTACCTTACTTTATGACCCAGTCCTTGATCGTCTCTCCCTTTTTAAGGTGCCGTTCAACTATCTGCTGCGCCATCTCAGCCGTGACCTTGCCGTACTTGACCGGTATCCTGCCCTCTTCGACGACCTCGACGGTCGGCTCGAGGTTGCACCTTCCGGCGCATCCCTTCTGGCTTAAATAAACGCCCGCGAGGCCCTGCCTCACGGCCTTTTCGAATACTTCCATCACGTCCTTTGAGCCGGCCGCGATCTCGCAGGTCGCCATGCCCACATACACGCGTTTCGGCGCGAGATACCCCTTGCCTATTATCCTCGATATCGCCTCCGCCCTCTTCTTCTTTACTATGTCAAGCGGTGACACCATCTTGTCCTCCCTTTTCAAGCGTAAATATGAAAGCGTTGCCGGACTGCCTGGGCTCCACCCGTATCGCGCCCCGGTGTTTCTCTACTATCTCCTTGGTTATGAAGAGGCCAAGCCCAGTGCCCTGCGTCTTGCGCTGTTCTTTTGCCTGGACGCGCGAAAACCTCTGGAAGAGCCTTTCGGTCTCTTCCGCGGTAAGCGGCCTGCCGTCATTATAGACCTCCACCTCGACCCTATCGCCCGCGCTGCGGCCCGTGACCGCTATCTTCCCCTTCTCAATACCGTATTTCACCGCGTTGCCGAGGAGGTTGTTGGCGACTATCCGCAACAGGTCGGTATCGCCCATTACCTTTAGCGCCGGCGATAGGGCGCTTGATATCTCCATATGCTTTTCACTGGCTGGTTTGGAGAACGCCTCCTGCGCCATGTCGAAGACATCCTCCTTCAGGAGGACCTCCTTCTTATTGACTGCCATCTCGCCCTTCTCGATCCTGCTAAGGTCGAGGAAGTTCTTGACCGTCGCCTCCAGATAATCCAGGTGCCGAGCCACGGAATCGAGCGCCTTCCTCTGTTTGAAATTTATCATGCCGAGAAAACCGTCCCTTACCGCGTAAGCGTTCAGTATGGTCGAGGCGAGGATGCCTTTCAGCTCATGCGCGACGAAACCGATCAGGTCAAGGTAGCGCTTGTTAAGGGTCGCCAGTTTCTCATTCGATACATTGACCCTGGTATCGCGCTCGTGCAGGCTGGCCGCCATTTCGTTGAAGGAAGCGGCCAAAACGTTCAGCTCCTTTATATGGCTATCGATCGCGACCCTGTGCCCCATCTCGCCTTCGGATATCTTGCTCGTCGCGCGCATCAGCTCGGTGACCGGCCTGACTATGGCGACTGCCAGCAGATATGATAGCGCCGCGG
>JAFGJL010000060.1 GCA_016929115.1 Candidatus Omnitrophota bacterium | reverse complement strand
TCCGCTGGCGGGTGAAGAATTCGTTCACCTTCTTGTTCTGGTGCGGCAGGACGACGGCGTTCATCGGGTATCCCAGGAGCGAGACGGCGATGCCGCCCAGCTCCCAGTTGCCGATATGCGCCGACAGGAGGATCGACCCCTTCCCGTTCGCAAGGCCCTTTTCGATGTTCTGGCGGCCCTCGACCCTGACGAACTTATCGATGTAATCGCGGTCGACCTTGGAGAACCTGAAGAAATCGACGAGGTATTTCGCGAAGTTCTTGAAGACGTCCTTCGCCATCCGCTCTATATCCCGGTCGCTTGCCCCGTCGCCGAGGACCGTCCTGAGGTTGGAGAGGACGGCCCGCCGGTCGCTTATCGAGATGTAATAATAGGCCCGGGCGAAGGCCGACGCGAAGCCGTAGGTCACCCTGAGCGGGAATGAGACAGAGACGAAATGGCCGAGCCTGTAAAGGAAATAGAACATCATTTCCTCGCTAGCTCCATGGCGAGCTGCGCCGCCTTGACCGCGCTGTCCGGCCTCGAGAGCGTGCGCGCCTTGTCCTTCATGACATGGAGCTTTTCACGGTTATAACGCAGCAGTTCCTCCAGTATGATGACGGCGTCAGCCGGGTTCTGGGCCTTAACGGCGACGCCGGCGTCGAGGAGGTACCGCGTGTTCATCGCCTCCTGCCCCGGGAGCGGATGGATGATGAGCATGGGTATGGCCTTGGTGAGGGCCTCGGCCGTCGTGATGCCGCCCGGCTTAGTGACGACGACCGTCGAGATCTGCATGAGCTCGTCGATGTTCTCGGCGAACGGCAGGACGAGGGTCTTCTTGCGCGCGTGCCGCGCGTAGCGCGAGAGGTGGCGGTAGAGGCGCTTGTTGACGCCGGCCGCGATGATAATCTGCAGCTGGAGGTGCGACCTGTCGAGGAGCCGCACGAGCTCCTTTATCGGGCCCAATCCCTGGGTGCCGCCCATGATGAGGATGCAGGGTATCTTGGGGTCGAGGGAGAGCTTCCGGAATATGGCCTCGTTGTCCGGATGAGAGCCGAATTTCGGGTCTATCGGGATGCCGTATGCCACTATCTTCTTCGGCTCCACGCCGTTGTCGACGAGTTTTTTGCCGGTCTCCTCCACCGGGACTATGTAGCGGTCGACGTTGTCGTATATCCAGTAGGAGTGAGGCGCGTAGTCGGTCAGGACGCCGACGAGCGGCGTGTCGAGCTTGAAGCTCTCCTTGTAGTCGGCGATCATGCCGCACGGGAATGCCTGGGTGCATATGATGCAGTCCGGCCTGAACTCCTCGAGTAGCGCCGTAAGCTTGCCCTTGTTGAAGCGGTGGATCATCTCGCGGAGCTGCTGGGTGTTGCGCACGACCTTGGGGTTGTCGTAGAGGTACTCCCATATCTCGGGGGCGCGCTTTACGATGCTCATGTAGGTGCGGTTTATGATCTTCTCGAGGATGGGGTTGGTGTAGTTGAAGGAGTTTATGTTGAGCGTCTCGACCGTCGGGTCGATGTCGCGCAGGGCCTTCTCTATCGAAATGCTCGCGCAGTGGTGGCCCGAGTCCTCCGATATGTAGAGTAAAAGCATCCTTTTTTTGCGCTTCTTCATACCGGTATTATATCAAAATATTGATATAAAAGAAAAGGATAATGCGTTGCGGCGCTGATACCGGTATTATTCTATGACCGCGAGGACCTGCCCCACCTCGACCTCGCTGCCCTCCTCGACCGCTATCTTCGTGAGCTTGCCGGAGGCCGGGCTCGGCATGTTGAACGTCGCCTTGTCCGTGACAAGCTCGACGAGGTCCTCCCCCTCTTTGACGCTGTCGCCGACTGCCTTGTGCCAGTAAGTGATGTTCGCCTTGTTGACGCCCTCCGCGAGCGGCGGTAACTTTACGTCTGCCATCGTTTTACCTCCTTGAGCTAGAAACAAAATGCGGTCTGAGAAACGGCCTTAGGCGGTGTGTATGCCGGTGCCGCAGAAGATGTGCGCCGCTTCCTGGAATATCTCGGAGAGCGTCGGGTGGCCGTGGACCACATAGCTTAAGTCCTTTATGTTTACGCCCATGGTCTTCGCCAGCACTGCCTCGCCTATCAGGCCGCACGCCTCGGCGCCGAATATCTCGATGCCTAGGATGCTGCCCTTGGAGTCGCCTATTATCTTGAGGAAGCCCTCGGTCTTGCCCATTAAATAGGCCTTGCCTGAGCCCAGATACGGGAATTTCGCGACCTTGGCGTCCGGATGGCTTGCCTTCGCCTCTTCCTCAGTCATGCCTACGCTGGCTATCTCGGGGTCCGTGAAGATGCAGTTAGGTATGTTGGAATAATCCACCTTGCGTGGATGGCCCGCGATCGCGTCGCAGGCGAGGATGCCGTCGTATGACGCCTTGTGCGCCAAAAGCGGGCCAGGCACGCAGTCGCCTATCGCGTAGATGTTCTTTGCATTCGTCCTTAAATGCCCGTCGACGACTATCTTGCCCTTCCCGGTCTTGATGCCGAGCTCTTCGAGGCCCAGGCCTCCGGTCTGCGCCGTCCTCCCGACCGAGACGAGGACCTTGTCCGCGACTATCTCCTTGCCGCCCGAGATCTTCACGGTAACGGGCCTGGACTTCACGACCGACTCCACTTTCGACGATGTGTAGATATCGATGCCTCTTTTCTTGAGGAGGGTCTCCAGTTTTTTCGAGGCCTCGCGCGACTGGGTGGCGAGGAGCTTGTCCAGCATCTCGACTATCGTTACGTGGCATCCGAACGCGTTGAAGAGCGTCGCGAACTCGCAGCCTATGACGCCGCCGCCGACTATCACGATGCTCTTGGGAAGCTCCTTTATCGACAGTATCCCGTCGCTCGTGCATACGGAATCCTCGTCGTAGTCCGCGCCCGGTATCCGGGCAGGCCTTGACCCTGTCGCGATGATGATGTGGCCGGCGGATATCTCTTCTCCCGCGACGTCTATCGTCGCGGGGCTTTTGAGGCGGGCTGTCCCTTTTATAAGGTCCACGCCGCGGGCCCTGAAGAGCGTCTCGATGCCTGTCCTCAGGCGAGTGACGACCTCGTCCCTGCGCCTGGCTATGATGGGAAAGTCGACCGCAGGCCGGCCGCAGATCACGCCGTATGAGGCGGCGCCGCGCGCCTGCGAAAGGAGCGCCGCGGAATGGAGCATTACTTTTGTAGGTACGCACCCCCAGTTGAGGCAGGTGCCGCCGATGAGGTCCTTCTCTATGACGCAGGCCTTGAGGCCAAGGCGCGAGGCGTAGAGCCCGGCAACGTATCCGCCGGGACCGGAGCCGATGATGGCGAGGTCATAGCTTTTGTTCATAAAAGCTCGATGGTTTTCTTTATCGCCTCTGCTGAAGCGAGGAATGCCTTCTTCTCTTCCTCGGCAAGGGGCATCTCTTCTATCTTCTCTATGCCGCTTGAGCCGATCCTGCAGGGAACGCCTATCGCCAGCCCCTTCAGCCCGTATTCGCCGTCCAGGCAGGCGCTTACCACAAGCGTCTCTTTGGTATCGTTGAGGATGGCCTCGATCATGGGAAGGACAGCGGCGCTGGGCGAGTAATAAGCGCTCCCGGTGCCGAGGAGGCCCACTATCTCCGCCCCCCTGTCACGGCTGCGCTTTATTATCCTGTCCAGGGCCTCAGGTTTGAGCATATCTTTTATGGGCTTGCCTGATACGCGCGTCTGCGAGATGACCGGCACCATAGTGTCGCCGTGGCTTCCCAGCATGAGCGCCTTTATCGATGAACGCGGGATTTTCAGTTCCGCCGCGGCGAGCTGCGTGAACCGCGAGCCGTCGAGGATGCCCGCCATGCCGAATACGCGCTCACGCTTGAAACCCGTGACTTTATGCGCCAGGAATGTCATCGTGTCGAGCGGGTTGGTGACGAGGATGACGATGGCGTCGGGGGCGTTCGCCTTCACTTTTTCGGCGACGTCCCTGACTATGGCCGCGTTCTTGGAGATGAGCTCTTCCCTCGTCATGCCGGGCTTGCGCGGCAATCCAGCCGTTATAACGACGATCCTGGAGCCTTTTATCTCGGAGTAGTCGTCCGTGCCGGTGATGCCCTGCTCATGGCCTATGACGGGAGACGCGTCGAGGATGTCGAGCGCCTTGCCGGCGGCTATGTTCCTGTAGATGTCGAGGAGGACGACGTCCGCAAGGCCCTTTTCGGCTATCCGCATCGCGAGCGTCGAGCCGACAGCTCCTGCGCCGACAACGGTTATCTTTACCGGGGAGCGCTTCATAATCTTAACTTTTGATCTTCTTTATGATGGCGTCCGCCATCTCGCGCGTGCCTACGGCCGTCGGGTCGTTGCGGTCCTTCTTCATGTCGTAGGTGACATACTTGCCTTCGGCGATGACCGCGGCTATGGCGTTCTCGAGTTTCGCGCCGGCCGCTTCCTCGCCCATGTATCTGAGCATCAGGACCGCGGACAGGAGTATCGCGACGGGATTGACCTTGTTCATGCCGGTGTATTTAGGCGCGCTGCCGTGCGTGGGCTCGAAGAGCGCTATTCCGTCGCCGATATTGGCGCCCGGCGCGACGCCGAGCCCTCCGACCAGCCCGGCGGCAAGGTCCGAGAGGATGTCGCCGTAGAGGTTCGGCAGGACCAGGACGTCGTAGTCCTCGGGTTTCTGGACGAGCTGCATACACATGTTGTCGACTATCCTGTCCTCGAAGGCGATCTTGCCCTCGTAGCCCTTTGCCACTTCGCGGGCGGTCTCTAAAAACAGCCCGTCGGTGTATTTCATGATGTTCGCCTTGTGGATGGCCGTCACTTTCTTGCGCTTGTTCTTCAGGGCGTATTCAAAAGCGAACTTTACTATGCGCCTCGTCCCCTCTAAGGAGATAGGCTTTATGCTGATGGCCGATGTGGGGTCTATCTTCTTCTTGGTCCACTTCTCGAAAAGCGAGATGAGCTCTTTGGTCTCTTTAGAGCCCTTCTCGAACTCGATCCCCGCGTAGAGGTCCTCGGTGTTCTCGCGCACTATGACAAGGTCGATATTCTCGTAGCGGGAGCGCACTCCCCGGTAGCTCTTGCACGGCCTCAGGCACGCGTAGAGGTTGAGCTCCTTGCGCAGCGCGACGTTGACGCTCCTGAAGCCCTTGCCGACCGGCGTCGTGATGGGCCCTTTCAGCGCGAGCCTGTTCTTGCGGATGGACTCGAGCGTCGCCTCCGGAAGGGGCGTGCCGTATTTCTTCAGCGCCGCTTCCCCCGCCTCGGCCGTCTCCCATTTTATGTCGAGGCCGAGGGCGCCTACGCACCTTCTCGCCGCTTCCGCCAGTTCCGGGCCTGTGCCGTCGCCTTCAATGAGAGTGACAGTGTATTTACTCAAACTTGAACCCTCCGTGCTTTTTGAAATGCGCTATCACGCCTCCGTCCTCCAGCAGCATCTTCATGACCGGCGAAAGCGGCTTTATGTCGAGGACGAGCCCCTTGGAGACGTTCCTGAGCCTGCTCTTCTCGAGGTCGAGCTCGACCTGGTCGCCGTCGTCGATGAAATCGGTGTTGGCCTCGACGAGCAATAGGCCTATGTTGAAGGCGTTGCGGTAGAATATGCGCGCGAAACTCTTGGCGATGACGGCCGAGAAGCCGCTCTCTTTAAGCGCCTGCGGCGCCTGCTCCCTCGAGGAGCCGCATCCGAAGTTCTCGCCGGCCACGAGGCAGTCGCCCCTTTTCACCCTCGCGGCGAACGCCGGGTCGATGTCCTCGAAGATGTGCTCTGCCAGCTCCTTCGGGTCCTGTATCTTGAATTTGTATCGGCCGGAGATGACGTAATCGGTGTTGATGTTGTCCTGTATCTTGAGCCTCCGGGCGAATCTTTGTTTTGCCATTGCCTACTCCAGCCTCTTCTTGTGTTCGCGGGGGTCCGCGATAGTGCCGATCAGGGCCGACGCGGCGACCGTCGCCGGGCTCGCGAGGTAGATGAAGGAGTTGGGGTTGCCCATCCTGCCCTTGAAGTTGCGGTTCGCGGTCGATATGGCGGCCTCGCCGTCGGCAAGGACGCCGTTGTGCGTCCCGACGCACGGCCCGCATCCGGGCGCCACGACGACGCAGCCCGACCGCGCGAACGTCTCGATATAGCCCTTCTTCATCGCCTCGGCGAATATCTCGCGCGACGCCGGCGCGACGACGCATTTCACTTCCGGATTGACCTGCCTGCCTTTAAGGACCCGCGCGGCCACTTCTAGGTCGTTCAGCCGGCCGTTCGTGCACGTGCCTATATACGCCTCGTCTATCTTCGTGCCCAGAAGCTGTTCCACGTTGGAGACGTTGTCGACCGCGTGGGGTTTCGCCACCTGCGGCGCGAGCGCAGAGACGTCGTATTCCTTCACCGCTACGTACCTCGCGTCCAGATCGGGCTTCACAGGCTGCGGAGGCCTCTTGGAGCGCTCGGAGACCCATTTCAGGACCTTGGCGTCGGCCTCCATGATGCCGATCTTGGCGCCCATCTCGACGGCCATGTTCGATATCGTGAAACGCTCGTCGACGCTCATGGCCGTTATGACAGGCCCCGCAAACTCGACCGCCTTGTACGTGGCGCCGTTCGCGCCTATGTCCTTTATGATGCGCAGGATGATATCCTTGGAATATACGCCCGCGGGCAGCTTGCCCTTGACTATGACCTTGATCGTATCCGGGACGCGGAACCAGTTCTTGCCGCTCGCCAGCGTTATCGCGATATCGGTCGAGCCGACGCCCGTCGAGAATACGTTGATAGCGCCGTAGGTGCATGTGTGGGAATCCGCGCCGAGGACGAGGTCGCCGCATGTGACGTGCCCCTTCTGCGGGACGAGCTGGTGGCATACGCCGCAGCCTATGTCGTAGATGCCGAGTTCGAACCTGGCGGCGAACTCGCGCATCTTCTTATGGATGGCGGATACGCCGATGTTGGGGCTGGGCGCGCTGTGGTCTATCACCATGCAGAAACGTGACTTGTCGAAGACCTTTTTGGCTCCGAGCTTGTTGAAGCTGTCTATTATGATGGAGCTCGTCCCGTCCTGGCCGAAGCAGAAATCGACGCTGCAGACCGCTGTGTCGCCGGCCTTGAGGTCCTTGCCGGAATGCGCTGAGAGTATCTTTTCGGCTATCGTTTTGCCCATGTTTGTATCCCGCTGTAATTCTCGCTAAATCTGCGACATGAAATATAAATTATAAATTATGAATTATGAATGATGAATTTAGGTGCCCTTCGGGCCTTGATATAAAGGTCGCGAAGCGACACATCCATTCATAATTCATCAGTCATCATTTAGTTCTCATATTTGATAGAATTTAGCATCATTTTTTTGATGCCCACTCCTCTATCCTGTCGAGGCCCTTCTCTATCTTCTCCCTGCTTGTGGCGAAGCTCAGGCGTATGCAGGAAGGCGCGCCGAACGGTTCTCCCGGCACGACGGCGACCTTAGCCTCGTCGAGGAGCTTCGTCGCCACATCCATGGCCTTCATCTTGAGCTTCGATATGTCGCAGAATACGTAGAACGCGCCCGCAGGCCTTACGCACGAGATGTTCTTCATCTTGCCTATCCTTGAGACCATTAGGTCACGCCGTTTTTCAAACTCGGCGCGCATCTCCTCGACGCATTGCTGGCTTTCGGTGAGCGCGGCGAGCGCGGCCTGCTGGCTTATCGAGGCCGGGTTGGACGCGGCGTGGCTCTGCAGGTTCGATATCGCGGTCATCACCTCGGCCGGCCCTGCCGCGTAGCCTATGCGCCAGCCGGTCATCGAATAACTTTTCGACACGCCGTTCACCGTCAGCGTCAGGCCGTATATATCCCTGCCGAGCGACGCTATCGAGACATGCTTCTTGCCGTCGTAGATGAGCTTTTCGTATATCTCGTCGCTTACCACGAAGAACTTGTGCTTGACCGCGAGCTCGGCTATCGCCTTAAGTTCGTCGGCGCTGTAGACGCATCCGGTCGGGTTCGACGGGCTGTTGAGGATGAGGGCCTTCGTCTTCTTCGTTATCTTCGCGGCAAGCTCGTTAGCGGTCATCTTGAAGCTGTTGGCGGCTTGTGTCTCCACGTAGACGGCCACGCCATCGGCCATCCGTACCATCTCCGGGTAGCTCAGCCAGTAAGGCGCCGGTATGATGACCTCGTCGCCCGCCTCGCAGATGGCCTGGAAGACGTTATTCAGGGAATGCTTGGCCCCGCAGGAGACGACGATCTGCGAGCTCTTGTAGTCGAGGCCGTTGTCGGCCTTGAACTTGCGGCTTATGGCCTCCCTCAGCTCGAGGGTTCCGCTCGAAGGCGTGTACTTGGTGAACCCGTCGTGGATGGCCTTTATCGCCTGGGCCTTGATGTGGGCCGGTGTGTCGAAATCAGGCTCTCCGGCGCCGAAGCTGACGACGTCTATGCCCTCTTTGGCCATACGCTTGGCTTTCGAGGTGATGTCGAGCGTCGCCGACGGCGCTATCCGGCTTACTCTTTTGGCTAGTATCATGGTCTTTTCCTTAAAAAAATCCCCTTAACCTAAGTACATATATTGTATCAGATTAAGGGGAGCGCTTCTTATCTTTTTTTAGCGCGAACGCTACATGTCGGATTTTCTGCGGAAAAAGCCCCTCAGGTTCTTCACAAAGCCTTTTTTGCCGCCGAGCTTGTCGCTCTCGGCCTTGCCCTTCTCCGTCCTCTTCTCCTCTTCGAGCGTCGGTTTCGATTTCGGGATGGCCTTCAGCTT
>JAFGJL010000059.1 GCA_016929115.1 Candidatus Omnitrophota bacterium | reverse complement strand
GATGCAGCGCATATCGGCGGAGATGTATATAGCTTCGCTCGTGGCGCTGTCGCTGACAAGGGAGCTGGGGCCGGTCCTGACCGCGCTCATCGTGGCGGGAAGGGTGGGCGCGTCCATCACGGCTGAACTGGGGACGATGAAGGTCACCGAACAGATAGACGCCCTCGAGTCGCTCGCGACCAACCCGATACGCTACCTCGTCGTACCGCGGCTCGTCGCGCTCATCATCATGCTGCCGCTGCTCACGATCTATTCCGACATCATCGGCATCTTCGGCGGCTATATAGTGGGCGTCTTCAAGCTGGGTATACTGCATTCCATGTATATGAAGATGACCTGGGAGCCCTTGAAATACAAGGATGTCTTCACGGGCCTCATCAAGAGCTTCTTCTTCGCGGTCATCATCTGCATAATCGCCTGTTACGAAGGGATGAAGGCGGAAGGCGGCGCCGAGGGGGTAGGCCGCGCGACGACGTCGAGCGTCGTCATGAGCTTCATCCTGATCATAGCGTCCGACTGTTTTTTCACGGCCCTCTTCTATTTTGTGGGCAAATAAAGGATTCCGTCAACTGTCAACCGTTAACTGTTAACTAACCATGATAGAGATAAAAAAGCTCTGCAAATCGTTCAACGGGCACGTCGTGCTCGATAACCTTGACCTCACGATACAGACGGGGGACACCACCGTCATCATCGGCAGGTCGGGCTGCGGCAAGAGCGTCCTTTTAAAGCACATCATCGGCATCCTTAAGCCGGATTCGGGCCAGGTGCTGATAGACGGGCGGGATGTCGCGAAGATGGATGCCAAGGAGCTCAATGACCTGCGGATGAGGATCGGCCTTCTCTTCCAGGGGGCGGCCCTCTTCGATTCGCTCACGGTCCTCGAAAACGTCGGCTTCGGCATGATAGAGCATACGGGCGCGAAAAAGGAAGAGATCGAGCACCGCGTCAAGGAGTGCCTGACGCTCGTCGGATTGAAGGACATAGAAGACAAGAAGCCGGCGGAGCTTTCCGGCGGCATGAAGAAGAGGGTGGGGCTGGCCCGCGCGATATGCCTGAGGCCGAAGATCATGCTCTATGACGAGCCTACGACGGGCGTCGACCCGATCATGGGCGATTCGATAAACGACCTTATCGTCGAGCTGCACAATAAGCTCAAGGTCACCTCGGTAGCGGTCACGCACGACATGACGAGCGCGTACAAGATAGCCGACAAGATAGCGATGCTCTACAACGGCAAGATCATAGCGGTCGGCAGTCCCGATGAGATACGCAATACGAAGGATCCCATCGTCCGACAGTTCGTCACCGGTATGGGCAAGGGGCCGATAACCGAGGGCATAGATTTCGAGCACTTGATATAAAGGTATGAACGAAGGGTTAACAGAGGGAGACGCGTAATGGACTCAATAAGGACATTTGAATGGAAGGTGGGCCTCTTCATCCTCGCGGGGGCGGCGATCCTCTTCTTCATCGTCTTTTCGATAGGCGATATCAGCCTTGGGAAACAGGGTTACCACATCACCGTGACCTTCGACTTCGCGAGCGGCATAGGCCCTGCCGCGCCAGTGCGGCTGGCCGGCATAGGCGTGGGAGAGGTGGAGGGCGTCTCCATATATCTGGACGAGAAGGAGAACAAGACGAAGGCGAAGATCTACGCGTGGATAAAGGACCCGGCGAACATCGAGGAAGACGCTGAGATAACGATCAACACGCTCGGCCTCCTGGGCGAAAAATACCTTGAGATCATCCCCGGCACGCCCGGCAAGCGGCTTTTGAAGAACGGCGACACCATCGCCGGCCGCGACCCGGTGCTTATGGAGGAGGTCACGAGGGACCTGAAGAAGATGGCCGACGCGGTCGTAGTGATAGTGGAGCGGCTCAAAAAGGGCGAGGGGACGATAGGAAGGCTCCTCGTCGAAGACAAGCTCTACGACGATCTTGTGACGATCACCGGCAAGGTGCGCAGCGGCGAGGGCACCGTAGGGAAACTTTTCATGGACGACAAGATATACAAGGATCTCGAGGAGTTCGTAGCCGACCTGAAAAAACATCCGTGGAAACTGCTGAACAAACCGCGGGGGTATTAGCAGTCCGCACTTATATACAGGCAGCAAGGAGGAAAGCGGGACATGACTATATTATTTTTGAGGCTGTTCTTCACTATCTTAAGCGGTGTCACGGGGTATTACCTGGGCGCTATACTGGGGGATTTCACGCTGCCCTGGAGGATAGGCGGGATGTTGGTCGGCCTTTTGGCCGCCGGCCTGATAGTCGTCCTTGAGATCGGCATGAAACGGTTCTCGACGAGGAACCTCTCGGCGGCCGTCTTCGGCCTGGTCTTCGGGTTCTTCATGGCGTGGCTCCTGACAAGCGTCCTGAAGCTCATCCCGATGTCGATCGAGCTCTACGCGACGCTCCAGATAGCCATGATCCTCATATTCTGCTACCTGGGCATGATCATCGCCATCCGCGGCAAGGACGAGTTCAACCTCATCATACCGTATGTGCGCTTCATGAGGCAGGACAAGCGCGATGATATCCTCATCCTCGACACGTCCGTCATCATCGACGGCAGGATCGCCGACATATTCCAGACCCGTTTCATCGACGGCAGGATCGTCATACCGAGGTTCGTCCTGCGCGAGCTGCAGCAGATAGCCGATTCGCAGGACGCGCTCAAGCGCAACCGCGGCCGGCGCGGCCTCGACGTCCTGAACAAGATACAGAAGTCCAGCAACCTCGATGTAAGGATACATGAGGAGGACCTGCCCGATGTCAGGGACGTCGACGCGAAGCTCGTGAAGCTCGCCAAGATGCTCGGCGCGAAGGTCATAACGAACGATTTCAACCTTAACAAGATCGCGGAGCTCCAGGGCGTTATAGTGCTCAACATCAACGAGCTCGCGGGCGCGCTGAGGCCGGTCGTGCTGCCCGGCGAGCCGATGGATATCAGGATAACGAAAGAGGGCAAGGAGCACAACCAGGGCGTGGCGTATCTGGACGACGGCACGATGATCGTCGTCGACAACGCGAGGCACCTCATCGGCCAGGAGGTCACAGTGACCGTCACGAGCGTCCTCCAGACGTCGGCCGGCAGGATGATATTCGCCAGGCTCGAGGACCATGGGAAGCACCAGTCCTGGAAAGGGCGCTAGCCGCTCTATGCGCAAGGTGAGGACGGTCGCGATAGTCCCGTCGGCAGGGCGCGGCACGCGCTTAGGCGCGGGCGCCAGAAAGCCTTTCGTGCGGCTGGCCGGAAAGCCGCTGGTGGCATACGCGCTGAAGGCCCTGCAGTCATGCGGCTCAGTTGACGCCATTATAGTAGCGGCCGAGCCATCGTGCGTGGGCCGGATCGAGCGCCTAGCGCGACGGAACAGATTTACGAAGGTCATCGCGGTCGTGGCCGGCGGCAAGGAGCGTTCGGGATCGGTGAGGAACTGCCTTAAGAGGGTGCCGCCGGGATGCGAGGTCGTCCTGATACACGACGCGGCGCGGCCTTTCCTCAAGAGGCGTATGATAGAGGACGCTGTGCTGGCCGCGAGACGGTTCGGCGCCTGCGTCGCGGCGGTGCCGGAGACGGATACGGTGAAGCTCGCCGGCAGGAAGATGTCCGTGAAGAGGACGCTCGACCGGAACTCCATATTCAGGGCCCAGACGCCCCAGGCATTCCGGTGGGCCATCATCAAGGCGGCGTACGGCGCCGGCGGAAAGCCGCGCCTGACGGATGACGCGGCGATGGTCGAAAGGGCGGGCGGCGCGGTAAGGATAATACCAGGTTCATACCGGAATATAAAGATAACGACGCGGGAAGACCTAAAGATCGCGGAGGCGTTCTTATGAGAGTCGGAATAGGATATGACATACACAGGCTGGTAGAGGAGCGGAAGCTCTTTCTGGGAGGCATCGAGATACCGTACATAAAGGGGCTGATAGGGTATTCGGACGGCGACGTCGTGATACACGCCATCGCGGACGCTATGCTCGGCGCGCTCGGCCTCGGCGATATCGGCCAGCATTTCCCCAACACCGACCCGTCGCTGAAGGACATCTCGAGCATGGCGATACTCAAGAAGACGATGGATATAGTGCACGCGCGCCATTTCATGGTCAACAACATCGACGTGGTGGTCATCGCGGAGGAGCCGAAGATATTCCCGTTCAAGGACAGGATCGTCCAGACGCTCTCCGAGGCGGTGGGAGTGGGCAAGGACCGGATAAACATCAAGGCGACGACGAACGAGGGCGTAGGCTCTCTCGGCAAGGGGGACGCGATCGCGGCGTACGCGGTCGTGTCGCTCGAGGAAAAGAGGTAGGCCATGCGGATATTCCTTACGGTCCTGGCGGCGCTCGCGATAGCGCTCGTTTCCTTCTGGGCGGCCATCGCGGTCCTTTTCAGGAAAGAGATAAAGGCGACGTTCGAACGCGACCCGGCAGCGACCTCCTTTTTAGAGGTCCTCCTGACCTACTCGGGCCTGCACGCCATCATATCCTACCGTATAGCGCACGCTATGAGGAAGACGGGCATACTGTTCCTGCCGCGCTGGCTTTCTCAGGTCACAAAGTTCTTTACCGGCATCGAGATACACCCGGGCGCCGAGATAGGCAACGGTATCTTCATCGACCACGGGATGGGCGTAGTCATAGGCGAGACCACGGTCATCGGCGATAACGTCACGCTCTACCAGGGTGTGACGCTCGGCGGCACAGGCAAGGAGAAGGGAAAGCGCCATCCCACGCTCGGCTCGAACATCGTCGTCGGGACCGGCGCCAAGGTCCTCGGGAATATTACGATAGGGGACAATTCCTATATAGGCGCTAACGCGGTTGTGATAAAGGATGTGCCCCCCAACTCGACCGTCGTGGGCGTGCCGGGCAGGATCACGAGGCAGGACGGCAAGAAGATAGACTTCGACCTCGACCACATCCATATCGTCGATCCGATCATGCAGAACATCGACGAACTGGAGAAGCGGATCGCCGAACTGGAAAAGAGGGTCGGGAAATAAGATCCTCCGCATCGCATGGATATATATAACTCGCTCACGAGAACAAAGGAAGAATTCGTCCCTCTCAAGGCAGGCGAGATAGGGATGTACGTCTGCGGCCCCACCGTTTACGACGAACCTCACATAGGCCACGCCAGGAGCGCCTATATCTTCGACGTCATCCGCCGTTATCTGGAATATAAGGGTTACCGCGTCCGTTTCGTGCGCAATGTGACGGATGTAGACGATAAGATCATCAAGAAGGCGCAGGATGGGACCAGGGGCCAGGGGTCGGGGGCCGGGCTCGAAGAAGCTGTGAAGGAAGTCGCGGAGAAGTACCTCGACCTTTACCATAAATACCTCGAAGAGCTGGGCGTGAAGCCTCCGACCGATGAGCCGAAGGCGACGGAATATATAGCGAAGATGCAGGCGTTCATAAAACTCCTCATCGAGCGCGGCGCCGCGTACCAGGCGGGCAGCGACGTCTATTTCGATATCAAGCGCGCTTCTGATTACGGCAAGTTGTCGAACCAGAGCCTGGCGATGATGGAGGCCGGCGCCAGGATAGCGCCCGGCGAGAACAAGCGCGACCCGCTCGATTTCGCCCTGTGGAAGGCGGCGAAGGAGGGCGAGCCTTCATGGGACAGCCCGTGGGGGAAGGGCAGGCCCGGCTGGCATATCGAATGCTCTGTGATGAGCTCGTGCCTTCTCGGCGACGAGTTCGACATCCACGGCGGCGGCATCGACCTCATCTTTCCGCACCACGAGAACGAGGTCGCGCAGTCCGAAGGCGCCGGAAAGAAGTTCGCGCGGTACTGGATGCACAACGGCCTGCTCACCATAAACGGCCAGAAGATGGCGAAGTCCCTGGGCAACTTCATCACGATCGAGGATTTCATCGCCCGGCACAGCGACCCGGATTACCTGAAATTGTTCTTCCTCTCCGCGCATTACAGGAGCCCCATAGACTACACCGAAGAGAGGATAGCCGAGGCGAAGAAGGAGAAGGAGCGTTTCTGGATATTGCTGGATAAGATTAAAAGGGCCGGCGCCCGGGGGCCAAGGGGCAGGGCCGGAAAAGAGTTCGAGCATTTTAAGGGCAAGTTCGAAGAGGCGATGGACGACGATTTCAATACGCCTCTCGCCCTCGCCGCCCTGTTTGACCTCGTCACTTACGCCAACAAGTATATCGGCGACAGGGCGGAGCTGAACGATGACGAGAGGGCGGAACTGGCGGAGATAGGGGCTCTCCTGGAAAGATCGAGCGGCGTATTCGGGCTCAGCCTTTCGAAGATAGTCCAGCGCGGGGAGCTCGACGTTGGGGGCATAGCAAAACTGATAGAGGAGCGTAACGCGGCGCGGAGGGCGAAGGATTTCAAGAAGGCCGACGAGATACGCAAGAAGCTTTCCGATATGAGCGTGATACTCGAGGACACGAAGGACGGCACGGAATGGCGCGTAAAGGTTTAAGGACCCTTCGGCAGGCTCAGGGTCTTCATCATGAGCAAAGACTAAGGATGAAGAGGGGCGTATTCATCACGTTCGAAGGCATCGAGGGATGCGGCAAGTCGACGCAGTCGAAGCTCTTGTGCGCTTACCTGCGAAGGCGCGGGCTTACCTGCGTCCACACGCGCGAGCCGGGAGGGACGCGGCTCGGCGAGAAGGTGAGGGAGGTCCTGCTGGGCTCGAAAGGCGTCGCCATCTCCGACCTGACGGAGCTCTTCCTTTTTGAAGCGGCCCGGGGCCAGATCGTCGACGAGGTGATAAGGCCGGGCCTGAAGCGGCGCGCCGTCGTGGTATGCGACAGGTTCAGCGACGCGACGCTCTGCTACCAGGGATACGGCGGCAAGGTGCGGCTGGGGGCCATACGGGCCCTCGACCGAGTCGCGACCGGCGGCCTTGTCCCGGACCTGACGCTCCTCCTGGACATAGATGTGCGGACAGGTTTGGAAAGGGCGACAAAGAAGGGCGCGGACAGGATGGAATCAAAGGGCGTCGCCTATCACGATCGTGTCAGGAAAGGTTATCTTAAGCTGGCAAAAGCGGAGCCCGCGAGGATCAAGGTCATAAGGGTATCCGGCAACGATATAGATAAAGTGCAGTACCTGATAAGGCGGGAGGTCGAGCTTGTCATTCAAAGGCATAAGGGGCCAAGATAGCGCGATAAGCCTCCTGAAGAGGTCTATCGCCAACGGCCGCGTGGCGCACGCCTACATATTCCTGGGCCCTTCCGGCGTCGGGAAGTTCACGACGGCGCTTGCCTTTGCGCAGGCGCTCAATTGCGCCGGAGCGAAGGCCGGGGAGGGGTGCGGCGTTTGCGCCCCGTGCAGGAAGATACTCAAATCGAACCACCCGGACGTTCTTGCGGTCAGGCCGGAGAAGGACTCGACGTCCATAAAGATCGACCAGATGCGGGAGCTCATACGGAACATCTCGCTCAGGCCTTACGAGGGGAAGAGGAAGGTCTATGTAATCGACGGGGCGGAGGCGATGACGCCGGAGACGTCGAACGCGCTTTTGAAGACGCTCGAGGAGCCGCCGCCGGATTCGGTCCTCATCCTTGTCGCGGAGAACCTGGAAAACCTCTTCTCGACCGTCGTCTCCCGCTCGCAGGTGGTGAGGTTCTTCCCTCTGGGCGCGGACGCGGTCAAGGCCATATTGATGAAGGAATACGGGGTTGACGAAGAGAAGGCGCGCGTCCTTTCGCGCCTTTCATCCGGCAGGCTGGGCGAGGCCCTCAGGTACGCCGAGGGCAAGCTTTTCGACAAGAGGACGCGGCTGATCGACAGCCTTATCGCAAAGGGCCTCTTCGATACGGACTTTGACGGCGTCTCAAGGGACGAAATGAGGTTGTATCTGGACATCATGCTCACGTGGTTCAGGGACATCCTGGTCTACAAGGAGCTGGGGACGGCAGCCACGCTCGTCAATATCGACAGGAAGGAAGCTGTAAGCCGCGCAGCGGCGAATTTAAGTTCCGACTATCTCTGCGACGCTATCCGCCGCATCATCGAGACGCTGTCGTATCTGGACCAGAACGCGAACCAGAAGCTCGCGGTCGCGGCGTTGGGGATGAGATTATCATAACGGAAAGGCACACATGTACGAAGTAGTCCAAGTGAGGTTGCGCGAGGCCGGGAAGATAACGTACTATTCTACAAGCGGCATGAAGTTCAAGACTGGGGACCATGTGATCGTCGAGGCGGACAGGGGCCTCGATTACGGCCAGGTGCTGTCGGAGACAGAGGTGGTGCTGGACGCCGACCTGGAAGAGCCCCTGAAGAAGATAATCCGCAAGTCGAACCCGTGGGATTTGCACCAGATAGAGAAGAACAAGACCAAGATAAAAGAGGTGATGACCACCTGCTCGAAGAAGATACAGGAGCGGAAGCTCCCGATGAAGCTGGTCGACGCGGAGTTCTCGTTCGACCGCTCCAAGATCGTCTTCTACTTCACGGCGGAAGGCCGGATAGATTTCAGGGACCTTGTCAAGGACCTCGCCAATGCCTTCAAGGCGCGCATCGAGCTGAAGCAGATAGGCGTGCGCGATGAGGCTAAGATGCTGGGCGGGTTCGGGCCGTGCGGCCGCGCGCTTTGCTGCGCGACGTATCTCAAGGATTTCGAGCCCGTCACTATCAAGATGGCTAAAGAGCAGAACCTGCCGCTCAACCCGACGAAGATCTCGGGCCTGTGCGGCCGGCTGATGTGCTGCCTCGGCTATGAATACAAGACCTACAAGGACCTCATGAAGGGCCTGCCCCGCGAAGGCGAGACGGTGAAGACCGAGAAGGGGCCGGGCAAGGTGCTGAGCATCAACGCCATCAAGCGCTCGGCTATGGTGGAGCTCGGGGACGGAACGCAGCTCGAGGTGTTCTATAAGGAATCCAAGACATCAAAGTGAAGACAGGGAAAACATTCTACATAACCACTCCTTTATATTACGTCAACTCTAGCCCGCATATAGGCCACTCATACACCCAGATAGCCTGCGACACGGTCTCGCGCTTCATGAAGAAGTCGGGAAAAGGCGACGTCTTCTTCATGACAGGCACCGACGAGCACGGCGAGAAGATAGAGGAGGCGACGCTCGCCAAGGGGTTCAAGCAGGGCGAGGAGCAGCGCTTCGTCGACGGAATAGTCCCGGTATTCAAGAAGCTCTGGGAATCGCTCGGCATCGGCTACTCCTTCTTCATACGGACGACCGACGATCAGCATATCCGGAGCGTCCAGGCGGTCCTCGACAAGCTCCACAAGGACGGCGCCATATATAAAAAGGCCTACAAGGGATGGTTCTGCACGCCTTGCGAGACGTTCTGGTCGGAGACGCAGGCGCCAGGCGGCATATGCCCCGACTGCAAGCGGCCCGTCGAGAAACTGGACGAGGAGAACTACTTCCTCAAGATATCCGAGCACCAGGGCTGGCTCATAGACCACATCAAGTCACACCCGTCTTTCGTGCGGCCGGACTTTCGCAGGAACGAAGTCCTGGGATTTTTGAACGAGCCTCTGCTCGACCTCTGCATATCCAGGCCCAAGAGCCGGATGTCGTGGGGCATCGAGATGCCGTTCGACAGGGATTTCGTCACGTATGTATGGTTCGACGCCCTATTGAATTACATATCAGGCGCCGGCTATCCGCATGACATGGAGCGCTTCAACGGCCTCTGGCCCTGCGACGTCCACGTCATCGGCAAGGACATCATACGCCACCACGCCGTCTACTGGCCCATCATCCTGCGCGCGCTGGGGCTTGAACCGCCGAAAACGATATTCGCCCACGGGTGGTGGATCGTAAAGGGCGAGAAGATGTCGAAGTCGAAGGGCAACATCGTCGACCCGTTCGAGATTATCGCCAAATACGGCGTGGACGCGTACCGCTACTTCCTGCTGCGGGAGGTGACGTTCGGGATGGACGGCACTTTCAGCGAGGAGGCGTTCGTGGCGCGCTATAACGCCGACCTCGCCAATGACCTGGGGAACCTCCTGAGCCGCTCGCTGTCGATGGTCGAGAAGTATTTTGAAGGCAAGGTGCCCAAGGGGCGCGTCGAGCCGAAGTTCGCCGCCAAGCTCGCTTCGTTGCCGGACGCGCTCGAAAAGGCCGTGCCGGCCTTCGATTTCGGGACCGCGCTCTCGGCGGTGTGGGAAGCGATAGGCATGGCGAACAAGTATATAGAGGACTCCAAGCCGTGGGTCCTCGCCAAGGAAGGGAAGAAGGACGAGCTGGCCTCGGTCATGCTGACGCTCCTGGAGGTCCTGAGGTCCGCCGCCTTTTCAATATACCCCTTTATGCCGGCCACGGCGAAGAACATCTGCGCGCAGCTCGGCATCGACGTTGATCTTGACGCGATTGGCCTGCGCGACCTCGCCGGCCAGCCGGCCCTCAAGGAGGGCGCAGCCATCAGGAAAGCCAGCGCCTTATTCCCGCGGATAGAAAACCAACCTTAGTTCCCGGCCGGGGCGGGAACTAAGGTTTTTGCTCGCCTAACCGCTTTCCTTCGGCGATTTCTCTCTGCCTTTCTATCTGCTCAGTTACAAATTTCCGGTAAGAAAAGGGATCGATAGTTAGAAGGTGCGAGAAGCAGCATATTCTGTCACACTCCTTGATAGACCCCATATATTCTCCGTACGACGAGTATTTCCAGTCAGCGGGATTATTTACAATATATGCGGTGACTGGGTTTAAATGTATGTAGCTCGTCAAATGGCTCAATTGTTCGTCGTTCTTGATCAGGACATTGCCAAATCTGCTTTCCCACAAAGGACCTTTTCGTCTATGTTTAATATTGAAATACTGACTATAGCTTTGTGATATAGACCCAGTAAAATGTTCTATGCCGCCCTTCTCTGTTTCTTTAAGGATAACGTGGATATGTGTGGGCATAAGGCAGTAGGCAATTATATCAACGATTCTATTGTCGCGATTTGATTTGGCATGTTTAAGCCTTTTGTATAAGGACAATTTGACAGGCGGATTTTTTATAGCATAATAGGACATAGCTTCTTTCATTCTTTCATAATCAATGTCTGTATGGAATATGGTAAAATCCGCAATCGATTTGTTATAAATGTGGTAAACCTCGCCTGTAATAAGCGGTACCTTTCGAATCGGCATATTTTTCTCCTTTTGAAGTATTTAACCTCGTCTCATAACCGGTTCCCGCCCCGGCCGGGAAATGGCCTCCTATATATAAAGACGGGAAAAACGGCTAAATTGTTGCAAAATATTTGAAAAAAAATGATTTTTCGATGTTCCCGCCCCGGCCGGGAAATGGTATAATAAAGCATGCTTATAGACACGCACTGCCATCTCGATTTCAGCGATTTTGACTTGGACCGGGATGCCGTCATCGAACGCGCCGCCAGGGCCGGGGTCGGCAGGATCATCAATATCGGCAGCTCGGTCGAGGGGACGCGGCGTTCGGTGGAGCTGGCCTCCAAGTACGGGATGGCATACGCCGCCATCGGCGTCCACCCGCACCACGCGGAGACGGTCACGGACGCCCTGATCGAGGATTTCCGCAGGCTTGCCCGGGAGACGAGGAAGGTCGTCGCCATCGGCGAGGTCGGCCTTGATTACTACCGCAACGAATCGCCTAAAGAATCCCAGGTCGCCGCATTCAAGAAATTCATAGGCCTGGCCCGCTCGGTCGACCTTCCCATCATCATCCATACCAGGGAGGCCGATACCGATATCACGGATATCATGCGGCGGGAGGGGCGCGGCCTGCGCGGCGTTGTCCACTGCTTTTCAGGTGACGAGCGGTTCCTGAGGGAATGCCTCGACCTCGGCCTCTTCGTCTCGTTCACATGCAACCTCACCTTCAAGAACGCCAAGGCCTTGCGGGAGGTCGCGAAGAAGATGCCGGTCGAGCGCCTTCTCCTCGAGACCGACGCGCCTTACCTCGCGCCGCAGGCGATGCGCGGCAAGCGGAACGAGCCGGCGCATCTGACATATCTCGTGGAGGAATGGTCGCGCCTCATCGGCCTGTCGAAGGAGGACATCGGCCGCGTCACGACGCATAACGCGAACGCGCTTTTCAGGCTCGGCCTCGACGAGCCGGTAACAGCCGTCTACCCGATACGCGATTCCCTTTACCTTAATATCACGAACCGCTGCACCAACGACTGCTCCTTCTGCATACGGACGCAGAGCTCGTTCGTGAAGGGCCATAACCTGAAGCTTGAGGGGGAGCCGGCGGCCGATGAGATAGTGGCCGCGGTCGGCGACCCGAAAAGATACAAAGAGATAGTGTTCTGCGGTTACGGAGAGCCGACGATACGGTTCGACGACGTGAAGGCGATATGCCGCAAGCTCAAAGAGAAAGGCGCGGCCATACGGCTCGTCACCAACGGCCACGGCGATATGATAAACAAGCGCCCCATAGCGGCGGAACTGTCCGGGCTCGTCGACAGGGTCTCAGTCAGCCTGAATGCCGAGAGCGCCGAGAAATACAACGGCCTCTGCAAGCCTCATTTCGGGCCGGAGGCGTACGGCAAGATCCTGGCGTTCATAAAAGACTGCGTCGCGCGTGGCATAGAGACTGAGGTGACCTGCCTCGACCTGCCGGGTGTAGATATCAAGAGGTGCGAGGAGATCGCCGCGGGCCTCGGCGCGCGATTCAGGCTGCGTTCTTACGGCATAGTGGGATAAAGATAATACAAGCGAAATGCAAAAATCAAAATGCAAAAACCAAAATTTTGGATTTTGCATTGTCATTTTGATATTTGATTTTTGATATTTGGATTAAAAATGCATAAAATCTTCGATTTCATACGAAAAGAACGTCTCTATTTCTTCCTTGCCGTATTTATACTGCTCGTCCATCTGCTCATGGCCCTTTACGGCGAAGAGGCCGAGAAGCCGGTCATGGCCAAGGAGGCCGGCGTGACGCAGGCGGAGCGGGCGAAGATCTTCGACCAGGAGATGCTCGCCAAACGCGAGGAGGCGCAGAAGCTTCTGGAGGGCAATACCCCGCTTGCGGCCATTGTTACGATGGCGATGCTCCTCATCTTCGCGATATTCCTGCTCGGCCTCGTCTTCGACATCATGCTCCTCTCAATGAAGCTCTCCCGGAAAGCGCTCGATATACGCACGCGCATCCTCGAATCGATACGCTGGGGCATGCTCGACGTGGCGAGGGTCGTGGTACTCTTCTTCTTTTTCGGCTACACGCTTGTCGTAATAGAGTCTTTTCTGATAAGCGTATTTCCGCTCCTCAGGGACGACAACTTCAGGATGATGTTCAATACCTCGATCCTCGACGTGCTCGTCATCGCCCTCATCATCTATTTCGTGGCGGACCGGCATAAGGAGGGCCTGGCGAAGCTGGGCATAACGCTAAAGAATTTCAGGCGCAACGTATTTTACGGCATCACCGGTTACGTGGCCGCGATCCCGGTGCTTGCGGCGGTCCTCGTGGCCACGACCATCGTCATAAACCTTACCAAGTATATGCCTGAAAAGCAGCCGATAGTCGAGCTCTTCCTGAAAGAGAAGGACGCGACGTTCCTCTTCTATTCGAGCCTCTTCACGGCCATCGTGGGGCCGTTTGCCGAAGAGCTTTTTTTCAGGGGCTTCATGTACAGCGCCGTTAAGAAATACACGGGCGTCTTCTGGGCTATGGCCGCGACGTCCGCGCTCTTCGCGGCGCTCCATTCGAACCTCGCGGGGTTCGCGCCGATCATGGTGCTGGGGATGCTCCTGGCGTACCTCTACGAAAAGACCGGCTCGCTCGTTTCGTCGATAACGGTCCATATCATACATAACCTGGGTATGGTGTTCCTGGTCTTCCTGATAAGAGAGATGAAGGTCTTTTAAATGGCGGCAAAACCCAAGGTCGCGGTCGTGCGGTGCCCGGACTATGAAAGGGAGCGCGTATTTGCTTCCGTGAAGAAGGCCGTCGACCTTGTCGGCGGCATCAACGCCTTTGTCGCGCCCGGCATGAAGGTCCTTGTGAAACCGAATATCCTGTCGGCGCGTCCGCCTGAGGACGCCGTCGACACGCACCCGGAGGTCGTTCGCGCTGTCGCGCGGCTAGCGAAGGAGGCCGGGGGCGATGTCATGATAGGGGACTCGCCCGGCGGCTATGGCAAGAACATCGACGAGGCATTCGAGGTATCCGGGATAAAGAAGGTGGCCGAGGAAGAGGGGGCGCGGCTCGTCAGGTTCTCGGCCTCGCGCCAGATCGAGGGCATGCCGATAGCCACGGCCGCGCTCGAGGCGGACCGCGTCATATCGGTGCCGAAGCTGAAGACGCACTCCATCACGGTCCTTACCGCGGCGGTCAAGAACACGTTCGGCATGGTCACCGGGCTGCACAAGGCGGAGTGCCATTCGCGCGCGCCGAAAGCGGAAGACCTTGCGAAGATACTCGTGAAGGTGTATGCTATCACAAGGCCGTGTTTGAGCGTCGTCGACGGCATAGTGGCGATGGACGGGGACGGCCCGTCGGCCGGACGCCTGCGGCCGCTCGGGGCGCTGCTTGCCGGGACCGACGCCGTGGCTATCGACGCGTGCGCCGCGCGCATGGCGGGGCTCGCGCCTCTCGACGTGCCTGTCACGAAAGAGGCCTACGCGCGCGGGCTCGGGGAGGCGGACCTTGGACGCATCGACTTGGTAGGCGATGACCTCAACGGCTTTGTCATGAAGGATTTCGCGCTGCCGAAGACGATCCGGTACCTTACGATGATGCCGAAGCCGCTGCTCGAATCGTTCATGTATTTCGTGAAGTTCAAGCCGGTCATCGACTCCGGGACATGCAAGCGCTGCGGCCTCTGCGCGGAGACGTGCCCGGTCGACGCCATCACCGTCGTTAACGGCGTTTACAAGGTCGACTACCATAAGTGCATCAAATGCCTCTGCTGTCACGAGGTCTGCCCGTATAAGGCGATAGAGATAAAAGGGAACGCGTTGACAAAGCTGGTTTGGGGGTAGTTCATGCCGGTCGAGACGATAAAGTGGGAGAGGGGCGCGGTGAAACTGATAGACCAGACGCTCTTGCCTCATAAGGTAAAATTCATCACATGCAGGGACGTCCGCACGCTCTGGCGCGCCATAAGGACGCTGCAGGTGCGGGGCGCTCCGGCGATAGGCATCGCGGGCGGCCTCGGCGTCGTTCTCGGCATCAAAGATTCCCGCGCCGGGACCTCCCGGAAATTGATACAAGAGGTGAAAAAGACAGCCGGATACCTTGCCTCATCGCGGCCTACGGCGGTCAACCTGTTCTGGGCGCTCGAGCGGATGGAGAAGGTGGCCGAAGATAACAGCAAAAGGCCGCCGTATGAGATAAAGAAGATACTTTTAAAAGAAGCGCTCAGGATAATCGACCATGACAAGAAGAGCTGCCGCGCCATGGCGCGCCGCGGCGCCGGCCTTATAAGAAGCGGCGATACGGTGCTTACCCACTGCAACGCGGGCGGGCTCGCGACGGCCGATTACGGGACCGCGCTCGGCGTCCTATTCGAGGCGAAGAAGCAGGGGAAGAAGATAAAGGTCTATGCCGACGAGACGCGTCCGCTTTTACAGGGAGCGCGGCTCACCGCGTGGGAGCTCATGCACGAGGGCATCGATACGACCGTCATATGCGACAACATGGCGGCGAGCGTGATGGCTTCCGGCAAGATAGACAAGATATTCGTCGGCGCGGACAGGATAGCGTTGAACGGCGACGCCGCCAACAAGATCGGCACATACAGCCTCGCGGTCCTCGCGAAATACCACAGGATACCTTTCTACATGGTCGCGCCGGTGTCGAGTTTTGACCTCAGGCTGAAGTCGGGCAAGAATATCCCGATCGAGGAGCGGCCGGCCGATGAGGTGAGGACGGTCCTTGGCAAGCAAGTCACTCCGAAGAAGGCCAAGGTATACAATCCGGCGTTCGATGTGACGCCAGGCGAGTTGGTCACGGCTTTCGTGACGGAGCGCGGGATATTCAGGCCGCCGTTCGCGAGAAGCCTGCGAAAGTTGACTTAAATATTCCACCGCGTAGGTGTACAAGCTTGTACACCTACGCGGTGGAGAAGAGATAACCACGATGAGAATAAAAGATATAGGCGAGATAGCGCTTATAAAGCGAATTTCGAAAAACCTGCGGCTCGACAGCTCTGTCATACATGGAGCCGGTGACGATACGGCCGTCATCAAATGGACGAAGGATAAGGACCTGCTCTTCACATGTGATATGCTCGTCGAGGGCGTCCATTTCAGGCTCGCCAAGGCAACGCCGCGGCAGATCGGATGGAAGGCGCTCTGCCGTAACGTGAGCGACATCGCCGCGATGGGCGGTGTGCCGCGCTACGCGCTCGTTTCCGCAAGCCTTAGGCCGGGCCTGCCGCTATCATTCGCCGACGGCCTCTATAAGGGATTGCGCTCGGCAGCGGACCGTTTCGGGGTAAACCTCGTCGGCGGCGATATGTGCCATGCCGGAAAGATAGTGATAGACGTCTCGCTCATAGGCGAGGCCGAGAAGAAGGGCCTCGTGACGAGGTCCGGAGCCAGGAAGGGAGACCTTATCTTCGTGACAGGCGCTGTCGGCGGCTCGATAAAGGGAAAACACCTCAACTTTACGCCGCGGCTCGAAGAGGCGCGCCGGCTCGTCAAGAATTTCAGGATAAACGCCATGATAGACGTCTCGGACGGGCTCGTCCTCGACCTCTGGCGGATACTCGACGCGAGCGGCGCAGGCGCCCGTATTTACCAGAACACGATCCCTGTGTCGAAGGATGCCGCTTCTTTCGAGAAGGCGATCTACGCCGGCGAGGATTTCGAGCTTCTCTTTACGATGGGCGTCAAAGAGGCGAAACGGTTCTTCAGGACTGAACTGGCCCGGATGAAGACGCCGGTGACGCTTATCGGCGAAGTGCTCGATAAGAAGGACGGGTATACGCTCGTAACGAAGGACGGTGTGAGAAAGCGACTGAAGGCGAAAGGGTACTTACACTTTTAGCGAATAGCGGTTAGCGTATAGCGTATAGGAAAAGATGCCCGCTAGTTTTTCCTAAATACTATACGCTAAACGCTCTACGCTATACGCTAATCATGAAGTTTATTTCTAAAAGCCCGGAAGATACGATAGAAATAGGTGAGAAGCTCGCGAAGCGCCTTAAGAAGGGTGATGTCGTCGCGCTTTTCGGCGACTTCGGCTCGGGCAAGACGGTCCTTACCAAAGGGATAGCGAAGGGCCTCGGCTTAAAAGACACGCGCTACGTCAACAGCCCCTCCTTTGTCATAATAAAAGAGCATAAGGGCAAGGTGCCGCTTTACCATTTCGACCTTTACAGGCTCGACCGGCCGCACTCGCTCGATTCCGTAGGTTACGACGACTATTTTTACGGCGACGGCGTGACGGTCATCGAGTGGGCTGAGCGCGTAAAGAAAGAGCTGCCGCCGAAGCATGTAGAGATAAGGCTTGCGGTCATGGGCGATTCAAAGCGCAAGATAGTGATAAAGAAAAGATGAACCTGTTAGCCATAGATACCTCAACGGACCATCTGGGACTGGCCGTCCTGCGCGGCGATAAGGTGGCCGCCCGGTTCCACCGCAAAGTGGGCAGATACCACTCGCGCCTGCTTGTGCCCATGATCGACAAGGTGCTGAAGAAAGCCCGCCTGAAGATAAAGGACGTCGACGCCTTATGCGTCAGCATAGGGCCGGGGTCGTTCACCGGGCTGCGGATAGGCGTAGCGGTGGCGAAGGGCCTTGCCTATGCGTTGAAGAAAAAGATCGTCACCGTGCCGACGCTTGACGCTATCGCGTATAACGCGAAGGCCGGCAGCGGCGTCGTCTGCCCGGTCCTGGATGCTCGGAAGAACAAGGTCTATGCCGCGCTCTACCGGTGTGACGGCAAGAAGCTGAAGAGGATATCAAAGCACATGTTAATTCCCGCCAAGGATCTCCTGAAGAGGGCGGCGCGCTATAAAGACGTATTTTTTCTCGGCGACGCGCTCGCGCTCATAGGGATGGAGAAGATCAAGGCTCCGGACTGGCATCCGCGGCCGGAGATCATCGCGACCCTGGGGAGGGAGCGCTATCTAAGAAAGGAATTCGTGAGCGCCGAAGACCTCGAACCGCTGTACCTGTATTCGAGCGAGTGCGATATTACGGGGAAATAGATGGACAAAGAGATAATAGTCAAGACCAGGGATGGGGTTTCCAGGACCAGGTACCGCCCGACATGGGCAGAGGTAGACCTGCGGGCCGTAGAGTATAACTATAAGAAGGTGCGGCGGCTCGTCGGCAAGGACGTGAAGATAATGGCGGTGGTGAAGGCGAACGCCTACGGCCACGGCACCGTCGAGGTCTCGGGCATACTCGAGAAGCTGGGCGTGAGCTACCTCGGGGTCGCCACCACCGATGAAGCGATGCGCCTGCGCGACCACGATGTTACGTCGCCCATCCTCATACTTGGCCATGTCCTGCCGGGCGAAGTGAGGGCCGCCATAGAGAACGACGTGACGCTCACGCTCTGCAGCCACGAGCTCCTTAAGGAGATAGTCCGGCAGACGGCTGACGGCTCCAAGGCGAAGGTGCACATCAAGGTGGACACCGGCATGGGAAGGATAGGCGTCTGGCACGAAGAGGCGTTCGACTTTATCCGCGCGGTGCTCAGGGAAAAGAACGTGGTGGTAGAAGGCATCTATACCCACTTCTCGAGCGCGGGCCGCGACGACTTCTTCACGCAGTTCCAGATAGAGGCCTTCGAAAAACTTCTGTCGAAGCTCGAGAGACACGGCATCCGGATACCGCTGAAGCACGCGGCCAATTCCATAGCGACGGTCGATATCAGGAAATCCCACCTGAATCTTGTCCGGCCCGGCCTCATCATCTACGGTATGTACCCGAAGCGCACCTTCCCGCGCCTGATAAAATTGAGGCCGGCCCTCTCGCTCAAGACGCGCGTCGTCTTCTTAAAGGACACTCCGCCGGGCCGCTCGATAAGCTACGGCCGCACCCATATAACGCAACGGCACACCAGGATAGCGACGTTACCCATCGGCTACGCGGACGGCCTCATGAGGAATGTCTCCAACAAGGGAGAGGTCCTCGTGAAGGGCCGTTACGCGCCTATCGTGGGCAAGGTCACAATGGACCAGACGATGATAGACGTCGGCCATATCAAAGGCGTCAGGATAGGCGATGAGGTCGTTATTATCGGCAGACAGGCCAGGAATGAGATACGCGCCGAAAAGTTCGCCCGCCTTGCCGGCACGATAGCCTACGAAGCCGTCTGCTCGATCTCCAACCGCGTCCCCCGAATCTACAAATATTGAGCTTTTTATTAGACTATAAAAAAGGTAGATTGTAAATTTGATAATATCGAAATTTAAATGTATACTTTATTATAGAGGGGAAGATGGATAAAATATGGAGGAAATTAGCTCAAATTCTATTACCTACATAGTATTTTTTTGTGCCATTACTAAAAAGTTTTAGTAAGTAGGGGTGTTTTATGAACATAAACCTGCGTTTCTTGGACCATGTTGCTCACAGGCGAAGAGGCCGGCCCCTCAGAAAAATGGTCTGCCTCATCACCGCGATAGCATTTTTATTCAATATTGTTTACGCAGACCTTTCGCTCGCCATCGTCACGACCCCCGAATATGCCTCCCCGTCAGCAAGAGCCGCCAAGATCGTCAGCGCGGCAAAAGAATTACGCGTCGACACGTTCAACCTTCCCGAATATCTCGGAAGCGTAAAAGACAAGCACCGCTCCGAGACCCAACCGCAACGCATCATGATCCACATCCAGGACGCGCACGCCGACTATGCCTGCCAGCACCGGATAGCCGAGATCATAAAATATCTCAACAAAGAATATGGCGTGAGCGTGATAAACCTGGAAGGCGGCAGCCGCGATTATGACCTTTCGATATTTACGCGCATCCCGGATGTCAACGTGCGCGAGAAGGTGGCCGACAGCTTTTTGAGCGAGGGCCTGCTGAACGGCGCGGAGTATTACG
Source organism: Candidatus Omnitrophota bacterium (assembly GCA_016929115.1). Classification (GTDB taxonomy): domain Bacteria; phylum Omnitrophota; class Gorgyraeia; order 2-01-FULL-45-10; family 2-01-FULL-45-10; genus JAFGJL01. Next base: position 1,919 of record JAFGJL010000059.1, on the reverse strand, counting down.
GCGTCCTCAATCCTGACAAGGCGACGCTATGGGGTATAGAGGACCCGGAACTTTACATGGAGAACCTGAATGTCTACAGGGAGTCCCTGGGGCACAAGGAAGAGGTGGAAGGGTATTTAAAGACCCTTAACCATGCCCTGAGCAACCTGAAGGCTCGGATCTATTCCAGGGAGCTCCTGGACTTCGACATGGCGTATTGCGCCTACAAGGCAGGTAATCTCGATCTGCGCGCCTACCTCACCTTCCTTATCGACAGGGCCAGGGAAAAGGCGATCCCGCTTTCCTCTTTCCCGAACCTCTTTTTGGTCCAGCAATCGTTCGACATGGAGTCGCGGGTCGACTTCAATAAGGCCTCCAATGAGCGTGACGCTCTCGTGGATAAGCTGAGCAAGACCCTTTCCAGGAACGCGATGCAGGAGCTCGTCCTTAAGACGGTGGAGTTCAAGGCGGAACGCCTCTCGCGCGAGGAGTTCTACGGATACCTTATAAGGAAGGCCAAGTCGATCAACGTCAGCATGGACGACTACCCCGAGCTGCAGAAGTACGTAACCTACATCTCGACCTACGGAGCCGCGGACAGGTCGAAACTCGCTGCGGAGATAAACGAGCTCGAAGAGAAGATAAAAGACCTGCTTTACGCCAACGATGACCAGCGCCGGCTCGCCCTCCTCTCCAAGAACCTGGCCATCCTCAAGAACATATTCAACATCTCGCTCACCAAGGAAGACTACAAATACTACAGGGAGAACGAGGCGAGTTTAGATATGGCCGACTACGTTTCGTTCATCAGGGCCAAATCGGCGGTATACAAGATAAACGTTACGCTCGACAGGGATATCGAAAAGCTCGATACCTACCGCACGGGCATAACGCGGTTCTATGACTGTTCGCTTAAGAGGGACGAAGCGTTCTTGAGGAACATCCTGTTCGGTTTGGGGAAGGCCGGCGGCGCGCAGGTGCCGCAAGCGGCCGCCATCGTCACCGGCGGGTTCCACACAGAGAACCTCTGCGAGCTATTCAAGAAGCAAGGCATATCCTATGTATCGATAATACCGAACTTCAAGGTCCCGGAAAAGTACGAATGCCCGTATTTCAAGCTCCTGGCCGGCGAAGTGGCCGGCATCCAGAAACGCCTCTATTCCGTCATAACGGCTATACCTGCCGCCGGCATGATGCAGATAGCGAGCATGCTCTGCGACGGCATAGCGCCTGAAGTGTGGGGCAGGGCAAATATCACGGCTTTCCGCGCCGCGGTGTGGATACAAACGCAAGTGGCTCAGGGCAAAAAAGTCATAATAGTCGATGATAATGGCACTGTTTTAAAGGACTCTGCCGGTGCCGCGCTCGTTTTCGGAGAAGGCAAAGAGGCCAGGATGACGGCGGAGGTCCTTGCTGATATCGTCCAAAAGGCTTCGCCCGGCGAGGAGAACGGGGCCGCTATACGGCTCAGCGGCGCGAACCTCAACGCGCTCGAGCACCTGGCGCTCAACAGGGCGATAGCCGAGCTGATCGATCCGGCGAGCCAGAAGGTGGGCGCGCTCGAAGGGCTGACGCTCTACGCGATACCGGGCCTGATGGCGCGGTACCAGGAGATCCTGATGGAGTACGGTTATTCCGCCGTGCAGGCCGAAGAGGCCGCGGATATCGTCGCTCATGCCGGCCACCGCCGCGGCAACATATACATGGACGCGTACACATATGAGTCGCTGAAGGATACCCCGGGCGCGCTGGGTAATATCGTGCGGCACGAGCGCGGCCACGCGATAGAGTACATCAAGAGGATGCTCGCCGCGGGATACACAAACCGCGCCGAAGTGCCGGACGACGTGAGCGCGAGGTTCTACGCGAAGGAGGAGGAGGTCGACAGTAATGCCGATTTTGAGCGCGCCAAGGCCGAGGTCATAGCGCTCTTCAGGCCG
>JAFGJL010000007.1 GCA_016929115.1 Candidatus Omnitrophota bacterium | reverse complement strand
CAGTCCCAATGTGGCTGACCATCCTCTCAGACCAGCTACCCGTCAAAAGCCTTGGTGGGCCATTACCCCGCCAACAAGCTGATAGGAAGCGAGCTCATCCTCAAGCAAGAGGCCTTGCGGTCCCCCCTTTTTACCACAGCCCGATGCCGAGCCGTGGTCATATGCGGTTTTAGCCCCGGTTTCCCAGGGTTGTTCCCCACTCGAGGGCAGATTGCTCACTTGTTACTCACCCTTTTGCCACTATCCCTTGCGGGATCGTTCGACTTGCATGCCTAAACCACGCCGCCAGCGTTCACTCTGAGCCAGGATCAAACTCTCCAAAATAAAACTTAAAGAGCCTAGTCTTGGCTTGATTCCGCAATATGATCTCGGAATGCGTTTTCGCATCCTGATGCCATACCGCAGGGTTTGGTCGTGAACTCGTTGTGAAAGAACAGATAAAAAATCCGCCGATGGCGGATTTTAGCAATAAAAAAGGCATCGAGACGATGCCTAGATTACATCCTCCGTATCGGACTACTCTTTCATGTCAACTAAGGCGAAGTATTCAAACTACTTCCCCCTTCCTTAAACCTTTTTCCAATTAAAAGTATAGCATATTATATATGGAAAATCAAGGTTTAAAGCGAGCCCCTAGTGTATCAAATCCCAGAAATTTGTCAAGCTTTTTTTTAAAAAACCCAGCCTTAAAGGCCTTTTAAAAGGGACTGTTGTACTATTTTCTTCATTTTAAAACAACCCTGGCGAACTTTTTGCCCACCCTGATCTGATACTCCTTACCCACCTCAAGCATAATACCCATATCGCTTACCTTAGACCCATTGACCTCCACAGCATTTTCTTGGGTCTTACGCTTAAACTCACTCCTACTAGGAAGCATCATAATTATATGAACCACCACTTCGATAAGAGGCTTATTTTCACCATCTGCATTAATCTCGGTCAGCGGTATGTCACTCGGGAAGCCCTTGTCCTTGAACGCCCTGTCGAATTCCTGGGCCTGCTTCTCCGCCTCTTCTTCGCCGTGGTATTGCGCCACGATATTCTTTGCCAGGCGCACCTTGGCGTCCTTAGGGTGGACCTTGCCGCCGGCGACATCGGCCTTTATCTTCGCGACATCCTCATCGGTCAGGAGCTCGTAATATTTGTACATAAGCTCGTCGGAGATAGACATAAGCTTGCCGAACTGGTCCTTGGCGCTTTCGTTTATGCCGACGTAATTCCCCAGCGACTTGGACATCTTGTTTACGCCGTCCAGGCCTTCCAATAGCGGCATCGTGACAACGATCTGCTCTTCCTGGCCGTAGACGCCCTGTATGTCGCGCCCGACAAGAAGGTTGAACTTCTGGTCTGTTCCGCCCAGTTCGACATCGGCCTGCAGCGCCACCGAATCGTAGCCCTGCAAAAGCGGATACAGGAACTCCAGCATGCTGATCGGCTTGCCTTCTTTGTAACGGTTGAAGAAATCGTCCCGCTCCAGGAGCCGTATGACCGAATACCTGGACATGAGCTCCGCTATTGCCGCTATGTCCATCTTGCCCAGCCATTCGCTGTTGAACCTGACCTCGAGCTTCTTCGCGTCCAGTATCCTGGATATCTGCCTCTGATAAGTCTCGGCGTTATCCCTGACCTCTTCTTTGGTGAGGCGCGGGCGCGTCTTCGACACGCCTGACGGGTCGCCTATCATCGCCGTATGGTCCCCTATCAGGAAGACGACCTTGTGCCCCAGATCCTGGAAATGCCGCATCTTGCGCAGGAGCACGGTATGACCCAGGTGTATGTCCGGCGCCGTGGGATCGAAGCCCGCCTTTATTACAAGCGGCTTGTTGGTCTTTACCGCGCGCTCGAGCTTCTTCTTAAGCTCGTCGAGCTGGATGATCTCGACCGAGCCGCGGCGTATGAGTTCGAGTTGCTTGTTCAGGTCTTTTTCCATCGCTATTTCCGGTCAAAAAACGGGTTCTTGCCCGTCACGCTCAGCGGTATACCCAGCGCCTGCTTTACGTCCTTACCGAATATGCCCAACTCCAGCGCGGCCCTGCCTATCGAGTACATGACGCGGTTATCAACGTGGAACATGTTCGCCAGCGCCGCCGCGGAGCCTACGGCTATGCCGAGGTCTATAGAGTTATATGCGCAGACGCCCTTCGTCTTTTTAAGCTCCGCGCACGTCTTATACCCGCAGAAGCCGCAGTTCAGGCCCGCAGGGTTGGACTTAACGCCTATGACGACCATGACGGGCGAAGCCGCGCAGGAGAGCGCGTCGCGCTCCATGCTCGGCCTCTTCTCCGCCGCTGATATCTCGCTCATCTTCCTGAGGAGATCTTTCTTCGTCGCCTCGTCGTCGGCCGCCACGACCTCGATATTGTCGATCCCGCGCGTCTTCGGCGCGGTCCTTGCCGTCGCGGCCATGAGCTGCGCGACATCGAGTATCGCCGCGTTCTCCAAGTCAATCGAACGTTTCATAAGAAACCCCGTCTCTAGCGTATAGCGGATAGCGTTTAGCGTATAGGAAACTTTTACTATACGCTATCCGCTCTACGCTATACGCTAAAAACTACACTCCCTTTAAACTCAAAGCTATCTTATGCTGTATCGAGTCCACCTTTATCACCTTCACCTTGAACTCATCGCCGACCTTGTACTTCTCCTCGAGCTTCTCGCCCTCGGCCAGCGGTATCTCCGAGATATGCGCCAGGCCTTCCAGGTCCGGAGCGACCTCTACGAAGAGCCCGAAATTGGCGACCTTCGTGACCTTGCCGTCAAGGACCGTATCAGGCGGATATTTGGCGGCTATGTCGTCCCAGGGGTCGGGCGTCAGCTGCTTTATCCCCAGCGAGATCCTCCTGTTGGTGGCGTCGACCGACAGGACCACGGCCTCGACCTTCTCGCCCTTCTTGAAGACGTCCTTCGGGTGCGTCACCCTCTTCGTCCAGGAGATGTCCGAGACATGGACGAGCCCGTCGATGCCGTCCTCCAGCTCTACGAAAGCGCCGTAGTCTGTGAGGTTGCGTACCTTGCCTTTGACATGCGTGCTCACCGGGTACTTCGTCTCTACCTCGAGCCACGGGTTCGACTCGAGCTGCTTCAGGCCGAGCGCTATCTTCTTGGCGTTCTTGTCGACGTCGAGGACCTGCGCCTCTATCCTGTCGCCTATGGCCAGGAGCTCGTTCGGATGGCCGTATTTCTTCGTCCATGAAAGCTCCGATATGTGCAGAAGCCCCTCCACGCCCTTCTCGAGCTCGACGAACGCGCCGTAAGGCATCAGGTTCACCACCGTGCCTTTCACCTTGGTGCCGGCAGGGTATTTGGCGTCCACCGTCTCCCAGGGATTAGGCGTTTTCTGCTTCAGGCCCAGCGAGACCTTGAGGTTCTCCTTGTCGAAGCCGAGGACCATGACCTCGATGGTGTCGCCTATGGCGAGGACCTCGCTGGGGTGCGAGACCCTGCCCCATGCCATGTCGGTTATGTGCAGCAGGCCTATGATGCCCGCGCCGAGGTCGACGAAGGCGCCGAAGTCGGTGATGTTTCGCACTATACCGCTAACCAGAGAGCCCTGCTGGAGGCCGTCGAGCAGTTTCTTGCGGTCCTCCTCTTTCTGCTGCATCAGCGCGTCCTTGCGGGAGACGACGATGTTCTTGCGCGCCTTGTTGATCTTCACGATCTTGAACGGGAAGGACTGGCCCATGATCTGGTTAAGGTTCCCGAAGCTTTTCAGGGCCGCAAGGCTCGCCGGCAGGAACGCCTCGACGCCTATATCGACCATGAAGCCGCCCTTCACCTTCTTCGTAACCTTGCCGTCCACGATGTCGCCCTCATTGTGGCGGTTGACCACCATCTCCCAGCCGACGGCACGGGCCGCCTTCTCGCGGGAGAGGACGACCATACCGTTATCGTCTTCCTTCGATTCCACGTAGACCTCGACCTCGTCGCCTATTTTGAGCGACTCCTGGTCGGGGAACTCGAACAGCGCGATCGACCCCTCGGACTTATACCCGATATCGACCACGACCTCTTTGGACGTTATGTTGATGATCTTGCCCTTTACGATCTGTCCCTCTGAAACGCTTATGATGCTCTGGCTGTAGAGCGTCGCGAAATCGTCGCCCGCAGGCGCCGGCGCGGCCTCTTTTTTTGTCTCCTCCATATTATCTTTCTCTTCGAACATTAAGTTCGACCCCCTTTTCTTGGATTTGTTTTTGTGTTATAGTGACGTGTTTTTTAACGTTAACGTACAGCCGATGCGCTACAGATCACCCCTTCCCTGGCACTGCCTAGATTTTCATCCGCTAGCTCAGTTATGCTCCCCATTATCTCTTCCGATATGCGCTGATAACCGTCCTTACCTTTATATGAGGAGCTGTTGAAATATAACGGCTTACCTATATATACCTTTATGCGGTACGGCTTCATGGCGCGCGCGCCCCGCGGCCATGCCTTAAAGCTGCCCTCTATGTAAGCCGGAAGCACCGGCACGCCGGCCTTGGCCACTATAAGGCCTATCCCCGCCTTGCCGCCCTGCAAAGAGCCGTCCTGCGTCCTGGTGCCTTCGGGGAACATGACCAGAGGCTTGCCCTCCCCGAGCAGCCGCAGCGCCTGGCGCATCGCGCTCAGGTCGCCCCCTTCCCGGTTGACGGGAAAGGCGTGTATCTTCCGGAGGATCCACCCTCCTGCCGGCCTGGCGAACAACGTCTCACGGGCCATGTAATAGAGCGGCCTCGATATCGACGTCCCCAGTAGGAACGGGTCAAGAAAGCTCGCGTGGTTCGAGGCGAAGATGAACGCCCCTTTTAGCGGAGCGTTGCCGCGCCCAAGGACCGTGCACCTGAAGTACACCTTTATGATGACCCAGCATATAAAACGCGCGATATAATGGATCATGTGCTATCGCAACTTAATTTTATGGCCGAATATGGCTTAAGAGCTTTTCCACGACCTCGTCTATCGTCAGATGCGTCGTGTCTACCACTACAGCGTCTTCCGCTTTTTTCAGGGCGCCGACCTTCCTCTCGATATCTGAGGTATCGCGCGTCTCTATGTCCTGTTTCATCGCGTCAAGCGTCACATGCATGCCGGACTCGAGGAGTTCCTTGTGCCGCCTCTTCGTACGCTCCTCTATATGGGCGTCGAGGTAGAACTTGTACTGAGCGTCCGGAAAGACGACCGTGCCGATATCCCTACCCTCCAGCACCGATGAGCGGCGCCTGCCTATCGCCTGCTGGAGCTTCACCATCTCTGACCGCACGCCCGCCACGCCGGCGACATGCTTGACGTTATTGGTAAGCTCCGGCGTCCTTATCAGTCCGGTGACGTCCTCCCCGTCAAGGAACACCTTGAGGCCCGCGTCATGCGCGAGGTCTATCTTCGTCGCGCGCGCCAGCTCGGTGAGAGCCGCCGCGTCTTCCAGGTCGATCTTTTCGCGCATCGCCTTCAGCGTAAGCGCCCGGTACATCGCACCGGTATCTATATACACAAAGTTAAGCCGTCCGGCGATGAGTTTGGCCACCGTACTCTTGCCGCTGCCGGCGGGTCCGTCTATGGCTATGACTGTGTGTTTTTCCACGTCCAGTATGATGTCGCTTAAGCGCGCCGGCCCTTCGCGCCGCCTTCCAGCCGCTCCCGGATGCGCTTGGCCTGGTTGATCCTCGCGCCGATCGAACGGACATCGCCTTCCGAGAGAAGGAGCTTCAGCCAGCACAGGTCGCGTATCAGAAGGTCCAGGGCCTTCTCTATCGCAGGGGCGTTCGTCGCCGCTATATCGGTCCACATGGCCGGGTCTGAGGCGGCGATCCTCGTAGTATCCTTAAAGCCGCTCGCCGCGTAAGGTTCGCTCGTTTCGTCAAGGATGAGGCATAGCGACTGCGCCACCATGTGCGGCAGGTGGCTTACGAGCGCCACCCGGGCGTCGTGTTCTTCGGGGCTCAGGATTTTCACGCGCGAGCCGAGTGCCTTCCAGAAACTTTCGATGCGCCGCAGGGCCGCGAGGTCCGTGCGCCGCGTCCGCGTCAATATCGTCAGCGCGCCTTTAAAGAGGTCCGCCTCGGCGAACTCGACGCCGCTCTTCTCGGAACCTGCCATCGGATGGCTGCCGACGAACTTTATGCCCTGGGAAACGCTCCCCACGACCTCTCTCTCCACAAAACCCTTCACGCTGCCCACATCGGTGAGTATCGCGCCTTTCGCCATGTGCGGCATGGCCTTCTTCGCCATGGCAGGGACAAGCCCCACCGGCGTCGCGATTATGACCAGGTCCGCGCCGGAGACGCCCTCGGCCGTATCGAGCGTGCCGCGGTCTATGGCACGTGCCTTCAGGGCCTTCTTTAAACTGGACGGGCGGCGGAATACGCCCACGACTTGCTTCGCGAGCCGGCGCTTCTTAACAGCAAGCCCGATAGAGCCGCCTATCAGTCCGACGCCTATAATAGCAATCTTGTTAAAACTCTTCATATCGCACCGTTTTAGCGTTCAGCGTGGAGCGTATAGCGTTTAGGAAAGCTTTTAAGATTTACTATACGCTAAACGCTATCCGCTATACGCTAGTCCCTACAACTCCCGCCCCACCGCTTTAGCCACAGGCCGCAGCTCGTTCATCAATACCTCGAACCTGTCCGGTACCAGGGACTGCTCGCCGTCCGAGAAGGCCTCTTCCGGCTTGGGATGCACCTCTATCATCAGGCCGTCCGCGCCGGCAGCCACCGCCGCCTTGGCGCACGGGCCTATCAGGTTCCACTTGCCCGTCGCGTGCGACGGGTCGAAGACTATGGGCAGATGGCTCAGCTCTTTCAGTACAGGGATCGCGCTCGCGTCGAACGTGTAGCGCGTCGCGTCCTCGAAGGTCCTGATGCCGCGCTCGCACAGGATGACGTCGAAGTTGCCGCCCGCGAGGATGTATTCTGCCGACATGAGGAACTCCTTCACGGTGTTCGCCATGCCGTGCTTTAACATCACCGGCTTATGGACCTTGCCGACCTCCTTAAGGAGGTCGAAGTTCTGCATGTTGCGCGCGCCTATCTGGAGGATGTCCGTGTATTTCATGACCATATCGAGAGTGCGCACATCCATCACCTCGGTTATTACCTTAAGGCCCGTCTCCTTCTTCGCCTTGGCCAGTAACTGCAGCCCCTTTAAGCCGAGGCCCTGGAACGAATACGGCGAGGTCCGGGGCTTGAACGCGCCTCCCCTCAGGATCGTGGCGCCGGCCTTCTTGACCCGCTTCGCTATCTCTATCAGCAGCTTCTCGTTCTCGATGGAACAAGGGCCTGCCATCACGTTTATTTTTCTGCCGCCTATCTTGACGCCGTCGCCCAGGTCGACGACCGTCGCCTCCTTCTTGAACTCCTTCGAGGCGAGCTTATACGGCTTCAATATAGGCAGGACGCGCTCGACGCCGGGATAGGCCTCGAGGGGCTGGACGCGGATAACGTCCTCCTCGCCTATGACGCCGACGATCGTCCTCTCGACGCCCTTGGACACCCACGGCTTCAATCCGAGCTTCTTGACCTTGTCGACTATGTGGTTGACCTGTTTTGTCGTCGCGTCAGGCCTGAGTATTATGATCATTTGAGCACCTCTCTTAATGCCTTCAGGAACTTCCGGTTCTCCGCGCGCGTCCCTATCGTAACGCGGATATAACTGTCGAGCCCCCACGCCTTCATGTCCCGGACGATGACCCCTCTTTTCAATAACGCGCCGAAGACATCCTGGCAGTCGCGTTCCACATCGACAAGCATGAAGTTGGTCGCGCTCGGGACATACTTAAGCCTCATCTTCTTGAACGCGTTGTAGAAGGCCTCTTTTTCCCTCTCGGTATGCGCCAGCGTCTTTTTAAGGAACGCCTTGTCGTCCAGCGCGGCAAGAGCCGCCTTCTGCGCCATCAGGTTGACGTTGAACGGGTCGCGCACCCTCTCCATATAGGAGATAAGCTCCGGGTTGCCTATGCCGTAACCTACGCGCAGGCCCGCAAGCCCGTATGCCTTCGAAAAGGAGCGCAGGACCATCACGTTCGGCCTCGAAAGATAGCCCGTCCCGTCCGGATAATCCCGGAAGCCCGAGCGGGCGAACTCGAAGTACGCCTCGTCGAGCAGGACGACCACGCTGGCCGGAAGGCCGTCGAAGAACTCGTCGAGCTCCCGCTTGGAGACATAAGTCCCTGTCGGATTGTCCGGATTGGCGATGAAGACCATCTTGGTCGAGGGCGTTATCGCCTTCTTCATGGCCTTCAGGTCGTGCCTGAAATCCCTCATCGCAGGGATGAACCTCATCGCCGCGTTCGATATCTGGGAGGCGATCTCATATATGAGGAACGTCGGCCTGGCGATGATGACCTCTTCGCCCTCGTTCACGAGCGTGCGGATAGCCAGGACGATGACCTCGTCGGAACCGTTGCCGACGGTTATCATGGTCTCGCTGACGCCCAGGGCCTTTGCCAGCCTGCTCTTAAGGTAGAAGCAGGACGCGTCCGGATACCTGTTGACGCCCGGGATGGCCTTACGCATCGCGGCCATCGCCTTAGGCGAAGGCCCGAAACAGTTCTCGTTGGACGCCATCTTCACCACGCCCCTGATGCCGAGCTCGCGCTCGACTTCCTCGATGGGCTTCCCGGGCGTATACGGCTTCACTCCGAGTATGTTCTTCCTGACTAAGTTTTTCATTACACCCCTTCACCTACAGGATACGACCCCAATATCTTAAGGTACGCCGCCTCTTTCGCGAGCTCCTTAAGCATCCTTGAGACGCGCGAGTCGAGACGGTGGCCCTGCAGGTCTACGAAGAAATAATACTCCCAGGCACGCGCCTTGGACGGGCGCGACTCGATCTTGGTAAGGCTTATGCCGTACCTCTTGAACGGCACGAGTATATCGTGCAGCGCGCCCACCCTGTCCTTGACCGAGAACATGAGCGAGGTACGGTCATTCCTTGTCGGCCTTGCGTCCTGCCGGGAGATTACGAGGAAACGCGTCACGTTATGGACGGAATCCTGTATCGCGCTCTCCAATATCTTGAGGCGGTACGGCTTCGCGGCGAGCTCGCTCGCGATGCACGCCGCGTTCTTCTGCTTCGCCGCGATCTCGGCGGCCTTTGCGGTGCTGGAGACCGCTATAAGCTCGATGTGCGGCAGGTTCGTCTCCAGCCATATCCGGCACTGGGCAAAGACCTCGGCCTTCGAATAGAGCTTCTTTATGCGGGCCTTATCCCTCTCCTTGGACAACAGGTGGTGGGATATCTCAAGGAAGACCTCGGAGCAGATCTTGAGCTCGGAGTCCATGAACATGTCCAGCGTGTAATTTATGGCGCCGTCGATGGAGTTTTCGATCGGCACGACGCCGTAATCTGCCTTGCCCTTCTCGACCTCAAGGAAGACGTCCTTGATCGTCTCGCACCCTAGATAGCTGACGCTCGAGCCGAATTTATGCATGCTCGCCAGGTGCGTGAACGTGTACGCCGGCCCCAGATAGGCTATCTCTACCGGCTTCTCAAGCCGCAAGGAGCCGGACATGATCTCCCGGTAGACCGCCTTGAGCGATTCGGCCGAAAGCGGGCCCGGGCTGGAGGCCATGATCTTCCGGTAGATCTCGGTCTCGCGGTCCGGCACATAGACGGGCGCCTTCCTGGCAGCCTTCACCGTGCCTATCTTCTTCGTGATCTCGGCCCGCTTGTTCAAAAGGCCTATCAGATGGCCGTCGATATTGTCGATCTCTTTACGAAGTTTCTTTAGACTCATCCTTCTTCTCCTCCCCGCTTGATTGAGAAGCTTGCTGTGATTGCACCTGTTCCATGGCATTGCTGAGGTCCTGGGGCTTGTTCCCTTCCCCGTTCGTGGACTCACCCGGCGATAATGTGTGGAGCTTTCCGGTCTCGGTATCTATCACCCGGGCCTTCTCCTGCTCCTGCACGAAATCGAGGTCCGCCTCCTGGAATTCTTTAAGCTTGGGCAGGTCCTCAAGTGACTTCAGCCCGAAATGCTGCAGGAATTCTGTCGTCGTGCCGTACAGGATGGGCCTCCCCGGGCCGTCCACCCTGCCGCGCGTCCGTATCAAGCCGCGCTCCTCGAGCGTCTGGAGCACGCTGTCGACGTTCACGCCCCTGATCGCCTCGATCTGGCCGCGCGTGATGGGCTGCTTATAGGCGATGATGGACAATGTCTCCAGCGCCGGCCCCCTCAGTTTCTCGGGCCCCTTCTTATAAAGTTCGGATATCCATTTGCTGTACAGCGGGTCGGTAAGCATCTGATATCCGCCCGCTATCTCCCTGATGCTGAAACTCCTGCCGGACGACCCGTATTCGGAGTTCAGCTCCTCGACGCATTTAGCTATATCAGCCGGTTCCAGGTTCTTGAGTATCTCCTTCAGGGTCGCCGCCGCGACCGGCTTATCGCTGACGAACAGTATCGCCTCTATTATGCTTTTCGCTTCGTTTCTATCCATTTTCAGGGCCTATCGGTTTTACGGGTTCTATGTTCCGCATTATCTCTATATCGCCGAACGGCGATGCCTGCACCACCACTATCTCCTTAAGGCGTATGAGCTCTAGGACCGCCATAAAGGTAGTGATTATCTCCAGCTTGCTCTTGGCCGCCATGAAGAGCTCCGCGAACAGCATGCGCGGCTTGTCTACGAGGATGTGCAGGATGTCGTGCATCTTCTCCGAGACGGTGAACTCATCCTTCACCACCTTGTGGAAGATGTCCTTCGGTACGTCCTTCAGCACCTTGGTGAAGGCGGTTATGAGGTCGAACAGGCTCGCCTCGAAGAGCTCGTCCTTACCGTCCGTGAACTTCTCCTTGTCCTCGCCGAGCCTCGGGAATAGATGTTTCTGGCTCGACTCCATCTGGGCAAGCTCGCCGGCCGCCTCCTTGAACTTCCTGTATTCCAGGAGCCGCCGCACCAGTTCCGCCCGTGGGTCTTCCTCGAGCTTCTCGTCTTCCTGGTTCGGGTCGGGCGGCAATAGCATCCGGGACTTGATGTGCATGAGCGTCGCCGCCATCACGATGAACTCGCCCGCGATGTTAAGGTCCAGGAGCTTCAACAGCTCCAGATATTCCAGATACTGGTCAGTGATCTTGGCTATCGGAATATCGTATATGTTCAGCTCGTCTTTCTTTATCAGGTACAAAAGAAGGTCGAGCGGGCCTTCGAACACTTCGAGTTTAACTTTATAGGTCATTGTCTTTAATCGGTCAATGGGGACAGATACCTATTTTCTGGCACAGGTAAAAACAGGGAAAATAGGTATCTGTCCCCATTTACGCTGCCAGATGCAACAGCTTCCTCACTTCATCCATAGTCTGCGACGCGGCCTCGCGGGCCTTCTTCGCGCCGTGGTGCAACACCTCTTTTATCTTCGCGTCCGTGAGGGCCTTGCGCCTTTCGCGGATGGGCGCGAGCTGTTCCGTCACCATGTGCGCAAGCCGTTTCTTGCACTCGGTGCAGCCCGTCTTGGCGCCCTCGCACCAATCCCTCACATCTTCCTGCATCACCGCTCCGCCGAACGTCGAGAAATAGCTGAAGACTGAGCAGATATCGGGGTGCCCTTTATCGGCAAGGCGTATGCGCTCGGGGTCGGTTATCATCTGCGTGACCTTCTTGGCGATCGTCTCGGGCGTATCGGAAAGCGCTATGAAATTGCCGTACGACTTCGACATCTTCCTGTTGTCCAGGCCGAGAAGCTTGGGCGTGGACGTCATGAGAGGCTCCGGCTCCGGAAAGACCTTCTTGCCGTAAAGGCTGTTGAACCGGCGCACTATCTCGCGCGTAAGCTCGAGGTGCGGCAGCTGGTCGACCCCGACAGGGACCGCGTCGGCCCTGTAAAGCGCGATGTCCGCCGCCTGAAGGACCGGATAACCCAAAAAGCCGTATGTCGTAAGCTCCCTGCCCGAAAGCTCCCGGAGCTGCTCTTTGTAAGTCGGGCACCGCTCGACCCACGCCAGCGGCGTCAGGTCGCCGAAGATCATCGCCAGCTCCAGGTGCTCGGGCACCTGCGACTGCACGAAGACGACGCTTCTCTCCGGGTCGATCCCCGAGGCTATGAAGTCGCGCGCCACTTCGAGCGAATTCTCGGCCATCGCCGACGGCTTCTCGTATTCACTCATGAGCGCGTGCCAGTCCGCTATCATGTAGAAGCAGTGGTACGTGTCCTGCAGGTTGACCCAGTTGTGGAGCGCGCCGACAAGGTGGCCAAGATGCAGTTTCCCGGTCGGACGCATCCCGCTAAGTATTCGCTTTTTTGTTGTCATGATTCGTTCTAGCGTAGAGCGTTTAGCGGATAGCGTATAGTGAAATTTTTTGACTTTCCTATACGCTAAACGCTATCCGCTATACGCTAATCCTTCCTCGTCTCTAACCTGCGGGCGACCTTCTCTATTGTATAGAGCTCGATGAGGTCCCCGGCCTTTATATCGTCATGCCTGTCGAGGCCGATGCCGCATTCTACGCCTTCGGCCACCTCGCGTACGTCGTCCTTGAACCGCTTCAGCGACGCTATCTTACCTTTATACACGACCTGCTTATCCCGTATCAGTTTGACGACGCCGCTTCTTACCATCTTGCCTCTCGCCACCGTACAGCCGGCGATCGTGCCGGCCTTGGTCAATTTAAAGACCTGCCGGACCTGCGCCCTGCCGACGAATATCTCCTTCTCGACGGGCTCGAGCAACCCCTCCATCGCGGCGCCGACGTCCTGGATCGCCTCGTAGATGATGCCATACATCTTTATCTCGATGCCTTCCTTGTCGGCAAGCGCCTGCGCGCCCTCGTCGACACGGACGTTGAACCCGATGATGACGGCGTTAGAGACCATCGCCAGCATGACATCGGACTCGTTTACGCCGCCGACTTCGGAATGGACGATGTTGAGCAGAACGTCCTTCGTGGCAAGCTCCATGAGCGACTTCTGCAGCGCCTCGATAGACCCTTTAACATCGCCCTTTATCAGGATGGAAAGCTGCCTTGTCACGCCGTCCTTCATCTTCGAATAAAAATCCTCGAGCGTGATGCGCTTCGATGCCTTCAGTTTGCGCTGCCGCTCCTCGTCCTGCTTCAGGAGCGAGAGCGTGCGCGCCTTCTTCTCGTCCTTCACGACGAAGAACTCATCGCCGGCCATCGGCACGCCTGAAAGCCCCAGTATGGAGACCGGTTTCGAAGGCGGCGCTTCCGTTATGCGCTCGCCCTTGTCGTTCATCATCGCCTTGACCTTGCCGTAGTGCATCCCGCTGACGACTATATCGCCGCCGCGCAAGGTCCCGTTCTTGACCAGTAACGTAGCGACAGTGCCCTGTCCGCTCGACAGCCTGCCTTCTATGATGACGCCGCGCGCCCTGAGTTGCGGGTTCGCTTTGAGTTCCAAAAGCTCCGATTCCAGAAGGAGCATTTCGAGGAGGTTGTCGACGCCCTGGCCTGTCTTCGCCGATACCTGCACGACGATCGTCTTGCCGCCCCAATCCTCGGGCGACAGTCCTACCTGCGAGAGCTGGCCCTTCACCTTGTCGACATTGGCCGACGGAAGGTCGCACTTGTTGATGGCGACGACTATCGTGACGCCGGCCGCCCGCGCGTGGTCCAACGCCTCTTTCGTCTGCGGCATGATGCCGTCGTCGGCCGCCACTACAAGGACGACGACGTCGGTCGCGTTGGCCCCGCGGGCCCTCATAGCCGTGAAAGCCTCGTGGCCCGGCGTGTCCAGGAACGTGACCGAGCCTTTCGGCAGCTTGACCTCGTATGCGCCGATATGCTGTGTTATGCCGCCCTTCTCCCTGTCCACGACGCGAGTCTTCCTGATAAAGTCGAGGAGGCTCGTCTTCCCGTGGTCAACGTGCCCCATAAAAGTTACGACAGGCGGCCTCGTCACCAGATGTCCGGCCTCAGCCTTATCCTCAAGCTCCTTATGGGCCCTGGCGTATTCATCTGTCTTCTTAGTCGGCCTCTTGAACTCGATACCACGCTCCTTCAGTATGCTCTCGACGATGTCCTCTCCCAGGTTCTGGTTGATCGTAACGAAGACCTTCTTTGTCATGAGCGCCAGGATAAGCTCGTTTGGCCTTGCCCCTATTTTCGATGCCAGGTCTTTAAGCGATATCGGGGTCTCGATCTCCGCCAA
The DNA here is from genome assembly GCA_016929115.1 of Candidatus Omnitrophota bacterium. Taxonomy (GTDB): domain Bacteria; phylum Omnitrophota; class Gorgyraeia; order 2-01-FULL-45-10; family 2-01-FULL-45-10; genus JAFGJL01. The sequence goes on along the minus strand of JAFGJL010000007.1, from coordinate 1,266 downwards.
CTTCGGCTTTACCTCGCGGGCAGGCGCTGCGGCCGCGGCTGGCGCCGCCGCAGGGACGGGCGCTGGCGTGGCCGCCGGTTTCGGCGCCGCCGGGGCGGGTGTTGGCGCTGGCTTCGGTGCCGCAGGCTTAGGCGCTGCGGCCGGAGTTTTCGGCGCTGGGGTGGCAGGTTTAGGCGCCGCCGGCGCAGGGGCCGGCTTGGGCACGGCTACGGGCTTCGGCGCTTCCCTCTTCGCTTCAGGCGCCTTCGGCGGATGGGCCGGCGCCGTAACGAGCGCCGCGGGCTTCGCCGATTTCAGCCCAGGCTTTTTGGCCGCCGCCTTTTTCGCCGGAGCTTTCTTCGCCGCGGCAGCCTTTTTAACAGGCGCGACCTTCTCTGCCTTCTTCGGCTTAGCCGCTACCGGCTTCTTCTTGTCTTTTTCGCCCTCTTTCGCTTTTGTCGTTTTTACCATATATATATCACTCTGTCTCCTTGGCCGATTTTAATATCTTCTGGGCCGTCTTCTCGCCGATGCCCTCGCATTTGGTCAGGTCCTCGACGCTCGCGTTCCTTATCTTTTCGACTGTACCGAAGCCCGCGGCTATCAGCGCCTTTTCCGTCTTCGGGCCAACGCCCTCGAGGTCGGAGAGGTTGCCGGCCTGCGCCGCCTCTTCGGCCGGTGCCTCTGTTCCCTCTGCGGCCTCAGCTCCCTCCGGCGCCGGTCCCATGACTGCCTCAGCGGCCTTCTTGGCCTTCTCTTCCTTGCCGCGTATATCTATCTCCCATCCTGTGAGTTTCGAGGCGAGCCGGACGTTCTGGCCGTGCTTGCCTATCCCTATCGAAAGCTGGTCGTCCGGCACTATGACCTCGACCGCCTTCTTTTCCTTATCTATCTTTATCTCCATAGGTTCGGCCGGGCTCATGGCCGTCTTCACGTATTCGCGGATGTCGTCCGACCACCTGACGATATCGACGCGCTCGCCCTGCAGCTCCTTCACGATGTCCTTGACGCGCGAGCCGCGCACGCCGACACAGGCGCCGACGGCGTCGACCTTATCGTCCTTTGACCAGACCGCTATCTTCGTCCGCTCGCCAGGTTCGCGCGCGATCGCCTTAACCTCGACGATCCCTTCGGTTATCTCTGGGACCTCGATCTCGAAAAGTTTCTTTACGAACGCCGCGTCGGAGCGCGAAAGGACTATCTGCGGGCCATGGGCCGTCTTCGATACCTCCAGGATATAGGCGCGCAACCTGTCGCCCTGCTTGTAGCGCTCGCCCGGGCATTGCT
>JAFGJL010000058.1 GCA_016929115.1 Candidatus Omnitrophota bacterium | reverse complement strand
TTGGCGAGAAACGCGCCGAAGCTCTGGCCGGCAGTGCCTCTGAACTTGCAGACCACGGTGTCTTCCAGGAGCACGCCGTCACCGCACCTTCGCAAGATCTCGCCGCTCAGGCCCGCTCCAACGGCCCTGTTCGTATTGTTGATGCCGAGAGTCAGCCTGACAGGCCTGTTCTTTTCGAATACGTCCGCGCACAACCTTATGAGCTCCGCGTCCAGGGAAGTATCGAGCTTCGCCCGGGCGCCGGAGACGTAATACCCGGCCGCGCCTGCCGGCAGATCCGGCTTGTAAAGGATGCCCGAGTAATCTATGCCTTTAGCCTTTTGGGGGACGATCTCCCTGTCCAGCTCGAGGAGATCGGTCCTGCCTATCATCTCGTCCACGGTCCGCAAACCCAGCTCCGCCATTATCTGGCGAAGCTCCTCTGCCACAAAGCGGAAGTAGCTGACTATATATTCGGGCCTTCCTGTAAACCTCTTCTGCAATGCCTCGTCCTGCGTGGCTACGCCCACCGAACAGTTGTTCAGATGGCAGTGCCTGAGCATGACGCAGCCGGAAACGACGAGCACGGCCGTGCAGAAGCCGTACTCTTCGGCTCCTAACAGCGCCGCGATGGCGACATCGCGGCCGGTGCGCATCTGCCCGTCGGTCTGCAGGCGCACCCTCGAGCGCAATCCGTTCAAAAGGAGCGTCTGGTGCGTCTCGGACAGCCCCAATTCCCACGGCAACCCCGCGTACCTTATGGAGCTTCTCGGGGACGCGCCTGTCCCGCCGTCGCCGCCGGATATGAGGATCATGTCCGCGTGGCCTTTGGCGACGCCGGCCGCGACCGTCCCGACGCCTATCTCTGAGACAAGCTTGACGCTGACGCGCGCCCTGGGGTTGACGTTCTTCAGGTCGAATATGAGCTGCGCCAGGTCTTCTATGGAATATATATCGTGGTGCGGCGGCGGCGATATCAGCGTAACGCCGGGCGTCGTATGCCTTGTCCTGGCGATGATCTCGCTCACCTTGTGGCCGGGCAGCTGTCCGCCCTCGCCGGGCTTTGCGCCCTGGGCTATCTTTATCTGCAGCTCATCCGCGTTGACCAGGTAATTCGTAGTGACGCCGAACCGGCCTGAAGCGACCTGCTTTATGGCGCTCCTGCGCGAATCGCCGTTGGGCAGGGCCACGAACCTCGCTGGGTCTTCGCCGCCCTCACCGGTATTCGACTTACCGCCTATCCTGTTCATGGCGATAGCGATAGTCTCATGCGCCGGCCTGCTTATAGAGCCGAAGCTCATAGCCCCGGTAGCGAAGCGTTTCATTATATTCTCGGCAGGCTCCACTTCGCTGAGGGGGACCGGCGCGGCCTTTTTGAACTTTAGAAGGCTGCGCAAAGTCACGGGATCCGCGGATTGGTCGTTGATGATGCGCGCGAATTCTTTATACCGGTCGTAGTCGCCGTTGCGCGCGGCGTCCTGCAGGGCCGCGATGCTTTCAGGGTTCCAGAGATGCTGCTCCCCGTCCCTCTTCCATTGGTATACCCCGCCGCTATCAAGGCACGGGCTCTCGGCCCCTCTTTGCGGATATGCCGCCATATGCCTTTCGATCGCCTCATCCGCCACGCCGTCAATGCCGATACCGCCTATCCTGGATACGGTGCCGCCAAAATACTTCTCTATGAGGGCTCTGTCCAGGCCCAGCGCCTCGAATATCTGCGCGCCGCGGTAGCTTCTCAGGGTGGATATCCCCATCTTCGACAATATCTTCAATATGCCGTCGGTCAGCGCCTTCTTGTAATTCTTCAGCGCGTTCTCGAGGTCCACGCCTATCTCTTTCTCCTTGATGAGATAGCCTATGGCTTCGTAGGCGAGATAGGGATTGACGCAATCGGCGCCGTAGCCGAAAAGCAGGGCGAAATGATGCACTTCCCTCGGTTCGGCGCTCTCTATGGCCAGCGCCACCTGCGAACGGATCGTCTTTCTCACAAGGTGCTGGTGGACGGCGCTTACGGCCAAGAGCGACGGGACGGCTATATTGTTCTTGTCTGCGCCCCGGTCGCTCAATATTATGAAGGAATAGCCCTTTTCTATGGCGTACTCCGCCTCGAAGCACATCCTTTCGAGGGCCAGCTTAAAACCTTCCCTGCCCGAGGCAGAGTCAAAAAAGGTATATATCGTCTTCGCCCTGAACCCGTTCATGCTGATGTCGCGTATCTTCTCGAGCTCTTCGTCGGTCAATATCGGGTCCCTGACCATGAGCTTATGGCAATGCTCCGGCGTCTCCTCGAGGATGTTCTTCCCTGGCCCGATAAAACTCTCAAGGCTCATCACGAGCTTTTCGCGTATCGAGTCTATGGCCGGGTTTGTCACCTGGGCGAAAAGCTGCTTGAAATAGCTGTAAAGGAGCTGCGGTTTCTTTGACAATACCGCGTGAGGGATATCGCTGCCCATAGAGCCGACGGGTTCTTTGCCCTCTTCGGCCATAGGCTTGAGGATGACCTTGAGGTCCTCCCTGGAATAGCCGAACGCCTTCAGCGGGGGCAGCATATCCTCCGACCGCCTCTTACCGCCGATGCCGGCCGGAAGATTGTCGAGCTCGACCATGTTTGAGCTGTTCCACTCACCGTACGGGAAGCGCGCCGATACGCCCTTCTTGATCTCGGCGTCATTCACTATCCTGCCCTGTTCGGTGTCTATGAAGAATATCTTGCCCGGCTCAAGCCGCCCCGATTCCTTTATCTGGTCCGGCTCTATATCAAGGACTCCGACCTCTGAAGCCATCACTACAAAACCGTCCTTTGTCACGATATAACGGGCCGGCCTTAAGCCGTTCCTGTCCAGCACGGCGCCTACGTTCCTGCCGTCCGTAAAGGCTATGGCGGCAGGCCCGTCCCACGGCTCCATGAGGCAGGCATGGTACTTATAGAATTCCTTCAGGTCCTTATCCATCGACCTGTCGTGCTCCCAGGCCGCGGGTATAAGCATCATCATGGCATGCTCCAGGGACCTGCCGGAAAGGACCAGCAGCTCAAATACGTTGTCGATAGCCGCCGAATCGCTTCCGCCCTTGACGATGACCGGTTTCAGCTTGTCTATATCCGTGCCGAAGAGCTCGCTCGCGAGGAGCCTCTCTTTAGCGCTGACCCAGTTGAGGTTGCCGCGAAGCGTGTTTATCTCGCCGTTATGCGCGAGGAAGCGGAAAGGCTGCGCCAAGTCCCATGTGGGGAACGTGTTGGTGCTGTACCTGGAATGGACCAGGCAGAGGGCGCTTTCCATGGCCGGGTCCTTCAGGTCAGGAAAGAAATCCCTTAACTGGGAAGGCATGAGGAGCCCTTTATAGCTCAATGTCCTGGATGAAAGGTTCGTTATATAAAAAGAACCCTGCCTGCCGGCAGGCAGGGTTCTCTGCCCGACCGAAGACGCCTTGACGGCATTTTCAACCTCTTTGCGGATGACATAAAGCTTCCTCTCAAAGTAAAGCCCCTCGCCGATATTGCCGCCCCTTCCTATGAAGACCTGGGCCATGAATGGCATCGTATATTTCGCGCCCTTGCCTATCACCGAACTGTCAACCGGCACATCGCGCCAGCCCAGAAGGCGCTGCCCCTCCTCCTCGATGATCTTTCTGAATATATCGCGGCACAAGCCCCTGTCTTTTTCTTCGGTCGGCAGGAAGACGAGGCCTGTCCCGTAAAAGGAGGGCTCCGGCAGATTAAAGCCTGCTCTTTTGCATTCCCTGGCTAAAAAATTGTGAGGTATCTGTATGAGTATCCCGGCGCCGTCGCCGGTCTGCGGATCAGCGCCTACCGCGCCGCGATGGCTTAAGCGCTCGAGCACCTCGATGCCTTTCCTCACGATCCCGCGAGACCGCTTGCCGCTCACGTCGCACACGAACCCTACGCCGCAAGAATCGTGCTCGAAACGCGGATCGTATAAACCCTGCTTATGAGGAAAGCCTTTGCGTCTCACTTTTTGAATCTCCCTATATCGATATTCAACTTCCTTATCTTGCTGTTAAGCGTGTTTCGGTGCACCCCGAGCATCCTGGCCGCGGCCACCTGGTTCCCGCATGAGCGCTCAAGGGCCTTTGTTATGACTACCTTCTCTATCTCATTTATTATATAGTCATATATCCGCTCCCTCTCGGCGGTATAGAAGTAATCGTCTATGATATTGGATATATCGTTCATATCGGCTCTGCCCGCTTTTTGTGCACTTGAATTCAAAAATTTTTGTACCCCCGCGCTTCGAAAAGCGACGGGGGTACAAACGACTTCAGTTACAGGACCGGAAGGTATTTCTCCAGCTCGAACTGCGGGACCCTGATCCTGTAATCGTCCCATTCCTTCTTCTTTAGCGAGATGAACCTCGGGAAGATATGGTCGCCGAGGACCTTCTTTACAAGCTCGCTGTTCTCGCTTACCGTTATCGCCTGGCCCAGGCTGTCCGGAAGCGTCTCGATACCCTTCTTCTTCCTCTCATCATCGCTGAGGTGATAAAGGTTCTGGTCCATGGGCTTGGGCACTTTATATCCCTTCTCTATGCCGTCCAGGCCGGCGTGAAGCATTGCCGCGAAAGTCAGGTACGGGTTGCAGGCCGGATCGCATGCCCTGAATTCGCATCGCGTAGCCATCTCCTTGCCCGGATAGTAGAGCGGCACGCGTATAAGCGCGCTCCTGTTCCTGCGGCTCCACGCTATATAGACGGGCGCCTCGTATCCCGGCACCAGCCTTTTATATGAATTGGTCGTCTGCGCGAATATCGAGCATATCTCCTTGGCGTGCTTCAAAAGGCCTGCTATATAACTATGGGCCGTATCCGACAGGAAGTCCTCGCTCTTCGCGTCGTAGAAGACGTTCTTCTTCCCGCTAAAGAGGGACTGGTGGGTATGCATGCCCGAGCCGTTCTCTCCGAATATAGGCTTAGGCATGAATGTGGCGTACACACCGAACTTGCTGGCGATCTCCTTCACCACGACCTTGTAGGTTATGACGCTGTCCGCCATCTCGAGGGCGTCCTTGAAGCGCATATCGACCTCGTGTTGGGACGGCGCCACCTCGTGGTGGGAATACTCGACGTCTACACCCATCTTCTCGAGGGCCAGCACCGTCTCCCTCCTCAGGTCGCTTGCGACGTCAAGCGTCGTGAGGTCGAAATATCCGCCCTTGTCCAGGACCTCGGTAGCGCTATCCGCCTTGAAATAGAAGAACTCCAGCTCCGGGCCCACATAATAATGGTCATACCCCATCTTCTTCGCCCTTTCGAGCGCCCTCTTCAGTACATACCGCGGATCGCCTTCATACGGCGTCTTGTCCGGGTTGAGCACGTCGCATATCATCCTCGCGACGGCCTTCTCGGACGGCCGCCAGGGAAGGATCGCGAACGTGTCCGGGTCCGGCATAGCGATCATGTCGGACTCCTCTATGGCCTGATATCCGGTTATGGAGGAACCGTCAAACCCCATGCCGTTATCAAGCGCCCCCTCCAGTTCCTTGTCCGTGATCGCGAAACTCTTGACCTGTCCCAACACATCGGTGAACCACAGGCGGATGAACTTTACGTCATTCTCCTTCACCATCTTCAATATATCCTGCTTCGTCCTCTTTGCCATTTCAGGCCTCCTTGTTAAGTTCTGACTTTCAAATAAAAAAGGTGTTTTAAAGCCACTCGGCCTTAAAACACCCTTGTTTTAATCCGCCTTGCACAAACGCTGTGCGGCTCCGGTTACACTCCGGCGCTTCTGTCTATATAAGTAAAAAACGGCTTATTTTGGTAACCAAATTTTGCGAAGCAAAATTTGATCCTGAGGATTCGACAAAAAGGAGCATCCGAAGGACCTCAGCCGATAGCCACGGAACCCGTCTCTCCGGTGCGTATCCTGTAGCAATCAGCCAGGTCCAGGACGAATATCTTTCCGTCCCCTATCCCGCCGGTCTTTGCGGCCTTTATGATCGCTTTTACCGCCTGGTCGACATACGGCTCATTAACGGCTATCTCGAGCCGCACTTTCTTTAGAAGGTTGCCCGTCTCCTTCCTTCCCCTGTAAACTTGCGTCCTCCCCTTTTGCCTGCCGCAACCCAGGACGCTCGAGACGGTCCTCAGGTATATCTCGGCCTTGTCAAGTTCCTGCAGGACGTCCTCCAGTTTGTGCGGCTGGATTATAGCTATGATCAGCTTCATTTTCCTTATCCTCCATGTCTTAGCGTATAGCGTTTAGCGGATAGCGTATAGTATTTTCTATACGCTATACGCTCTACGCTAAACGCTATTCGTCAATCCAATAATGTGTACGCGCTCTCTTCATGCTGCGTTATGTCAAGACCGGCCACCTCGTCTTCGTCTGTTACGCGCAATCCCACGGTCATATCGATCGCTTTAAGTATTACAAGCGTCATCACGACTGCATACCCCATCGTGACCAGGACGCCGGCAAGTTGTATCCCGAACTGGGACATGTTCCCGAACAGGAGCCCGTCGCTTCCGGCCGGATTTATCGCCTTCTGCGCGAACAGGCCTGTCGCCAGCGCGCCGAGCGTCCCTCCTATCCCGTGGACCCCGAACGCGTCCAGGCTGTCGTCATACGCCAGCTTGAGCTTGATGACCGCCACTGCCATATAACAGACGACCCCCACCATTATCCCTATCGCGATGGCCGACGCGGGCGAGACAAACCCTGCCGCGGGCGTTATCGCGACCAGGCCGGCGACCGCGCCTGTCGCTCCGCCGAGGAGCGTCGGCTTCCCTATCGCCTTCCATTCTATGAACATCCAGGTAAGCGCTGCCGCGGCGGCAGCGGTATTGGTCGCGATGAAAGCTGTCACCGCAAGCTCGTTAGCGGCCAGGGCGCTGCCTGCGTTGAAGCCGAACCATCCGAACCACAATAGCGCCGCGCCCAGTATCGTCAACGGCAGGTTGTGCGGCGGCATCGGCTCTCTGCCGAACCCCCGCCTCTTACCTAAATATAGCGCGCAGACGAGCGCCGATATGCCCGATGAGACATGGACGACCGTGCCGCCGGCGAAATCGAGCGCACCCATGTTCCGCAGCCACCCTCCCACGCCCCAGACCCAGTGGCATACGGGATCGTAAACGAGCGTGGCCCAGACGAGCGCGAAGATCGCGTACGCCGAGAACTTCATCCTCTCGGCAAACGCCCCAGTGATAAGGGCCGGTGTTATGATAGCGAACATCATCTGGTAGGCCATGAAGAGAAGGTGTGGTATCGTAGCCGCGTAATCCGGGTTCGGCGCCAGGCCTACGCCTTTAAGGCCCAGCCACGCCAGGCTGCCTATGAAATGCCCCTTATCCGGACCGAAGGCGAGGCTGTACCCGAACAATATCCATTGGATGCTTATCAGGCACAGCACGAAGAACGACTGCATCATCGTCGCGAGGACGTTCTTCCTCCTCACGAGGCCGCCGTAGAAGAACGCAAGCCCGGGCGCGGTCATCATCATTACAAGGGCCGCCGATACCAGGATCCATGCGACATCCCCTGAATTTATCATCTTGCCACCTCCTGTTTAAAAAGCCGCCGAGACCTTGACTCCACCGTAAAACTCCGAGCCGTACGCGAGGCCCTCCTCACTGCCGCGGTCCAGCGCCACGGAATAGTTTATATTCGGAGTGAGCGTGAAATACCTGAATAGCGGCACGCTAAACTCGGCCGAGAGCAATAACGGCGCGAACTTATAGCCGTATCCCCACTGCCCGGCGTTATACGCCAGTGTAGTGTTCACCTTAAGGCTCATGCCGTTTTGCAGATCGAAAGCATGGCCGATGGCGAATTGCAGGTATGAGCCGGCTCCCCTGGCGTAATCTACATACCACTTGAACGAGGGCCGCAGGAAACAATCATACGATGCTCCGAAATAGAACTCTTCGGAATTAAAATCCTTGCCGCTGTATTCCGGAAAAACGTAGAATATGTGGCCGAGCGAGAACCCCAGCCGGTCAAGGAGGCGCGGTCTTTGCGCTTTACCTATACCAAGAAGTTCTTTGGCCTGGCCGATATTGAAGGTGTAGTCCAGCCCGTAATCATGCTCGGTCCATCTCCTCTGTGAGCTCGCCGTGCTTATGTTGCCCCAATAGGAAAAGGTGAGCCCATACTTACCTATTGATACTTCGGGTTGCACGACCGGGTCGTCGACTATATTCTGGCCCCTCCAGATATATTTTGTCTCAAAGGTCACACCGCCCGATACGTCAGGGGCCCAGCCCGGCTTTTCCGTTTCCGCGTAAACATTTGCGGCGCATAGCGCCATAAGCAGGAAAATAAGCGCGGACATCTTATATCCGGAGGTTTTTAAGCGTTTTTTACGTCTCATTTTTCTTCCCTAAGCGAATAAAAAACGTCTTTTCGGTCATACACAGACCAAAAAGACGTCCTCGTCCAAAAGATCTACGTTTAGATAAGTAAAAAAATCACTCTCCTGGTAACCCTTCGACGCGAAAAAATTTCATTTTTCTTGCTCAGGGTAGTGAGCTTGCCGAACTACCGCTTTTTACGCCATTTTTCAACTATGGCTTTTTTGTGCTTCAGGACCATGACGTGCGAGATGCCGAGCTGGCCCGCTATCTCGCGCGCCGTACACCCCTTCAAGAGATGCGACAGGACGGCCCTCTCCTTCTCGCTCAGGCCCAGGTCCCTTATCTCATCTACCGTGATCTTGCTCTCTATCCTGGAGCCGCTGGATGCCTTCTTGTCCTCCAGGATGTCGGCTAAGGTCAGGCCGTCCGCAGTAAGGAGCTCATCGATGCTCGATATGATGATCTTGGACCTTCCTTTTCTTAAGAAATTCTGTATGTGGAATTCGCACCCCTTGATGGCATAGGCCTCGTTTATGCCTATGGGCAGGCCGTGGGCGTAATGCTGCCACATATATAGGCACATCTCCTGGTAAAGGTCCTCCTCGTCGTAGCAACCGTAGAGAAGGTGCTTGCGCGCGATGAACCTGAGAGCCGGCGTTATCTTTTCCAGAAGTATCCTGAAATCCATATTAACCACCGCCTTAAAAAAAGGGCGTTCCTGCCGCCACCTCCGGCATAGAACGCCCTTGTCCCTTAAAATAAACAAAAAAGGCGCTCATCCAGAACGCCTCTTTGCTTTACGTCTTAAGCGCTTCTCTGCGCTTCATAAATAGTATACCACAAAAAACCCCCCAGTCAATAAGGCCTAACTCACTTTTTTCGGGCTAACAACTCATTCTGCTTCTTGATGGATTCTGACAGGTAATTCCCGGTAAGGTCATCGATGGCGCGCGTCAGCTCTTCGAGCCGCATCTCCTTTTCAAACCGCGCCTTTATATCTTTCGGCGGCTGTGTCACAAGCTCGAACTGGAGCCTTTTGCGCTCGTAATAGACCCGCCTGAGGTCGTCCAGGATGTCGTTCCTGAGCTGTACCATGAGCCGGGAGCGGACGTCTATGTTCGTCTGGTCATCGCTCCATATGAGGTTCCCCAGTTCCCACGATACAGAGACGTCCCAACCCTTGGATATGTCTTCGGGGCCGGTGACAAAATAGTCCCTGGTAGCGCTCGTATATATCTCGTAAGTGTTCGAACTATCATTGTCGAACCCGACCGAGACTTTCGGCAAGAGCGCCCGCATGCGCGACTGACTGTGCCAGCTCTTTATCTTCTCCGGGTCCACATCGGCAAAACGTATCGCCGCCTTCTGCAGTTCCAGATATGCCGGCTCGGCGCCGGATATGACCGTGAACGTCTTCAGCTGCCGGTCCATATCTACGTGGCCCGTAAGCTCATACCTGCCGCTCTCAAGTTTATACAGGCCCCTGTCGGTCGCGGCCCATATCAGGCGCTCATCGTCTTTGTCGACAATGAGTCGGCGGACGGACATGCGCTTGTCCGTGCCTTTATAGAGCTCGCGCCACCGCGGATCTGCCTTGGAGAACTCAAAGACACCGCTCGTTGTAGCGCAGTATAGCCGTTCGGTGCCGGGCACGGCAAGCATATGGTTTATAGAGCCTGATAGGCCCTGGACCGGGAACGCATGCCACGTCTTCCCGTTATCGTCGGAATAAAGGATCTTTTTATCGAGCGAGACGTGGAGACGGCTGCCGTGGACCATGATGCACGTGATGCCGCTCTCCGCCGGCGCTTCCGGCTCCTCCGCTCCGGCCGCCTCACCCGCCTCTTTCTTCTCGAGCGCGCTCATCACCACGAGCCTCTCCCATCCGTCGGAACTATCCGTTTTCAGGTAGAGGCCGAGATCACCTCCAGCAAAGATATATCCGTTGTAGCGGGCTATGCACCGGACAGCCGTGTTCTTCATATTGAAGCTTATGTCGCGCCAATGCGACCCGGCATCCTCGCTCAGGAATATGCCGCGCCCTGTCCCGACAAGCACCGAGGCGCGGCTGAAGATCTCCGCGCAGAGGATGTTCGACTTTTCGGGCACTACCGTCCTGAAGACGTTCTGCCAACGACTGCCGCGGTCAGGCGACCTGTAGAGGCCCTTCCTTGTGCCCGCATAGAGATATTCGCCGTTCCCGGCCAGGGACGTTATCTCGTTCTCCCCGGCCGGCAGATAGAAGACCGATTCCCACCTGCCTTTAGCGTCCAAGGCCCTGTAGATGGCGTTCCTAGTGGCCAAGTACAAAACGCTCCTGTCAAAATAGAGCGCCTTTGAATCCGCGTTCTTTATCGAGCCGCTCTTATCGGACCACATATCCTGGGCATTGAGCGCCTGCGGCGCCTTAAAAGCTACAACCATTACGATAACCGTTACCATAACTAGCTTATTCATTGCTCTTCTCCTCATTTAAGAGGCCAGCGTAACATATACTTTATTTTCTGTCAACAATAAATTGATTATTCATCAATTAAATTCCCAAAAAAAATCACCCCCGGTTGTTGATGCGGGCAGCTTCGGATAGGCCGTTCTCAGGCTTTGGTGGTATGATCCCAGGATGCGGTCTTTTCGGAAAGGATAAGATCGGCCTCCAGCCCCGGCAGCTCGTTGCCCTTGACCTCCCTCTCGAACCTGCCTTTAAATAAGGCCGAGACCATCGCCTGGGAATGCCTGTTATTTTTGATCAGGTCTTTCACTTCCCTTACAAGCCAATCGCTGTGAAGCGTGACCAAAAACCTGTGTTTCGGTTTTTTCGCTATTACGATGAGAACCTTCAATTCTCTCACCCCCCTTCACACAGATCGCCAAGCTATTAAACCCCCATTGCTACCCTAAATATGCAGAAAAAAAGACTCTCGATGATCTTTATAATATCATGTGAGTCTTTCAGGTAAAAGGTTGCCATGAGACAACCCCCTATATTTTTTTTCGATACCCAGATCTACGGTGGCATATTTTCCTTACTATTTAATGAGCTAACATAAGCTATTTTTTGTTTCTAAAAAGAAGTATATCACAAAATTTAAAAAAAGCAACAGCACAAATAATACTTTTTTATGGACTAACTATTTTCGCGTTATCACTTTTGCGTAATGCTTCTTCGCGTCGGTGAATATTATCTTCTGCCAGTCAGGAAAATATTTTTCCACGGCCTCCTCTATCGAGGTCGCGTTAGTCTCGTAGAGTTGGCGGGTCGACATAAAGCTGTAATATTTTCCGTACTTCCAGGCGCATATCGCGTGCGCCACTTTCAGGTCCTTGAACCTTATAATGACGATATCGCTCTTTATGCCAAGCCTGGCCAAAAGCGCCTGGCTCAGCACCGCGAAATCCTCGCAGTCGCCCTTTTTGAGGCGTGCGGTTTCGCTGGATGACTGCCAGTTGTCAGGCCACTCCATCTCATACGTGAAATTGCGTGAAAGCCAGCGGGCTATCTCCTGCGGAGTGCTCATGGAGGAAGGCGCCTGTTCCACATGCTGCGACTGGGCAAAACACGAGAATTGGAACACCGCCATTATGGCGAGGAAAATTATTGTCTTTTGCATTTTAGCCTGGGTCTGAGCCTTTAACCTTCGGCAACCAGGCTGTCTGAACCCCTCAGACCCTTGGCTTTGCTGCCACCGGCTTTTACGTCAGTGGTAGTCCCGTTAGGGACTGTCCCTATCTCACGACAGGTTTGCCTTTTCGATATGCATTGAATATACCATCGATTGAAGGCAGGGTCAAATTTTAAATATAGCTTTTTTATGGACTAACACAAACCTCTTCCTTGAGGATCTCGTGCTTTATCATATTCTTACCGGCGCGCTTAGCCGAATACATGAGGTTATCCGCCATCGTTATAAGGACCTCGGGATGGCATGAGACGCTCTCGCACGTCACCGCGCCGATGCTGAACGTCGTCGGCCACTTATTCGCCTCCATGACGTATTGCAGTTCTTTATGTATCCTATGGATCACCGTCTGTGACGCGTCGTATCCGGTCTCAGGCATCATCAGGATGAATTCATCTCCTCCGACCCGCGCCACCATGTCCATCATCCTCACGCCTTTCTTTACTGTCTCTGCGACAAGGCGTATAAGGCGGTCCCCTGTCTTGTGGCCGTACTGGTCGTTTATCCCTTTGAGGTTGTCGATATCGACGTAGGCCAGCGTGATAGGGCGCTTGTAGCGCGCGGCCCGCCTGGCCTCGGCGGCCGCGATCTCAAAGAAATAACGCCTGTTGGCCGCGCCGGTCAGATAATCCGTCCGCGACATTACTTTTTCATTATCCAGCAACCTCTTCGCGGTAGCGGCAAAGCATACGACCACAAAGAGTATGACGAATTTGACGGTAACTTCCCAGTACGGGATAATACCGTGCGAATACGGCCCCCTCGCTATCGCGTCCGGTATGAACCACACTACGAGGCTTGCCGACAGGACGAACATCCCGGCCCACGCTGAGGCGAACCAGGTTGCGATAAGGACCGGCACGAGATAGAACGTCAGGAAAGAGACATGGGGTATCGCCGCCGTATCGGCGTATCCTATCGCGATATCTATCAGGATGGCCGCCAGAAGGACAAGGAGGCGTTTTATCCTTAAATTATCTTTTTCCATATCCTCGCTCCGTCATGATATATCACTTTATATCGCGCAGCTCAAGCTGTATCGACCGCACGCCCTGCCAGTCATTCAAGGATGGGATATAGGCCAGGTCCACTCCGGAACCCTTCTCCGGAATCGCGAGCCGGTTCCTCCCGAAAGAGACGGCTTCGCACGTAACGCGATCGTCGGTCACCCACACTTTAAAACCGTTCTTGCCGATGCGGCGCGGCCCGTCCTTGACTATGAGGCCGCGCGATGCGAAGACCGGCCTCGGGTTCTGCTCACCGAAGGGCGCGAGGCTCTCGATCTGGCCCATCACTTCTTCGCTCAGCGCGTTAAGCGGTATATCCATATCGATGTCGAGGACCGGGCTGAAGACCTCTTCCTTCACCTCGGAAGCCGCTTCGCTGTTTATCCGCTCCCTGAATTCGTCTATCTTCTCCTTTTCGAGCGTGATACCGCAGGCGGACTCATGGCCGCCAAACGCCACAAGCAGGTCCTTGCAGCGCAGAAGATACTCGAACAGGTGGAAGCCATCTACCGACCTGCCCGAGCCTTTGGCGTATTTGCCGTCAAGCGATATGAGTATAGTCGGGCGGTAATACCTGTCCGCTATCCTCGATGCCACTATCCCTATAACGCCCGGATGCCAGGATTCGCTGCCAAGCACTATGACGCGGTGGTGCTTGAAGTTGACCTCGCGCTCCACCTTAGAGACCGCCTCATCAAGGATCGCGCTCTCTATCTTTTGGCGGTTCTTGTTCTCGGTGTCAAGAAGCTTCGCCAGCTTCAGCGCTTCCGCCCCGTCTTTCGACAATAAAAGCTCCAGCGCCTTATGCGCGGAGCCCACCCTGCCCATCGCGTTTATGCGCGGGCCCAGGATGAAGCCGATATGGCCGCTCGAGATCTCCTTGCCCGTCAGGCCGGCGACTTCGCAGAGCGCCGTAAGGCCGATGCGCTCCTTCCTGTTCAGCTCATCAAGGCCGTATTTGGCGAGGACCCTGTTCTCACCCACGAGAGGCGCTATGTCGGCTATCGTGCCGAGGCTGACCAGGTCTAGAAAGTCCTCCGCGAAATTGGGCGTGCCGGTGTAAAGGGCCTTAGCGAGCTTATACGCCAGCCCGACGCCGGCTAAGTGCTTGAACGGATAGTTGCAGGACTTCTGCAGGGGATTGATGACCGCGTACGCGTCCGGCACCCTCGAGTCGGCTATCTCATGGTGGTCGGTCACGATGATATCGATCTTGAGCGCGGCCGCGTGCTCTATCTCCTTGAAAGACGCTATGCCGCAATCAACGGTGATGATGAGAGATATGCCGTCACGCTGCGCCCTCTTCACTGCCGCGAGGTTGAGGCCGTATCCCTCCTCCACCCGGTGCGGTATATAGGTCTCGACGGTGCCGCCCAGCATTTTGAGCGCCAGGTAGAGCACGGCTACCGCCGTAATGCCGTCGACGTCATAATCGCCGTAGACCAGTATCTTTTCGCCTTTGGAGACTGCCTTGCGTATGCGCCCGACAGCCTTGTCCATGTCCTTTAAAAGGAACGGGTCGGCGGAAGAGGCCATGGAGCATGCCAGGAACTGCCGCGCCTCATCGATATCTTTGATGCCGCGGTTGGCCAGTAGCTGCGCGGTCACTTTGGAGATGTTGAGGGAAGCCGAGAGCTCGTTCTGGGCGGAGGGGTCCGGAGCTTTGATATTCCAGGTTCTTCTCATTTTTTGAACGGCTCTACGTGTATAAATACGTCTTTCGCGTTCTGTACCTTCTTCAGGATGTCCTTCCGGACCACGTCGGTGACATGGTGCCCCTTATCGACCGTCATGTCCTTGTCGACGTCTATCGTCATGTCTATCATCAAGTCGAGGCCCATCTTCCTCACCTTGACGTCCTTGATCGCCTTCACGTCCCTGTTCTTCATCGCGATAGCCCGGATGCCGCCTATGACCGCCTTGGACGGGGCCGCGTCCATCAGCTCATCGTAGGCCCTGTGGAACGCGACGGCGCCCGTGCGTATGACGAAGACAGAGAGGATGAGCCCGGCTATGGGGTCAAGCAGCGTGTAGCCCAGTCGGGCGCCGGCGATGCCGATAAGCGCCACGAGCGAGGAAAAAACGTCGGTCGCGATATTCCATGAATAGACGACCATGCTGGTGCTCGATATCTTCTTTCCCAAAAGGTTCATGTACCGGAAGAGCCCGAACTTTACCGCTATCGAGACGACCGCGGCGACGAGCGCTATCCTGCCGGGGACATAGGTCTTAATGAAAAGCATCGCGTGGACCGAATTGTACGCTACCTTGACGCCGAGGGCAATAAGGAATATGGCGAGGAGCTTGGCGATGATCGATTCGGCCTTGCCGTGGCCGTAGGGGTGCTCTTCGTCCGCCGGTTTTTTGGCTATCTTGAACCCGACTATCATGCCGCCGCTAGTCATGACGTCGCCGAAAGTGTCAAGGGCGTCGGCTACCATGGCGTTCGAATGGCCGGCTACGCCGGCGAAGATCTTGAAGATGAAAAGGGCCCCGTTGACCAATACGCTTACAAAAGACCCCTTCTCCCCCTTTTCGTACGAATCGTGGTTTGACATGGCTTCCTGTCAGGCCGGTTTAATGTTTCGACAGGTGCTTCTTGTGCCAGGTTATGACCAGCGGGCTCGCTATGTATATTGTGGAATAGACTCCGGAGATGAAGCCCACGAACAGGCAGAACGCGAAATCGTTCAACACCTCGCCGCCGAACAAAAGAAGCGCGACAACGACAAGCAAGGTGACGGCCGAAGTCAGGATGGTCCTGGAGAAGGTCTGGTTCACGCTCAGGTTGACCACATCGGCGAACGTGCCTTTTTTCACAAGCCGCAGGTTCTCGCGTATCCGGTCGTAGATGACTATCGTGTCGTTGATCGAATAACCGGCGATCGTAAGCAATGCCGCGACGATGGTCAGGTCGAACTGCCGCTGCGTCAGGGCAAGCGCGCCCACGGCGATGAGGACATCGTGGAATAGCGCGACCACGCCGGCGATGGCGTACTTCATGTTGAACCTGAACATGACGTATATCATGATGCCGGCAATAGCCAGCAGCAGGCTCGTCGCCGCGTTCTGCCGCAGGTTCTTGCCGACCGCCGGCCCGACTGTCTCGACGCGCATCAGGTCAAATTTATTATCCTGGAACTTTTCGTTAAAGATATCTTTCAGTTTGCGGGAGACGTCCTGCGGTGTCCTTATGATGACTTCCTTCGGGTTGCCGTACTGCTGTATGGAGGCGCCTCCGAGGCCGACTTCCTTGAGGGCCGAGCGTATGCTGTCCACCTTGACCGGCTTCTCGAACATGTACTGCTGGAGGGTGCCTCCGGAGAAATCGACGCCGAAGTTCTTTTCGCCTCTCATGAAGAAGGCGCTCAACCCGATGATTATGACTATCGCGGAGAGCGTGTAGCAGATCTTCCGTTTGCCTATGAAATCGATATGCGTCTCGCGGAAGAACTGCATCATGCGCAGCTTCGAGAGATCGAACTGGTCGCAGAGGAACTCAAATATGACGCGGGAGCATGTGACCGCGGTAAAGAGGTTCGCGATAAGACCGATGGTAAGCGTCACCGCGAAGCCGCGTATCGGGCCTGTCCCGAACTTGAAGATGAGCGCGGCCGCGACGATCGTCGTAAGGTTCGAGTCCATGATCGCGGAGGACGCTCGGTGGAAACCCGCCGGTATCGCCGCGCGCAGGCTCTTCCCCAACTTGAGCTCCTCCCGCATCCGCTCATAGATAAGGACGTTCGCGTCGACCGCCATGCCGATGGTCAATATAAGCCCGGCTATGCCTGGCAGTGTAAGGGTCCCCTTGAACATGGCGAGGCAGGCAAGGATCAAGGAAAGGTTGAGGATAAGCATGAGGTTCGCGACCATGCCGGCAAGGCGGTAATAGGCCGCCATGAACAGGAAAACGAGCAGGGCGCCGATGATGGTGGCACGCAAACCGCTCCTGATAGAGTCCGCCCCGAGGAGCGGTCCGACGGTCCTCTCCTCTTCAACGATGACAGGCGCCGGCAACGCGCCGGCCCTGAGGACTACGGAGAGGTCGTTCGCTTCATCTACGGTGAAAGTGCCTGATATCTGGGCCTGTCCGGAGGGTATCGCCTCCCTTATCACCGGCGCCGATTGGACGGTGCCGTCGAGCACTATAGCCAGGCGCTTGCCAACATTCGCCGCTGTCAAATTGGCGAAGATATCGGCGCCCTTCGGGTTAAGGGTAAGCGAGACGTACGGCTCGCCGAACCCGCGCGAGCTGAACTCCGTCTTCGCGTTCACGATGTACTCGCCTGTAAGGGACGCGTCCTTCGCGACAAGGACCGGCTCGCGGCCGGCGCGCTCCCTTTCCAGATACTTCACTTCATATCCTTCGACCGGCTCGTTATTGAGCGCCTTCTTCAGGTCTTCGGGGTTGTCGGAAACGAGCTTGAACTCAAGGTGGGCTGTCTTGCCTATGATCTCGAGGGCCCGCTCGCGCTCGGTAACGCCGGGCAGCTGCACGATTATGCGGTCCTTGCCTTGCTTCTGGATGGCCATTTCGCTTACGCCGAACTGGTCGATCCTGTTCCGTATGATCTCGACGGCCCTTTCCAGGGCGTCTTTCTTTGCCTCAGGGGAAAGCTTTTCCGTATCGACTCTCAGGACTACGTGCATACCCCCTTGAAGGTCGAGGCCCAGGTTGATCTTGCCCTTCTGTACGACATTCCCCTCTTTGTCCTTGACCGTAAAAGGCGGCCAGATTGACCATAACGCGACTATCCCTATCGCTATGATGCCGACTACCTTCCACTGGAGGTTCTTGTTCATCACGCCACCGCTTTCTTCTTGACCGTGACGACGCTGTTCTTCGACACCTCGATCTTCACGTTGTCATCGACCCTGATCATGACGGTGGCATCCTTGACGTTCACGATGGTGCCGTGGATACCGCCGCCGGTGACGACATCGTCGTTCTTCTGCAGGCCGGCCACCATCTTTTTGTGGTCCTCCTGCGCCTTTTTCTGCGGGCGTATCAGCAGGAAATAGAAGATCACGAATATCAATATGACCGGCATCAGGCTCATAAGCGGATTTTGCGCTGTCCCCATTTTACACCCTCCTTTATGATGAATCCCTCACTTGGCAGCTTGAGGGATCATCTTTTTTTTGGAATAGTTCTTGATGAACTCTTGTTTGAACGCGCTAAAGTGGTCTTTAGCGATCGCCTTGCGCGCAGCCTCTATAAGTGTAACATAAAAGTGTATATTATGCAACGATACAAGGCGCAACCCCAAAAGCTCATCCGTATTGAAGAGGTGGCGTATGTACGAACGCGTGTGCGTCGCGCAGGTGAAACATTCGCAGCCTTCGTCGATGGGGCGCATATCCTCTTTGAACTCCGCGTTCCTGAGCTGCAGCTCCCCGTTCCATGTGAAGGCCTGGCCGTTCCGGCCGTTCCGCGTGGGTACGACGCAGTCGAACATGTCGACGCCTTCGGCTATCGCCTCGAGCATGTCCGGCGGCGTGCCGAGGCCCATCAGGTACCGCGCCTTCTCTTCGGGCAAGAGCGAAGCGGTATATGCCGCTATCTCGTGGATAAGCTCCTCCGGCTCACCAACGCTCACGCCGCCAATGGCGTAGCCGTCGAAGCCTATCTCCAGGAGCTCCTCGACCGCCCGCTTCCGCAGGTCCGGATACGTCCCGCCCTGCGCTATCCCGAACAGCATATGCTCCCCTTTGACCTTTGACTTTTGACTTTTGAGCTTTTCAAAATACTCCTTCGACCTCTTCGCCCACTTCATCGTCAGCTTCAATGACTGCTCAACATAGTCCCGAGGCGCCGGATAGTGGACGCACTCATCGAGCGTCATCATTATGTCGCTGCCCAGCGCCTGCTGGATCTCCACCGCTTTTTCCGGAGTGAGAAAATGCTTAGAGCCGTCTATATGAGACGAGAACTGCACGCCTTCCTCGCTTAACTTGCGCAGGACCGCGAGGCTGAAGACCTGGTATCCGCCGCTGTCTGTCAGGATCGGCCTGTCCCATCCCATGAAGGGGTGCAGCCCTCCCGCCTTCTTTATGATATCCATGCCGGGCCGCAGGTAGAGATGGTAGGCGTTACCCAGGATGATCTCGACGTTGCATTCCTTCAATTCTTTGTTGGAGATCGCCTTGACCGTCCCCTGGGTCCCTACAGGCATAAAGACCGGCGTGTTGACCGTGCCGTGGCCGGTCTTCAGCTTCCCCAGCCGCGCTTTTGACGAGCTGTCTTTGTGGATGAGTTCAAACATATGCGGATTATTCACTTTTTAGCGTTTAGCGTAGAGCGTATAGCGTTTAGGTCGCCCTATACGCTAAACGCTATCCGCTATACGCTACAATATTAACATGGCGTCGCCGTAACTGAAGAACCTGTATTTCGCCTCTATCGCCTGGCGGTAAGCCTCGAATATCGACTCCTTGCCAGCGAACGCGCTCACCAGCAACAAAAGAGTCGACTTCGGCAAATGAAAATTCGTGATCAGATGGTCGACGACCTTAAACTCATAGCCCGGATAAATAAAGAGGCCTGTATAGCCGCCGTAATCAGTAATGCGTAATGAGCAATGAGTAATTTGAGAGGCGCAATGTTCTAAAACACGCGCCGTTGTAGTTCCAACCGCGAACACTTTACCGCCTCTCTTTTTTGTCTCGCGTATAGCTTCAATGGTCTCGGCCGGAAGCTCAAAGCACTCCTTGTGCATCCTGTGGGCCGCGACATCCTCCGACTTCACAGGCGCGAAAGTGCCGTAACTGGTGTGCAATGTGACGAACTTGACCCTTGACCCTTGGCCCTTGACCCGCTCCATGAGTTGCGCAGTGAAATGCAGCCCTGCCGTGGGGCTCGCTGTGGCGCCTTCGACCGTCCCGTAGACCGTCTGGTAATCATCCCTGTCGGACTCCCGGTCCATCCTGCCGATATACGGAGGAAGCGGTATGTGGCCCGCCTCTTCCAAAATATCGTCGAGTTTGCGGGAGAACCTGACCATCCGGCCCACTTCGCCCCTGCCCAACAACTCGGCCGTGTCGCCCGATTCAAGGGTGATCCGCTCGCCCTCTTTCAGCCGGCCTGAAGGCCGCACCAGCGCCTCGCACACCGGATCCTTCTTCTCGAGGACGAATATCTCGACCTTGCCGCCGCTCTTCCGCCTGCCGAACAGCCGCGCCGATATGACCCTAGTATTGTTCATCACGAGGCAATCGCCCGGCATCATATATTCCGCGACGCTGTCAAAGGTCTTATGCTCGATCCTTCGCGAGGCCCGGTCCAGGACGAGCAGCCTGCACTTATCGCGCTCCTGCAGCGGATGCTGGGCAATAAGCTCATTAGGTAATTGATAGTCAAATTCAGATAATTTCATAGCTAATGACCGCTGACAACTGGTTACTGGCAACTTATAACTTATCCTTGACCTTATCCGCCGTCATTATAGACGCGCCCGGATAATACCGCCGCAATATCTCCTCGGCCGTAGCGCCCTCTTTGGCCATCTTGTAGGCGCCCCACTGGCATAAGCCAACGCCGTGGCCCCATCCGAAACCCTCCACCAAAAAAAAGCCGCCTGTCGTCACGATGTAAAAATTGGTGCTCCTGATCGAGTTGGGGCCGAACATGTGCCTGAAGTCCTTCGCGGACATCGTCACGGTCTTGCCTTTGTCATCCCTTATATCCAGCTTTTCGACCCTGCGCGACCTGTTCCTTGATACCACCCCCACCGAAACAACCTCACCTATATCCTGCCCTTCGGCCCTCAGCTTTTTACCCATCTCCCGGGGCGTTATCTCGCAGGTCCATCTATAATGCGGCGAGTGATAGCAGAACCCGCACTCCGCGCCGTCAAGCGGCGGGATATCGATATTCCAGAGGTTCGACGCGTCCTCTGTCCACCCGGCGCAGGTGGCGTGGTAATAGGCCGGGAATATGTCGCCCTTGTATGCCAGGACCTTACCCTTGGTCAGCTTCACCGCCCGCGTCGTAGTCCACTTTTCGGAGGCGCTGCCCCCGTATACCTGGGAATAGATATCGCTTGTCATGTCATACTGCCGGGACCTGTTGATGCGCGCCTGGTAGAGGGCGAAGGTGCGTGCCACTATCGCCTGCGCCTTAAGGGATTCGGGCGGCCAGTGCGGCGAGACTTCGTGCCTGAGGACGCTGTACAGATATACCTCCACGGGCACGCGGTTTATGACCGTCAGTTTCAGGTCGTCTTTTTTGATGATATCGACAGAGCCGCGGAACCTCTTCTTGCCGACGTAGATATCCGCGCCGTCATCCGGGCATATGGTAACTGCCGGCTCGGCCACGCTCTTCTTCCCCACCATGAGGCCGCTTTCGACAGGCGCGACCTTTACCGGGAAATACGACCCCTCCTGCAATACCTTTGTCGAACCGGCGGCAGTGACCGTGTAGGTGCTCTTTGAATCGAGTGTGACGCTGTCGACATCGTCCAGGATACGGATCCTGACGACCGGTTCCGAAGGCTCTGCGCAAAAGGCCGGAGCCGCTGTGAGGGGCAGGCCGGACAAGACCGCTATAAGAAAAAGGTGGAGGAGTCTGTTCATCGCCGCCTGATGAGGAGCGCTATGAGCGAAAGCGCTATTGATATGATAATGGAAGTGGTGATCGGAAAATAGAACGAGAAGCCCTTTCTCTGTATATAGATATCGCCGGGCAGCCTGCCGAACCACGACAGCTTCCCGCCGAGTGTCAATATGGCGCCCAACACTACAAGAACGATGCCGGTGACGATCAGCAATCTTCCGATCGATCCCATGTTATGCCTTTTCCTGGCCCTTGTCTTTCAGTTTCTGGGCCTTCCTGTCTATGCTTTCCTTCTCTGAGAAGAGGCATCCGCAATACTTCTGCATATACATGCCCTGCGCGCGCGCCTTATCCTGGCCGGCCTTGAAACCCGGCCTGAAATCCTTGTAATAAGCGGCCAGGCCTACGCGTTTGGAGATATCCTCGCATAGGGTCTTTATTACCTCATGGTCCTGATACGGGCTGCCCAAAAGCGTCGTGGTAAAGGCGTCGAAACCGTTCTCCTTCGCGAACCTCGCCGCCTCCTCGAGCCTCAGCCACCAGCACATCGGGCACCTGTCCTTCAGGTCATGCTCATTGTAGGTGATATACTCAAAATATTTCTCGGCATCGTAGTCGTCATAGATGACGTTCAGGCCGCGCTCTTTCGAGTATTTCTCGACCTCATGCCGCCGCCTCAGGTACTCCGAATAGGGATGGATATTCGGATTATAGAACAGGCCGGCGACCTGATGGCCTTCCTTTCGCAATTCTTCGATGGGATATATGGCGCATGGAGCGCAGCATACGTGCAGAAGGATGTTCAAAAAAGTTCCTTTTGAGGTTCTTTCTTATTTGGCGTAAGATGCATATGCTCATAGGCGAGCCTGGTGAGCTCCCTGCCGCGCGGCGTCCTCTTTAAAAAACCCGCCTTCAGCAGGAACGGCTCTACGATATCCACGATGGTATCCGGTTCCTCGTTGAGGGTCGCGGCTATCGACTCGATCCCCACGGGCCCTCCGCCGAACGATCCATGTATGACGCTGATGACCTTGCGGTCTATGATATCGAGGCCCATGCTGTCTATGCCGTGGGACTTGAGGGCCTCTTCCGTAGCCGCGACCGTGATCTTGCCGTCTTTCTTTACCTGGGCCCAATCGCGCACGCGCCTGACGAGCCTGTTCGCCACGCGCGGCGATCCGCGCGAACGCCTGGCGATCTCGGCCGCCGCGTCCTTGTCGATCGGGATGTTCAAGAGAGACGCCGAGCGCGTGATTATCGTCACGAGATCGCCCGTCTCGTAAAAATCGAGATGGTGGAATATGCCGAACCGGCTCCTGAGCGGCGCCGTGAGGAGCCCCGCCCGCGTCGTCGCGCCTATCAGCGTGAAGCGCTTGAGGTTGAACTTTATCGTCTTGGCGTACGGGCCCTTATCTATGACGAAATCTATCTCGAAGTTCTCCATCGCCGGATAGATGAACTCCTCCACCGTCTTTGAGAGGCGGTGGATCTCGTCGATAAATAGGATGTCCCCCTGCGAGAGGTTCGTCAATATGCCGATGAGGTCTCCGGCCCGCTCGATCGCCGGCCCGCTAGTCGCCGTGATCTTTGTCCCCATCTCGTTGGCTATGATGTGGGCGAGCGACGTCTTGCCGAGGCCCGGAGGCCCGGAGAGCAGGACGTGCTCCAGCGGCTCGCCCCTCTTTTTGGCCGCTTCAAGCGAGACCTTCAGGTTATCGACGACGGCATTCTGGCCGATAAAGTCCGGAAGGCGCGACGGCCTTAAGGATATGTTCAGGATGAGGTCTTCGTCGGTCTCCTGGTTCGCCAGCGCCTCGACGCGCCCCGCGGATACGCCGCCCGCGCCCAGCACGACCTCCCTCAGCTTATCTTTTTTTTCCGTATCTTTCTTCGCCATCTTTCCCCATACACTACGACCTTCGACCTACGACGTTTTCACGCTCCCCTTATACACCTCGTTCAGCACATCTTCGCAGCTCGATATCTTCGGATCGCGCGCCAGCGCCTTCTCGACCATCTCCTCGGCTTCTTTCTTCTTGTATTGGAGCTGCAGCAGGACACTGACGGCTTCTTCCCTGATATCCCCCTTGGCGGCAGCGTGCGCGACAGAGCCCCGGTCCTGTATCAGCCCGAACTTCCCCACCTTGCCCTGCAGTTTCGCGACGATCTCCCGCGCCTTCTGGTCGCCGATGCCGGGAAGCGACTTTAAGATCGCCATGTCTCCTTTGTCTATAGCGTCCGCTATGACCGAGAAAGGCAGGCTGAGCGCCTTGCAGGCCGCCTTCGGCCCAACGCCGGAGACAGTGATGAACCTCTCAAAGAACTCCCTCTCGATCTCGTTCAGGAAGCCTATCAGGACCGGGACAGCCTTTGAAGGGTCCATCTGATAGTAGTGGTAGGTCACGAGTTTGACACTGCCGTCCGAAGAGCTCTCCCTGTCCAGCGCGGCCATCACAGCCCGCGGTATCATCACCTCGTAAGAGATGCCGTTCAGGTCGATCACGACGCTCAGGTCTTTTTTCCTGGTTATCTTGCCGGATATCTGTGAGATCATAAGCCCCTTAAGAGATTCTTCTTTTCTGCTCTATGAAACAATAGCTTATCGCCATCGCTAGCGCGTCGCTCACATCGACCGGCTCCGGAGCATTCCTGAGATTGAGCAAAGTCTGCACCATACGCTGGACCTGCTGTTTTGAGGCGTGACCGTTGCCTGTAACGGCCTTCTTTATCCTTGTGGAGGGGTAATTGACCAGCTTTATGCGCTTTTCGCCGCAGATAAGGCACGCCACGGCCCTTGCATGGCCCATCAGTATCGCGGTGGTCGGGTGCTTGCAATGCGAGTATATCTTCTCGAGGACCAGGACGCCCGGCCTATATTCCGTTATGATGTCGGTGAGGGCATCGGATATCTTCTTGAGGCGTTCCTGTATGGGTGTGCGCGGCGCGGTCTTGATCACGCCGGCTTCTATCACCTTGAAGCTCGCGTCCTCGATGATACCGTAACCGGTCGTCCCTAGCCCGGGGTCTATACCGAGTATCCGCATTATTCTTTCAATAGTTCATCCGGCACGTCAAAATTGGCGTAGACATGCTGCACGTCTTCGTGGTCTTCGATAGCGCTCACGAGGTTTATGACTTTCTTGGCGTCATCCCCTACCAGTTTGATCGTGTTCTTCGGTATGAGGTCGAGCTCGGCGGACTCCGTCTTGATGCCCTTGTCCTCGATCGCCTTCTTGACCTTCAGGAAATCCTGCGGTGACGTCGTGATGGCGTAGTTCTCGTCCTCCACGACCATGTCCTCGGCCCCGGCGTCCAGGGCGATCGTCATGAGCTTGTCTTCGTCGATCGTCTTCTTCGAAACGACTATATAACCTTTCTTCTCGAATATCCACGCTACGGAGCCGGCTCCGGCCATGTTGCCGCCGCCTTTGCTGAAGATGGTCCGTATCTCGCTCGTCGTCCTGTTCTTATTGTCGCTGACAGCCTCGACAAAGATGGCTATCCCGCCCGGGCCGTAGCCCTCGAGCGTGATATCCTCGTAGTTCACGCCCTCGAGCTCCCCGGTGCCCTTCTTGATCGCCCGCTCTATGTTGTCGGCCGGCATGCTGGCTTCCTTCCCCCGCTCGATCGCGACGCGCAGGCGCGGATTGGAGTCCGGGTTGCCCCCGCCGCGCGCGGCGACGGTTATTTCCTTGATAAGCTTGGTAAAGGCCTGCCCCCTCTTGGCGTCGGTCGCGGCCTTCTTGTGCTTGATCGTCGCCCATTTAGAATGTCCGCTCATAAGTCTCCTCTCGATTGCCTATTCAGCGTATAGCGTTTAGCGGATAGCGTATAGTGGACCCTATACGCTAAACGCTCTACGCTATCCGCTATTCTTCCGCCTCTTCCTTCTTCGTCGCCTTCGCCTTGTCCACGATCACCTGCGCTATGTTGGCCGGGACGATCTCGTAGTGCGAGAATGTCATCGTGTACGTTCCCCTGCCGCCGGTGATCGACTTCAGCTCGTTGACGTATTTATACATCTCCTCGAGCGGCACCTTCGCCTTGATCATCTGGCTGCCGTCCGAGGGCTCCATGCCCATGACCCTGCCGCGGCGCGAATTGAGGCTTCCGGTGATATCGCCCATGAACTCGTCCGGGACGATGATATCGACGTCCATGATGGGCTCCAGAAGCACCGGCTTTGCCTTCATCATCGACTCCTTGAATCCGTTGCGCGCCGCTATCTGGAACGCGATATCCTTGGAATCGACCGGATGCGTCTTGCCGTCATAGACTATCGCCCTGACGTCTACGACAGGATAGCCCGCCAGGGGGCCTGAGTTCATCGCTCCCTTGATGCCCTTCTCGCAGCTCACGACGAAAGGCCGCGGTATCGCGCCGCCGACTACCTCGTCGACGAACTCGAACCCCGTGCCGCGGTCGAGCGGCTCGATGCGCAGCCAGACCTCGGCGAACTGGCCCGCCCCGCCGGTCTGCTTCTTGTGGCGGTACTGTGCCTCGCCCTTGCCGAGGATCGTCTCTTTGTACGCGATCTTAGGCGTGCCTATATCCACCTGGACGCCGTAACGCGCCTTCATGCGGTTCAGCATTATATTGATATGCATGTCGCCCATGCCGGAGGCGATCATCTCTTTCGTCTGCTCTTCGCGGGTCATCTTAAAGGTCGGGTCCTCGGCTGTCAATTTATGAAGAGCGTTGGAGATCTTGTCCTCGTCCGCGCGGCTCTTGGGCTTCAGCGAGAACGAGATGGCCGCTTCGGGGAACTGGATGTCGTCAAACTTGACGGCGCTCTTCTCGTCGCAGATCGTATCTCCGGTCGTCGTCTCCCTGAGCTTCGCGACGCAGGCGATGTCGCCGGCCTGCGCCGACTCCACCGATGTCTGGGTCTTGCCGACGAGCGAGAAGATCTGGCCGATCTTTTCTCTCGCCTCTTTATTGGTATTATAGAAACTGCTGTTCGTCGACAATTTCCCGGAAAAGACCTTGAAGATGGTTATCTGGCCGAGGTAGGGATCGGAAAGCGTCTTGAAGACCAGGGCCGAGAACGGCGCGTTCGGATTTGTGTCGATCTCCACGGTTTCCTGCGAATCCTTCTTGACCGCTTTGGTCTTTGGCCTGTCCGCCGGAGACGGGAAATAATTGACGATCGCGATGAGAAGCTCCTTCGCGCCTATGTTCTTTGTGGCAGCGCCGCAGAATATGGGGACTACCTTGCCGGCGGCCATGCCCTTTATGAACGCGGCCTTCAGCTCTTCGGGTGAAAGCTCGCCCTTTTCAAGGTACTTTTCGAGCAGCGCGTCGTCGGTCTCCGCCACGACCTCGGCGAGCGAGCTCTTGGCGTCCTCGGCCAGGTCCTTATCGTCGCCTGAAAGGGCGCTTACGCCATCGCCTGTCAGGATGTTCGCGACGGCCTTGAAGGAGGATTCCTTCCCCAGCGGTATGGTCACGAGCACGCACTGCTTGCCGAACTTCCTCTTGATCTGCTCTACGCACTTATCAAAATCAGCGTGCTCCTTGTCGAGCTTGTTTATAAAGAACGCGCGCGGCACGAGCTTCTCCTTCGCGAACTTGTAAGCGCGCTCTGTTCCTATCTCGACGCCGCCTGTGGCGTTGACAACGATGAGCGACGTATCGGCTGCCCGCAGGCCGCCTATCATCTCACCGACGAAGTCCATGTAGCCGGGCGTGTCTATGAGGTTGATCTTCCTGGAATCAGCCGAGAAACTCAGCAGCGCCGAGCTTATCGAGCATTTGCGCTCCTTCTCGTCCTCATTGTAGTCCAGGACGGTCGTCCCCTCATCCACCGAACCCATCTTGGATATGGCGCCGCCGTTCAGCGCGAGGGCCTCGGCAAGCGATGTCTTTCCGCATCCGGAATGTCCGGCCAGGACGATGTTCCTGATGGCTTTTGGCTCAAAACTAGGCATTTATTCCCTCCCTGAATAAGTGGCTATATATGCAAATAACAATATTATTATATCGATTGAGGCATGGAAGTCAAGGGGAATAAAGGAAGGAGGCCGGATTGAACGCTGGCCTCCTTATGACCGATACCCTGGACCGTTCTTCGCCTATACCCTACACTACCTTGTACACCAGATCATGCTGGTGGACCTTTTGGGCCACCTTGATGCCGACGTGGTCGCCTGCCTTCGCCTCAGTGACATCGGCGTGCTCGATCTGCATCGAGGCCACTTCCTGCACAACGTCGTCATGGGCGCCTTTGATATGTATCTTATCCCCCACTCTCAACGCGTCGCTCAGCTCTATCACGCCGACGCTCACGTGCGCGAAATAATGCACGATCTTGCCTATCACCTTCTCTTCCATGCTACACCTCCTTCAAAATATGCTCATTGCCGACCGGCAAGGGCATCTTCCGCCTCCTTCACGCTGACGAATATGTTCACCAGCGGGATCAGGTGCAGGATATCAAAAACGTTCTTGACGTTGGGCTGGAGGCCCGTGACCATAAAATCGCCGCCCGCACCCTCCACATTCTTTTTGGCGGTCATTATGACGCGTATGCCGACGCTCCCTATGTAATCGATGCCGCCCATGTCCAGTATAAGCGCTTTGGTCGCCGATGCCAGGATGCCGGCAAGTTCTTTTTCAAGCGCCGCCGATCCTTCCACATCTATCGAACCCCTTATGGATACGCAGACGATCCCGCCTTTTCTTTTAGCCACATTTGATTTTAACGACATCCGCTCCCTCCCCTTCGCGGCGAACGTCCCAATAAAAGCCGATAAGCCATGTCGCCGTCGATCTCTTTGTGCTCCCCTTCCTTCAGGCCCTCGAGCCGGAGGGAGCCTATCCTTACCCTCCGCAGCTCAAGCACGCGGTGCCCGATGCATTTGAACATGCGCCGTATGTGCCTCTTTTTGCCCTCAGAGATTATAACACGCGCTTCTGTCCTGGCGCCATATGATCTTTCCGCCCTCACCGACTTAGCCTTCAAAAGCTCGCCTTCGTCGAGAACGCCTTTGGCCATGCGCTCGAGCGCCGAGCGGTCAAGCTTGCCGTCCACAGTCGCGACGTATTCCTTCTCGATCTCAAACTTGGGGTGGGTGAGCCCGTAGCAAAGCTCCCCGTCATTGGTCACCACCATCAACCCGCTCGTATCTTTATCGAGCCGCCCCGCCGGATATACGCGTCCGGACTTCTTAGGCACCAGATCGACGACCGTGCGCTCTGCGAACTTATCCGCCACCGTAGATGTGACGCCTTTCGGCTTATTCAAGACCATGTATACATGCTTCTCTGATCTGAGCGGCTTTCCTCCGACTGAGATAGTGTCGGAGCCGCTCACATCGCGCCACGGTTCGCGCACCACCTTGCCGTTGACCTCGACCTTGCCGTCTTTTATGAGAAGGTCGGCCTTTCTCCGCGAGCATAGGCCGGCCCTGGCGATGCATACGTTAAGGCGCTTTACCACTCGTTCCCGCCGGAGCCTGCGCCCGCGCCGAAGCCTCCGCCCTCGTCCGAACCCTCGCTTGCGCCCTCGCCTTCCGTCTTATATAGCCAGTACTTGCCGGATTGCGGGTCGTAAGTCTTGATGGTCTGCTCTCCCCCGGGACCCTCGTCGACCGAGAGCACCTTTTCCTTGCGGCCCCCGCCTGACTGGTCGACGTCGATGATCTGGCCGACTTGCGCGCCGCCCCGCTGTTCGAACTGCACAGCCCTGCCGGAGCCGAGCTGCTCTCCTTCCCCGCCTGCGCCGCTCGTATCTTGTTCGAAACCACACGCGCTTGCGCATACGAACAAGACGGCCATAACAACTATCGCGTATCTCATAACTCCCCCTCCACCCTCCAACCTTAAACCTATAACCTACTTCACATACTTCCTGACGGCCCTATAGACTTTCTCCGCGATTATCTTATACCCCTTGGAATTCGGGTGTATCTCATCGTATTTAAAGGCCGGGTTCACGAGTATCCCTTCCATGAGCCGCGGTATGAATATCGAGGCTGTCTCGCGAGCCAGCCTCCTGTAGTCCTTCCTGTACCCTGACATTATGACGCCGCCGCTGACATCGCAAAGCGCGACGATCGCGCCGGAACCCTGTATCCGCGATATGATCTCTCTCAGGTTAGCGAGCGTCTCCTGTTTCGGCAGCCCTTCCAGGAAGTCGTTTCCGCCTAATTCGACTATTACGAGATAAGGGTCCAGCTCCAGGACATCGCTGTCAAGGCGCGCGAGCGCGTCGCGCGTGGTATCGCCCGGAACGCCGGCGTTGATCAAGTCGCGCCTAAGCAGGTCGCTTAATAAAGACGGGTAATCCCCGCTCCTGTCCGCTCCCGTGCCGTACGTTATGCTGTCCCCGAAACAGACGATCGTTCCGCCCGGCGAATTCAGGTTCCGGACCTTCGCCTCGCACCCGCATGCCAGGAGCGCGGCAAGGCACATGGTAATAGCGAAAAAATATTTTCTATTCAGCACTTTGTGGCGACATCTCCGATCTTGCCAGGACTTCGACCTCTTCCAGGACGGCGCCCTTTTCGTATTCGAGCGACATGACCTCGTGGACCAGTGACGCCAGTTCCTTCCTGGGCCTCCCCTCAGGAAATACAGGCTCGAGAAAACGCAATTCCGCCTCTATCGTAGGGAATCCCAATACCTGCCAGGCATGGGGCAATAGCGTCATGTCACCGTACCAGCAGACCGTGGGCTCGCCGGGCGGCTGGCGATAACTGGTAAGCACCGGGATTATCGGCGCGTTGCTCGCTATAGCCGCTTCAAATGAAGTCGATTTGAACGGGAGGATGCCGTTCTTTCCGTCGGTGCTCGTCCCTTCCGGATATACGATGAGGTACATGCCGTTATTCATCGTCTCCGCGAACTCCTCCAGCGCCTTTTTGGACGCCTGCTTTGACCGCCTGTCGATCCATATCGGGCGGCTTAAGGCAAGGTACCACCCGAGAAGAGGCCATTTAGCTATGTCGGACTTTGGGGAATACCGCACAGGAAGGGTCGAGCCGTGGGTGACTATATCGATATAACTCAGGTGGTTGGATACCACCAGGCCCCCGGATAGGGACGGGACCTTTCCGGACACCTTTACGCGCAGATTGATTATCCTTGCGACGCCTTTATTCCAGAGGTACACAAAACGGCTTACGTCCTTGACGCCTTTCCATCCGGCTCTCAGCTGCGAGGGCGCTGACAATATGGCGGCGATGGCCGACCATATTATGAGAGCTGCTATCCTGTATACGCGGATAAAAAAAGCCATGCTTTCAGATTTTGTTCTCTCTGTAGTTAAAATGCCGCTTGTACCTCTCGGGAACGCTATCCATGTCGACCAGTATGAAGAAATCGATGGTCCCGAAATCCCTGTCCAGCGCCGGCTCACCGCAGATAACCCCTCCCAAGCGCAGATAGCCCTTGAATACCGGCGGGATGTTCTTCTTGAGCGTTTCTTCATCCTCCAGGACTTTCTTGATCTCGCGCGCGGATGGCCTTTTCAGCTTGAAACCGGGCCGCGGGATCACCGTAAAATCCTTGGAGACGGAGTACTTTTTGGCTATGTACTCGTACATAGCCCAACCTGTCTTGGGGTCCGTCCCCTCAAGGCTTACGCATCCCAGCATGTATGTGAGCTTCGCCCTGACCAGGAGCTCCGTGATCCCGCCCCATAAAAGAGCGATAGCCGCGCCGGACCTGTATTCCGGCGAGACGCAGGTCCTGCCAAGTTCCAGGCATTTGTCCGCTATCTTGTACAGGCCGTGTATCTCGTATTCCTGGGAAGAATAAAAACCTTTCGCCGAATTGGCGACGCACCCCATATGGGCGCGGTATGTGCCTACCACCTTTCCCGAGCTCTTCTCCAGGGTGATTATATGGAGGCAGTATTCGTCAAATTCGTCAAAATCTATGCCGAATTTTTCCGCGGTCTTCAGGCCCCTTCCCTGCTCAAGGTTAAAGACCTCGTACCGGAGGCGCTGGGCCTTCTCTATCTCCTCATGGTTCTCCGCGAGCTTGGCCAGAAAATGGCTCGTTTCGATAAGCGTTGCCGGTTCGATTATGTGTTTTGGGAAATTTTTTAGTATCAAATCGCCTCGTTCTTAAGAGATACGAATTCGATCCAGCACAGGTCCGCGGCTCCGGAGGAACGCGTATATTGGCTGTTGGAGGATACGCTCAAATATATCTTCTCCGGATAGAAGCCCCACGCCTTATTGAAATCCTCGGCCACATTCCTCTCTTCGGTCAACCACTGCCCGCCCTGAGCATCGGCCTTGTTCCGCAGGGTATACCACTTCACCTTGACGCCCCCCATGCCATAACTGGCATTGCCCTCGGCGCCCCTGGGCGTCTCCGTATCCCACCGGTACGATATGCTCTTATTGTTCAGTGAAGTGCCGGTCCCGACGTATATCGCTACCACCTGGTCATCCGCGGCCTTTAGCCTGCCGTCCGCTCCGGCCGGTAGTGTCGTCGCCCTCCAGCGCCAGCGTAAAACAGGGGTCTTCTTAAGGTCGATATCGTTGATCCTCGTCATCAGGTTGCCTGTCGCCCTGTCCGCCTCAACATGAAGAAAATGTTCGCTGCTTTCATTGTCGGCCCTGACCGAAAAAACGGCCGGCTTCGTTCCCGGCTTGCCCACCGCTTTCCAGCCTTTCGGAACAGCGGTTCTTCCCCGGCCGGCGGCAGAATCAAACTCTTCCCTCCAACCTACCGCGCGCGCTTCTTCCGGTACCGGCACGACCTCCCTTTTTACCAGCGGCGCGGCTTCCTTTTCCGGTATCAGTAAATGGGTAAAAAATGCCGGGGTTGCTATAGCCACAAGCCCGGCCGTTACTATCGCTATGATGGCGGCTCTTTTTATCGATGAGATCATTATTCGAGATCGCCGCTTGAACTTTGCGCTTTGACTTTGTCGATTTGCTTCCGGGCCGCGTCATACACCTTATCGTAACGCATGGCCTCCCCGGCGCCGATCATATCCCTGCTTTGTATCGCCTGGCCGCCTGGTCCTTTTTTAATAGAAACTTTATTCATAAGGTAGTAGACCAGGGCTACCAGCGCCAGCACTATTAAAAGCTCGATCAGCCCGAAACCTCTCTCGTATTTTTTATTCACTCCCGGCCGGTTTTCCCTTTTCGGCGGATGAACTCGTGTCTCTTATGGTTATGCCGGGTATCTTCTCCTCTTCCGCGGTCTTGGCCTTGGCCTTCTCCTTGGTGGCGCTCATCTCGTCCCAGTCGAGGATCTTCTTCTCGCCCGAAGAGTACTGGTTCAGCTTTTCAAAGACGGCATTGATGCTGGTCGTTACAAAATCATCTTTCCCCAGCTTCGGATTTTCCTCGGCATAGGCCGGAACGCCTCCCGGCGCAAGCGCCGCGATAAAGAACATAACCCCTATTATAGCTTTGGACATTTTTCTCCTCTCCTACTTTAATAACCGCCTTAAAAAAGCGCCTACTATAAAACATACTATGCCGACAAATATCATCACATTGTCGGCGACAGGCGCGATGTCAAATGCCGCAGCCAGAAGGATCAGTATTCCGATCAAATTTAAAACCGCAGCAATGTTGTTTACGCGTTTCTGGTCCATACAACCTCCTTTTACTTAAGATAGTTCTATATATTAATACCACATACGCGTTAAGGCAAGGGAAATGTGCGCTGGAAAGCGCGCCCGGTTACTCTTCTATCTCCTGCCAGGAGGTGACCCTGCTATTCGCGAAGACCGGCTGCACGTTCAACAGGTCAAGGTCGAAGTGGATCTTCGCCTGGCCGCTATCAGAATTCGAACCGCAAATGATGGAACCGTAGACATTCTCCTGCCCGCTTAACGTAACGTTGGCGTTAGGGGCGTAGACAGCTCCGGTAAAAGCGGCCTGGCCTGATAAAGAGATGCTCGAGCCGCTGGAATATAACAGGAGGTCTCTTGGCCGGGCGCCATTGACGATACCCTGCCCGGAGATGCTTACGTTGCCGCCATCCACATAGATCGTTGAAGGTCCCGTGATATTGATCTGTGCCTGGCCGCTTGTGCTGATCGAAGTGAAATAGTAGGTCCCTCCGGGAAAAGTAAATACTTGCTGTCCGCTTGCGGAAAGACTATACCCTCCTCCCCAAAGCTGGCCGTCAAGAAGGATATTGTCATTATTATTATTCGACTGCGCCTCGCTTAAAGTCGAAGCCGGGATGGGATCTACGGTGAATGGCGCCTGCAGTGTGCCGTATGAACCTGACACGGGAGGCGTGCCGGAAAAGGGGTGGCCCGGGCCAGGATGAGCGTCTCCGTTAATGTAAGCCTGACCGCTCATACTTATCGAGCCGTTAGTTATTATGTCGCCCTCCTGGGTGTGCGGCTGGCTGCCATAGGGACCAAGGTTGGAATCATAACTGTCTGTTTTGGCCTGACCGCTCATAGTAATACCGCCAAGGGCAACGACGGCCTTTCCGAAGTTATGCCTTGAATACCTCACCTTGACCGTCCTCTTCCCGTCAGGATCAGTCCGGTTTGGCGTATAACCTGTGGCCGTGACAACAGCGCTCATTCCGTCCATGGAGATCGAAACCCTCACATCATAGTCGCCCATGGTCTTGCCATCCGAGGTTTGGAAAGAATTGACGGAGATTATCTTGTCGCCACCGGGCTCGGTAGTCCACCCGTCGAATTCACACTGGTTATACCTTATTTCCCAAAGCGCGCGGTCTGCCCCCGCCTCCGCGACATAAAGGGCGGAGGTTGAATTGTAGATCTTTGATATAAGCCAGTACTCGGTGACAAGTCTTGCCACATATGGCAACGCAAGGACGATAAAAACACAGACCACCAGCATCGAGGTGATCAATGCGAATCCCCTGCGTCTCTTATGAGTGGTATAGGCCATATTCATAAATATCATTTATTACGCAATCTCACCACTGTTGTAGGCGTTAATTGCGCGCTCTTTACCCCGCCGCCGGTCAAAGAGATCATTTGTTCATTAAGCGGCAGGAATATCTCTATCGTATTAACAGCGGAGAGATTCGGGATATTTGATAACGTCACGCCGCCCGAGCTCAAAGTCAGCGAACTGCACTGGCCGGCCACAACGCGGTTCTCGTTCTGCCGGCTGCTCTGCGCGTCTTTTTGCACTATCCTGTGGAGGTCATTGCCCTGTAACTGATAGATTATGTAATCGTAACACGATGCCATGATGTCGCCTGACGCGTCTATGGACGGGACCATAAGGACGATACAGCTATCGGAAGTTGTGTAAGAACCGTAAGTTGGCACGACTTGCTCTGCCCACCTGATATCCCTGGCCATCCATTCTGCCGCGAGCCTTGAATTTGAATAGACATCGAGATAGGTATTTCCTATGAGGAACGCCCGCCAACAGCCTATGAATAGCGAAACGGTGGCAACCAGGATAATGCTCACGATAAGAAGCGATATCATGAGCTCGACCAGGCTGAATCCCCTGTTGCGCCTATGCGAATTTCCCAAAGGTCTCATTACGTCCACCCGTTATGCGATATGCCCATCCCTACTGTTTATTGATACCGTAACGGCTTACCAATGTAGCCATGCTCCTCGTGAGCGTGGTACCGGAAAGGGAATTCTTCCAGCTTACGGTAACAGAGATCTTCTTTATGTCATCGCCGTAACTATTGCTCACCGTTACCGTGCCCGCCGGATCGTCTAAATACGCGAAGCCGGTGGCTGTAAAAGATGAGCTGAGGTTCACTATATCATCGAACGGCATGCCCCTTACTTGCTCGATCTCCTCCTGGGCACACAGGGTTGCGATCGTCATCTCTCTCGCCCTATTAATGATCGCGAATTGATCGTAAAAAACGGCCCCCAGGGCTATCAGGCTTACGCCCAAAATGATAGCCGCCAGAAGGGCCTCGACCAGACTGAATCCCCGCCTTCGCATCCCCCATCTCACCCTTATCATATCGACCCTTTATTCATATATATGTGCTATTTTAGCATATAAAGCAATGGGCATCCATAACTGTCCCAAACATTCTTTTAAGCCATAGCGGTAAGATCTTTGAGCTGGGGATAGGCGGCGACTATGGCCTTTACGTGCCTTCTCTCTTCCTCGACCAGCTCTTGCAGCTTCATGGCCCTCCAGGCGTCCGGGAAATCGTTCTCGAAGAAACGGTAAAAATCAACCATCTTCCACTCCTGGGCGACGGCGTACTTGGCGGCGTCTTCCTCGCTTGAATCTGGCGGCGGAGGGCTCGCGAATATGCCCCTGAACCTCGTCTCCTGGTCGAAGACCCTCATGGATGCAGCGTCAAGCGCTATCGGCTTCCATTCCGCGAGCGTCTTCTCAATAAACTCCTTGTGCCGGGTTTCGGCATCGGCCAGCCGCCGGTAAAGCTCTCTCGTCTTGGTATCGCCGGGCCTATCCGCAAGGCCTTTATAGAACTCCTCCCCGCGCTTCTCCACCATCACACCCATCTGCAATATCTGCCTGAGGTGTATCTTCCCTTCCGCCATAACCCCTCCTTATCACCAGTAGCCCCGAGAAACCTCTTCCTCGCCCTTTAAATCCCCGTAGGAATCGTAGAACTGGTCCGTCTCCGACCACGCGATAGGGCCTGCGCTGAACTCTTCGTTGGGATCGAGACGGCTGTCCCCAACGAACTGCCTTTCGACAAGGTCCCCGGAATCGTTGTAGAATTTCCGCTCGGTCAGGTGGCCGTCATCGCCGTAATAACTTTCGATCCGCAGCTGCTCGCCCTTATAGACGAGGATCC
Organism: Candidatus Omnitrophota bacterium; assembly: GCA_016929115.1. Classification (GTDB taxonomy): domain Bacteria; phylum Omnitrophota; class Gorgyraeia; order 2-01-FULL-45-10; family 2-01-FULL-45-10; genus JAFGJL01. The sequence goes on along the minus strand of JAFGJL010000058.1, from coordinate 1,965 downwards.
TCGCCGACCATCCGTCAATGTTCTCTTCGAGCTTTCCCTTCTCATTATAGTGCGCGACAACGGTAAGCCGGCCTTTGCGGTCGAAACGCTCGAACTTCTCGACGGTCCCGTCGGTCCTGTACGACGCCCGCGCGACAGGATCGCCCTCAGTATCGCAGCGCGTCTTCGTCATCACCGCGCCGTCGTTCCGGTACTTGTACCGGTACTCCACCGCAAACGCGGATGCGGCCAGCAAAATAACCGCCGCCGCGACGATAGCCATCATTCCCAATTTAAGCTTCATACGTGCCTTTTCATCTCCCGTAATATGTTAATACCCCGTCGTCGGCAACGCAAGTAAAATATGGTGCCTCCCCTCCCCACCACCCATAAGCGCGCAATAGCGAAAGTTCCGTGACTTATGTTGGGAAAAGCCTTGCGGGGTTGGTCCTGGAGCGAATTTTGAAATTTTCGATACCTTATGCCGGTTCAGGCTTTATCATCGAAAATTTCACAACAGCGAGCGAGGATGGCAAATCCGAGCGAGCGACGAGCGGAAGGACCACCCCGCAAGGCTTAGGGCACAAAAAAAGCGCGTAGTAACTTTCGCTACTACGCGCTTCAATTTTACCCCGGCACTGGCCTACTCTCCCAACCAGTTGCCCAGTAAGTACCATCAGCGCTGGAGGGCTTAACTACCGTATTCGGAATGGGAACGGGTGTGGCCCCTCCGCTCAAAGCACCGGGAATAGGATTCGACAATCGACTTCAAAAAGGTAAATCGGACACAAACCAGCTCAACGCGCAACGTCCGAGGAGCATGCCATCTTTAAAGAAAATAAAAAATGGTCAAGCCGAACGACGCATTAGTATCCCTAAGCTGAAAGCCTTGCGGCTCGTACACTTGGGACCTATCAACCACGTAGTCTTCGTGGCGTCTTCAGGGATATCTAGTCTTGGGGAAGGCTTCGCGCTTAGATGCTTTCAGCGTTTATCCTTTCCGAACGCGGCTACCCAGCAAATACCACTGGCGTGATAACTGGAACACCGTAGGTTCGTCTGTCCCGGTCCTCTCGTACTAGGGACAGGGCCCCTCAAATATCCTGCGCCTGCATCAGATAGAGACCGACAATAATGTTACTTCGTTCCTATCGAAACTTAGTACCTTTTCTTTTCGAGAAAAGGCGGCTTCGCATTTCTGCGAAACTCTCACGGTCGCCCGTGAGTTCGGACTATATCATTCCGCTTACGCGGATCTGGCGTATAGTCTCTGAGGTTTCAGGAGGATAGAAGCTTTTCTTTCGAATATTTCTTCAGCCGTATATTCGGCTGCTGGAATACCAGCCCTACTATTCTGTTGAAGCCTTCCCGCTTCAGGTGCTCGCCCTTACTTATTATTTCGAGCGCCTGGGCGAAGATCAGGTAATCTGTTTGCTTCCCAGAATGTAGCGGGTGCTTTTTGAAGAAAGGGATCAGCTTTTCCTGAAGATCCTTTCTTTCTTTGATTATCAAAACCAGGGATTTATCTCTCGGGTTCTTCGAATGGTTCGGTTTAATATAGCCGCAACCTAACCGCTTCATGAAACCTTCTAAGACATTCTTCCCTTTCGGGTTTTGACTCAGATGGAATTCTGTGATCACTTGCCACTTCAGCGGCAAATCCTCACGCCTGCTGAATCCCACATAGAAGCACCCTTCGCCGTCAACAAAACCGGCGAAATATTCATCAGAAACTTCCGTCTTCCCGCTTACCTGCTGATTGTCCGCATACTGCGCATTGTCACTTGAACTCATAGAGATAGACTAACTCTATCCGTCTATTTTGTCAAGTAGCGAGTAATGCTCGGATTTTCCAGCATATAGCCAGATTTTAAGACAGCAACGGTCATCTACTGTCTTACGACGTTCTGAACCCAGCTCACGTACCACTTTAACCGGCGAACAGCCGGACCCTTGGGACCTTCTCCAGCCCCAGGATGTGATGAG
>JAFGJL010000057.1 GCA_016929115.1 Candidatus Omnitrophota bacterium | reverse complement strand
CCGGCGTTCATGAGCGTGGGTGAATTCGGCAGGAACTCGAGGCTCCCCATAAGCTCAAAGAACTCCTCCCCGGTCCTGCGGACCTCTTCCGGGGAGCTGCCGTAAGACGAATCGGCGCCGGCAATGTTCTGCGCCACACGGCGGAACATGTCCTCGGCCGTCTCCAGGACCTTGCCCTGATCGTCCTTCCTGAGGTACCTTTTCTCAAGGACCTTTCGGGCGTTATCCGATAATGATGAATTTATATCGACACGTTTTCCCATCTTTTTACACCTCCTCTTTCCTCTCTACTGAAAGTATATCACGCAAAGAGGATGCGGTCAAGGAAAAAATACCATATATTGTGGTTATTTTATTAAGGTATACTATTAGTAGTGGTTTCCCGGCGAGAGCCTGATGCCGCGGGAGGGAAGAGCTGCGGCATCACAACGTCCACGAATTTATCACATATGAAACGACTTTGCAAGAAAAATATTTAATTTGTTTTCTTGCGGAATTTTTCCGTGACCTGGAAATGCATGTACTTGCCGAGCATGAGCCGCGTCTGCGCGTCGATCGCCGGCGTCGAGCCGATGAGCGCCGCCATGAACGGCGCGAGCGCCCACTGCGCGATCATTACGATGTTCTTGCTGCGCTTGACGTCAGGCGGACGCGGCGGCAAAAGCCTTATGCTGAGGAACATGCAGATGAGGAGCGTCAGGAGCGTTATCCTTAATAGCGCCGCCGAGACGCTCGGAAGGTTATATCCTATCGTCGTCTGCCGGAAGAGGCCGCCGCCAAGTATAAGAGGCAGCGGCGCTATGAATGTGACTATGATCGCCCATACCGCCCAGGTATAGTGGCTCTCCAAAAGGTTAAAGCCTCTCCGTAGTTTCTTTATAAGAGGTATCCGGTCGTTCTCCATGAATCCCATCATTAGGTAAGGGAAATTCTCGACGCCCCACGCCCAGCGCCTCTTCTGCTTATACTGTTTCGCGATCGTCTCAAGCCTCGTGCGGCCCGTCGCGATATCCATCGACACGGTCACGTACATGGGTATTACGGAATAATCGCCGTCGAAATAAAGGAAGCACTTCCAGTATATGACCGAGTCGTCCGAGATCATGTCGATCGGCCAGTAACCGACGTCAACGAGGGTCTTGAAGCTCATACTGTGGCTCGAGAAAGTCACGAACTTCTCCAGGCGCATCGTCTCTATCATCTGCATGAAACTCGATCCTATCTCGAAGACGCGCGCTATCGAGCGGGAGTGCCAGATATTGTTGTTATAAACCGGTATCGGCTGGTAGCTCGACCGGTGCCTTTTCGGATTGGTGATGTAATGGTAGGCGAGGCAGCCGAAATATTCCTTCTCGGCGCAGGTGTCGGCATCGAAACAGGAGATGATGACATGGCCGTAATCGATGTTCCATTCGTCCAGAAAAGCTTTTAGGACCTTCGCGCCCCATGTCGCATTGGCGCCCTTTGCCATCGCCTCGCCCGGCAATCCGATAGGATGTTTCGTGACAAGAAAAGCGAAGAACCGGTCCCTGTAAGAGTCGCGTAGCATCTCGGCGTTACGCCACACATCCTCGCCCGCCCTCTCCTCCACGCTCAAGACGACTATCATCTTGTCCTTAGAGTAGTTCGAGGCGATGAGCGCGGAGATCGAAGGTATCAGGATCTCGGGCCCTTCATTGTAGACCGGGAAGAGTATGGCCTGGTAAACATTCCTGTAGCCGAGGCCATGCCGATCACCCAGCTCTTCGCAACGCGTAAGCCAGTTTATCTTCTTCTCCTTCTCAAGACGCCTGTACGCGAAGACCAGGAGCGTCGTCAGGTATATGACCCTTATACCCCAGTAGAGATCAAAGGTTATGATGAAGATCGCTACCCACAGGGGTTTGAATATGGCCAGGACCAAAAGGCTTATGAGCGTCGTCCAGGTCAAGGATCCCGGGATTATCTCGAATATGCGCCGATAGAGGTCATTTCGTCTCATAGATGACATCGAATTCTTTCTTGATGCGCTTGATGAACGTATCCAGGAACTTCTGCCGCAGGTCCATCCTGTAGAGGTACACGCCTTTCTTCGCGTCCTTCTCTTCCCTAAGATCCGAGAAATACAGCGAATCCGTGCCCGGGTCGTAATGGATGCCTGCCGGCCTGGAATTAAAGGTATAGAGAGTGACGGCGTTCTTCGCGCCTCCACCCGCCAGGTCCACGACAATGATACCGCGCTCTGTCACGACGACCGCATGGTTCGACTCCGAATACCAGAAGGCATCGATGATGGGATCTTCGCTCCGGTAGACCTCTTCGACGCGGCCGTTCTCCCTTCCGGCCTTCGCGAAACCGCCCTCCGGCAAAAGGTACGCCACCCATATGTGCCATCCGTCGAAATACATGATCTTGTTGCCGTCGGGTGAGAACTTCTTGCCGCGTATCGAACCTGGCCATGCGGCATAAGAGGTGAACAGCTTCAGGCCCGTCCCATCCATCGAGGACCTCATAAGGCCGTTCTTTGTCAGGTAGTAGATATTGCCACCGGACACCGCGAAGTCGACCACCTCGTAGTCGCTTATCCTCTTTATCTCCTGGGCCAGCGGAAAGAGGACGATCGAGTCCGCCTTGGTCACCATGTTGGGCCTGACGACCAGCTCCTTCTGCCACGGATAAAACCCTTCACGCTTGACCTCCACACGGTAAGTGCCGGGCTTCAGCTCCTCGATCTTAGCCGGCGTCATCTCAGGCCTTAACTTGCCATTAACATATATGGAAGAGCCCGCGGGCTGGCTTTTCAAGTAGATGATGCCTGTCTTGTAGATTGTAAAGGAGGGAAAATATTCCACGTGATATCCGAGCGAATAGGACAGGACGATCGGCAAAAGAACGCAGAATATTATGACCGATAGATAGAACGCGATGAACCTTTTTATCTTGTCGCTTTTTTTCATATCCGCTATTGGCGCTACCGCTTGCGCGATCTCGCGACTATAATACTACAGAAGAGGCGGGTATTGGAATATCTTTCACGGGCCTCTCTCGTTACAGCTTCGATATCCTCAGCTGGCCGCAGCCGGCATCGATATCCTCTCCCCTGGACTTCCGGAGCATCGCCTTGATCCGGCGGCCTTTCAGCGCCCTCATGAAGAGCGCCGTTTTTTCAACGGAGGGCGCAGAGTAATCCCCGGCCTTTATCTGGTTATACGCGATCACGTTCACCTTGCATTTCATGCCCTTTAAGAGCTTCGCAAGCTTGTGCGCATCCTCTTCCGAGGCGTTCACGCCGTCGATCAGGACGTATTCGAAAGTGATGATCCTGTTCGTGGCCTCGACGTATTCCCTGCAAGCTTCCAGCAGGTCACTGAGCGGATATTTCTTATTAACCGGCACAATCTTCGACCGTGTCGCGTTATCCGCGGAATGGAGCGAGACCGAAAGCTCGACCTGCAGGCCTTCTTTAGCGAAACGCTCCATCGCCGGTATTATGCCGCAAGTCGACACGGTGATCTTGCGCGCGCCGATATCGAAGCCGTCCTTATCATTAAGCGCCCTGATGGCGTTCATGACGTTGTCGTAATTGTCAAAAGGCTCGCCTATGCCCATGAAGACGATATTGCTGATGCGCGAACCCGGATTATGCGCCTTCACAAAGAGGACCTCATCGAGCATCTCCGAGACCTTCAGGTTCCTTACGAAACCGAACGGCGCGCTCGCGCAGAAGAGACAGCCGAACTTGCAGCCAACCTGCGACGAAAGGCAGATGGTATTGCGGCTCTTTTCCGGGATGAATACCGTCTCGATGCTACTGGAGTCCTCGAGCTTAAAAAGGTATTTTGTGGTGCCGTCGGCGTGCGAGCGCTTGGAATCAAGGAGCGAGACGTGCGTGATGCGGCACTTCGCCTTGAGCTTCTCCCGTAACCGCGCGTTAAGGTCCGTCATCTCGTCGAATGACCTTGCACCGCGACCGTAAAGCCATCTGCAGACCTGGCCGGACCTGTAGCGTTCCCCGCCGAGTCCGGCAAGAAGGCCCTCAAGCTCTCTTTTTGAAAGGCTTTTTATGTCTATCTTGTCCATACTCGGTTACCAGTTACCGGTTTCCAGTTGCCAGTAAAAAAAATCAGCTACTAGTCGGCGGCTATTAACGGCTGACAGCTGACGACTGCCCGCCTAAACAATACTCTAAGCTATGCATGGCGGGAATAGCTGAAAGCTAATCAAGCTTCTTCTTCGTAAAGATCTTATAGAAACAGAAGGCGATCAGGCCGATTATAAAAGACCACGAAACCGTGAAAAATATCCACCCTGAAGCCCTCATCGGATAGTCGACCTCCTTTTGCGGCGCCATGCTATTTTGACCATAAGCGCGAGCACGGCAAATATCGAGACCAGGAAGAACCGCGTGGCAAGCACGAACGGCTTATCGGCTTCCGGCACGCCCTTCATGAAAAATGTAGGAATGCCTTCCTGGTAGATCCAGCTTCCCAATATGACTACGAGGAAGGCGGGGGTGATGTACTTGATGATGAACTTGTATACCTTGGGGACCTGCATATCCGCGCCATGGTGGATCTCCTGCCAGGCCTTCTCCATCCCGAAGACCCACGCAAACAGGATCGTCTCAACCGTCGCAAAGAGGACAAGGCAGAACGTCCCTCCCCAGAAGTCCAGCTCGTTCACGACGCCTTTGCCCAGTAAGAATATCGCCGGCTGGCATAGGATGAAACTGACCAGCCCGAGCATGCGCACCGCATCCTCCCGCGATATCCCGAATTCATCCTCCAAAAACGCGACTGCCGGCTGCGCGAGCGAAACCGATGAGGTTATGCCTGCCAGAAAGAGCAAAAGGAACCATGCGCAGGCAAAGAAGGCGCCCAGGAAGATCTTGCCAAAGATGAGCGGCATAGTGACGAAACTGAGGTTGAACGCGCCGCCTTTGGCAATGGCCTGTATCCCGGCTGGCCCGAAGAAGATAAAAGCCGCGGGGATGATGATAGAGCCGCCTATGACGACCTCGGCAAGCTCATTGGTGCCCACCGCCGAAAGGCCCGACAGGACTACATCATCGCCTTTTGAAAGATAGCTGGCATACGTCAGGATGACGCCTATGCCGACCGACAAGGTGAAAAATGTCTGACCGGCAGCCGCCAACCATACCTTAGCGCTCTTAAGGGCCGTAAAGTCGGGATTCCATAAAAAACCGAGGCCGTTAGCGATATTCAAGTCGGGTTTCGAGGGGTCCGGCGCTCCTAAAGTGAAAACCCGAACCAGGATAGCGATACCGAAGATAAAAAGGAGCGGCATGGCTATCTTGCAGAGCCGCTCGATACCGCCTTTTATACCGTAGTAGATGACGGTGATGTTCGCCATGAACGTTATGAGAAAGAATATATATGCGGTGCCTATGCCGGAAAAATACTGGTTATGCTCAAGACCCTGATAACCCCTCAGGAACGACTGCATCGCGCCCTGCGAGGCTGCGTCAGCGTATTTTCCCGTTATAGCAAAGAAGCTGTAGGCAAGCGTCCACGATTCTATATATGTATAGTAGATGAATATTATCAGCGGGCCGAAGATACCTATCACGCCGAAATATTTGATGAACCGGCTCTTCTGCCACATCGTGTGGAATATGCCGGGCGCCGTGCCGTGGCCGAACCCGCCGCCGTAACGGCCTAATGTCCACTCGACCCACATGAGCGGGATGCCGAGCAGGAAAAGCGAGACGAAATACGGTATCAGAAAGGCGCCGCCGCCGTTCGAGGCCGCCTGCACCGGAAAACGCAGGAAATTACCGAGGCCTATGGCGCTGCCTGCCACCGCCATGATGATGCCGACCCTGGTACCCCACGCCTGTCTCTTCTTCGCCATACTCCGCTCCCATTACGCTATTATTATAATCTATGCGCGCGAATATTCAAGCCTTTAAATGAGCCTGTCCAAGCTAATCCTCCGGCGGCCTTATCAACTCTGTTGCCGATTGTATACCCGTGCTCACTTCGGTTATAATGCCCATCCTGGCATAGATCGGGTGCATCGCCTTTCTTAAGGACGGCAGCTTGATAGCAAAAAAGGCTGAACCGGCCACGCACGCTATCCCGCCTATCATCAGAGTACATGATACGCCTATCCTGCTCGCAAGCCCGCCAGCGAGAAGGCTTCCGAATGGCGCCGTGCCCAGGAATGCCATAGTATAAAAACTCATTACACGTCCACGCTTGTCATCGTCCACTATGGTCTGGAGGATCGTGTTAGAGGACGCTATCTGGACCATCATGCTCAGTCCTACGACCAACATCAACACCAGCGAGATGACGAGAACGCGTGATAAAGAAAAGAAAAAGAGGCCGACTCCGAAAAGGCCGGTGGCAAGCGTAACAGTAGAGCTAAAACCGATGATCGTCCTTCGCGATGCAAGGTATAGGGCGCCGATGAGGGCCCCCAGACCTGAGGCGGCGACGAGAAACCCGAAAACCTGAGGCCCGCCTCCAAGTATCTCGGTGGCCACTGCCGGCATAAGCACCGCGTATGGCACGCCGGCAATGCTTATAAGTCCCAGAATAAGCAGGATCGATCGTATCGGCACGGACCTCAAGGCATAGGCGACGCCTTCCTTAAGCCCGTGCATGATATGAGAGGCGTGTTTTACACTCTTCCTTGGCACTATGCGCATGGCAAAAAGAGCTATGATGACGACGCTATAGCTTAACGCGTTGACAAGAAAACATGTCTTTTCGCCTGAAATAGCGATCATCATGCCCGCAATCGAAGGGCCGATAAGACGGGCGGCATTGAAAATGAGAGAGTTCAGGGCTATGGCATTGCCGAGGTCCTGCCGCTTCTCAACAAGGTCAAAGACGAAAGCCTGTCTGGCCGGTACGTCAAACGCGTTGACAATGCCCAGTAAGACGCTCAAAGCAATGATCTGCCACACCTCGATACGGCCTGTCGCAACTAGTACGTAGACGGCGATCGCCTGAGCCATGGCAAGTGTTTGGGTAGCGATAAGGATCCTGTACCTGTCCCACCTGTCTGCGAGCACTCCAGCAAATGGGACCAGGATAGATACCGGTAGCTGGCTTGCAAACCCCACAACGCCCAGCAAAAAGACAGAGCCGGTCATCTTGAATACGAGCCAGCTCATCGCTATCTGCTGCATCCACGTGCCTACGAGCGATATACTCTGACCGCCGAAGAAGAGACGGTAATTCCTGTAGCGGAACGCGCGCAGGATCAGCATAAGCGGCTCGATCGACTTTACCCTGTCTTTCAGCGTCTTCATGACCCCAATATTATAAGCCGAACGCGCCACCATATAAAGATATTTTCTTGCAGGAGGACCTACGGACGGGCCCCCGAGGGGCCTGTTAGGATAACTGACTTTTTTCATTATTCTATTGACATATTGTCGTATATAGTGTATACTTTTTCGTTAGTAGGTGAGGGATATGAAGTCTATAACCGCATGGCGAAGTATAGATGACAACCTTGCGGTTTTTTTATTATATCCCTGATTTATTAAAATTCAGGCGAAAGGAGGAAGCAGAAAGTGGCAAAAGGCAAAGTAAAATGGTTCAACAACCAAAAAGGTTACGGGTTCATTACTCCTGAATCAGGCAACGATGTCTTCGTGCATCATAGCTCGATCCAGGGTGAAGGCTATAAGACGCTGGAAGAGGGCCAGGACGTCGAGTTCGAGATCAAGCAGGGCCCCAAGGGTGAGCATGCCGTAAACGTGGTTAAGTTGTAATCAAACCGATTAAAAAAGCCCGGCTGTTTAAGCCGGGCTTTTTTATTTCCCATCTCCTCGGCCTGGTTCCCGCCCCGGCCGGGAAACACGGTTCCCGGCCGGGGCGGGAACTCGCACTAGATTGACAAATCCCCATACTGGCTGTATGATATTCCCATGCTCCAGGCTATCGAAACCATAGGCAAGACATTCTTAAACCTCTTATACCCTTTACGCTGCGCCTCTTGCGGCAAAGACCTTGAGGCGACGGACAAGCTTCATGTATGCGGCTCTTGCCTGAACTCAATAAGGCCTAACCCGGCGCCGCATTGCGCGATCTGCGGCCGCTCGTTACACAACGCCAAGGACATATGCGCGGATTGCCGGAAGGACAGGCCCTGTTTCGAGCGCGCGTATTCGGCATGCGTCTACGAAGGCGCGCTGAAAGATATGATCCACGCCTTTAAGTTCAAACGAAGGATAGCGCTCTCAGGGACACTATCAAAGATCATGGTGGATTTCGCCCGCGATAACTACGAAGTGTATGAAGGAATAGGCGCGATAACCTTCGTGCCGCTCCACGCCGGCCGTCTCCGCGAGCGGGAATTCAACCAGTCCGAGGCCCTGGCGCGCGGCTTAGGCCTGGCCTTCGGCATCTCTTGTGCCGACGTCTTGAGCAAAGCACGAAAAACGGCGCCGCAGAACGAACTTTCTAAGGACGAGAGGGCCCTGAACCTTGCCGGCGTTTTCAAGGTAAAGGACGCGACGGCGATAATCGGAAAGAAGGTCCTCCTAATAGACGATGTCATGACGACAGGCTCGACGCTTAACGAGTGCGCCAAGGCCCTGGCCGGCGCCGGCGCTAAAGCCGTCAGGTGCTGTACGTTGGCCCGCGGGACCTAACGCTTAAAAAAATATGAAGATCATAGACCGGTACATGGTGAACGGCTTCCTGGCATCCCTCATCTGGTGCATCGTCCTCTTTCTGGTCATGGCGGTCATAATCGACATCTTCTCCTTCATAGACGACATCGTCAAGTACAGGATACCCCTATTCTCGATCGTAGCGTTTTACTTTTATTACACGCCGACCATCTTTTTGCAGGTAACGCCCATGGCGGTATTGCTGTCCGCCATATATCTTTTGAGCAATCTCAACAAGCATAACGAAATAACCGCCATGCGCTCGAGCGGCATAGGCCTCTGGCGAGTCCTGACGCCCCTCATGCTCGTCTGTCTCGTCGTCAGCGCGCTCATCTTCATAGTCAACGACAGGATCATACCCGTGTCCTCCCGGGTCGCGAACCTCATCCGCCGGGAGGAGCTCGAGAAGGAAAAACGAAAGACGCGCAAGGAAAAGGTGCTCGAGAACGTCGCCGTCTACGGCGCGAAGAACAGGATAATCTTCGTGCGGACCTTCGACACCGAGAAGAAGAAGCTGAGCGATGTCATCATCCACGAACAAGACGCTTCCCAGAACCTCATATCGAAAATAACCGCGAAGAGCGGCACGTGGACCGACGAAGGCTGGAGGTTCAACAAGCTTATCATATACAGGGTTGACAACTCCGGCAAGATGATAGGAGAGCCTGTCTTTTACAACGAGAAGGTCTGGCCGATACCGGAAACGCCCCGCGACTTCACGGACCGGGAGTGGAAATCCGATTATATGAGCTACCGTGAGTTAAAACACTACATACTGAACTTCAAGGGGGCGGGACAAAAACTGATAAGGAACCTGCTTGTGGACCTGCACTACAAGGTGGCGTTCTCGTTCATAAGCCTCATCATCATAATGGTGGGCGCGCCTTTCGCCCTCGTGACTACCCGCGGAGGCGTCCTGATCGGCATCGGGATGAGCATTGCTATAGGCCTTCTCTACTACGCCGTCATAGCTATATCGCTCGCCTTCGGCAAGGCCGGCCTGTTACCGCCGTTCCTCGCGGCCTGGCTCGGCAACATCCTCTTCGCCTCGCTCGGCGTATATTTAGTAAATAAAAGGGCATAAAAAATCTTAGCCCGGGCTTATGCCGGGCTAAGATCCTATACGCTAACCGCTATACGCTCTACGCTAAAACTTAATCCGCTCCCTCGTGGCTTATCTCTACGCCCTCAGGGATCTCGATCCGCTTCCGTGATATCACCCTCTTCAGCGTGATATACTTTTTCACAAAATCCTTGGTGTTGCCGGCGTTGAGCCTATCGAAGAGGAAATCGAACTTCGCCTCGATCTCGGCCGCTATCGCGTTGCGGACGCCGGCGGGCAAGCCCATGATATCCTTCTTGAAGGCTCCGAGCGCCTTCTTGCGCGCGCTGTACAGGAATTGCTCGTCGGTCTGCCCTTCCTTGCGCTCAGAGAGAAGGTTCTTCCTTATCCAATCGTACATCCTGTCCTTCAGGTCCTTAGGGAAATGGCTGCTGTCATAGACCATGTTCTGGAACTCGGTAGCCAGATGGACCTCGGCTGTCCCGACCTCCGGAAACTTGCCGAACGCTTCCGATGGCAGCGTCGAAGCGCCGTGCTGGACCGCGCCGGCCAGGCCGAACTCCTCGCGCGCTATTTTCGAAAGGTTCTGCAGAGTGTCAAAATCAAGTTTCACCTTAGCTATCGTCCCGTCAGGAAGCACTACGCCGCCGTGAGAGGTGCCGGTCTGGATGCTGATCTTGGAGATACCGGAAAGGCCCTTCCTGAGCCTGTGCCGGAAACCTTCCATGAAGGCCCTTAATTCCTCGGGTGTGGAGTTCTTGCTTCCGACCTCGCCTATCTCGCCGCCTACGGATATCTCGACGCCGCGCGGCTGGTTCTGTCGTATGAAGTGGGTGAGCTTCGCGCACGCCTCATAATTGAACTCCTGCTCCTTCTTTAAACTCTTCTGTGTGAGATCGACGAGAGTTGACGAATCGATATCGATATTGTAAAAACCGGCTTCGATCGCCTGCAATATAAGCGCCTTTAAGCTGGCAAGCTCTTTCTCCTGGTCCTGCTTAAAGTTCTTCGCGCTGACCTGGAAATGGTCGCCCTGGATGAATACCGGCCCTTCCCATCCTTCCTTGATCGCCGCCGCGAGTACGACGCTGGTGTATTCGATGGCCGGCTGGTTCGTGTAGCCCATCTCCGACTTCGCGATCTCGAATATGAAAGCGCCCGAGTTCTTCTTTTTCGCTACCCGAAAGATGGCCTTTGCCAGGTCATAGGTAAGCACCCTCAGGTTGATGGCCGGCACGGTGAACGTAGGCGGGACCTCGCCCCTACCGCGCGCCATATAAAGCTCCTGGATGCTGGAAGGGTATATGCCCTTTTTGTAAGCCATGGCGAATATCTTCTTGGCGATAGCCTTCTTTTCCTCTATGCTGTCATTGAGTATGAGCGTCATTACGAATTTATCCATATCGATCTTCGGCATCTCTATCTCCTTTTTTTACATGTTAAATTCCAAATCACAAATTTCAAATTATGGACAAATCACAATGACCAAATGACCAAAATGCAGGTTTTGATGTTTGTAATTTGTATATTTTAATTTTAATCTTTACGTCCCCAGCTCCCAGCTCGCAAGATACTTCTTCTGCTCGTCGGTCAGCGTGTCAATGGATATACCGAGCGACTCCAGCTTGAGACGCGCGATCTCTTTATCGATGGCCTCGGGCACCCTGTATACGTCCTTTTTTAATTTCTTATGGTTTTTCGCGACATATTCGCATGACAGCGCCTGGTTCGCGAAGCTCATGTCCATGACGCTCGCCGGGTGCCCCTCGGCCGCGGCCAGGTTTATGAGCCGGCCTTCACCGAGGAGGTTTATGCGCTTGCCGCCTTTTAAGGTATACTCTTCGACGAATTCGCGTATCCGGCGCTTCTTGGCCGATATGCTTTCGAGGCCCGGTATGTCAAGCTCGACGTTAAAGTGTCCGGAGTTCGAGATTATCACGCCGTCCTTCATCGTCGGGAAGTGCTCTTTGCGTATAACGTTTACATTGCCGGTCAGCGTCACGAAGACGTCGCCTATCTTCGCCGCCTCTTTTATCGGCATGACCCTGAAACCGTCCATCGCGGCCTCGATGCCCTTAACCGGGTCTATCTCCACAACGATGACGTTCGCACCCATGCCCCTGGCGCGCATAGCGGCGCCTTTTCCGCACCAGCCGTAGCCGCAGACGACAAAGTTCGAGCCGGCAAGCAGGACGTTCGTGGCACGTATGATGCCGTCGATCGTAGACTGCCCGGTGCCGTAGCGGTTATCGAAAAGGTGTTTTGTGTCGGCGTCATTGACGGCGACGATCGGGTACATGAGGATACCGTTCAGGGCGAGGTTCTTAAGGCGGATGACGCCGGTCGTCGTCTCCTCGGTCCCGCCCATGATGCCCTTCGCCAGGTTCTTTCGCGCCTTGTGGATCTCGGAAACGAGGTCAGCGCCGTCGTCCATCGTGATGTTGGGCGCGGCGTCGAGGGCGCTGTTAAGATGTTTATAATAAGTCTTGTTATCTTCGCCCTTGATCGCGAAGACGCTTATACCAAAGTCCTTCACCAGCGTCGCTGCGACGTCATCCTGCGTGCTTAACGGATTTGACGCGCATACAGAGACGGTGGCGCCGCCCTCCTTGAGCGTATGGGCCAGGTTAGCGGTCTCTGTCGTGACGTGAAGGCAGCACGCCACCTTTATGCCCTTAAGCGGCTTCTCTTTTGCGAAGCGTTTGCGTATGAGCGAAAGCACCTTCATGTACTCGTTCGCCCACTCGACGCGCAGCCTTCCCTGCTTCGCCAGTTTTATATCCTTGATATCGTATTTCATCATCTTCTCCCTTACTTCACGTACTTCCGCAAGTCTTTCGCCAAGTCCGTCTTTTCCCAAGTAAAGCCTTCTTCGTTCCTCCCGAAATGGCCGTAGGCCGCGGTATTCCTGTATCTCATGCCGTCGGAATCGCGCAGGTTTAGGGCCGCTATTATACCGTGCGGGGTAAGCTCAAAATGTTCCTTGATTATAGTTATGATCTTCTCATCGCTTACATGCCCCGTGCCGTAGGTGTCGACCATGACGGAGAGGGGTTCCGGCTTGCCGATGACATAGGCGACCTGTATCATCAGCTTATCGGCGATACCCGCCGCGACGAGGTTCTTCGCGATATACCTGCCCATATAGGCGGCGGAACGGTCGACCTTCGTAGGATCCTTGCCGGAGAAGGCGCCGCCGCCGTGGGCCACCGCGCCGCCGTAAGTATCCACGATTATCTTGCGGCCCGTCATACCGGTATCGGACTGCGGCCCGCCGACAACGAACTTTCCGGTCTGGTTGATATAGAACTTCGTATCCTTATCAAGGTACTTTTTAAGGACCGGCTTTGCCACCTTTTCTATGATCTCGCGCCTTGCGTCCTCGGACATCATATCCGTCTTCTTGTCCACGACATCCTCGGTATGCTGGGACGCCAGCACGACAGATGTGACGCGCGCCGGTTTGCCGTTGTGGTATTCTACCGTCACCTGCGACTTGCCGTCCGGGCCGAGGTACTTAAGTACGTTCTCTTTCCTGACTTCCGCGAGCTTGCGGCAGAGTTGGTGCGCGAGCATTATTGGAAGCGGCATGAGTTCCGGCGTTTCCCTGCAGGCGTATCCCATCATCATGCCCTGATCGCCCGCGCCTCCCTTGTCGACGCCAAGCGCTATATCCGGGGACTGGGTATGTATGGCGTTCAGTATCGCGCACGTGTGGTAATCGAAACCGTATTTAGGATGCGTATAGCCTATGTGCTTCAATATATCGCGGCAAAGATTATGTATATCCACATACGCCTTTGTCGTTATCTCGCCGCCTATTATGATGAGGCCCATCGTTACATATGTCTCGCAGGCGACCCTGCCTGTCTCGTCCTGCGCGAGGACGGTGTCAAGCACGCCATCGGAGACCTGATCGCATACCTTGTCGGGATGCCCTTCCGTCACGCTTTCAGACGTGAACAAAAACTTGTTCTTTGCCATGTCCCTACCTCTCCTTTTGTTTATATGCTTCATCCACTTTCCTGTAAGTCTCCATATCACCTATATCATGCCAGTCCTCAGAAAATGCAAAGCCGTATACGTTATCGACCGAGCTCATCCAGCTTATACAATATCCCGGAGCATCCGTCTTCTTATCGGTGACGGAGACGTATTTGGGTATCAATGACAGCTTGTCCTTGGGAAAATAATATATCCCGGTCGATACAAGGGTCGATTTCGGCATGAGCGGCTTTTCTTCGAACTCGACCACCTTATCGTCAGCTCCGACCTTGACCACCCCGAATCTCTTGGCCGCTTCCACGTCGCCTATGTCATGCAGCGCGACAGAAACGCCGTCGCTATGGCTTTGCGCGAACCGTACAAAATCCGCCAGGTCGAACTCAAAGAGATTGTCGCCGGCTATTACCAGCAGATCATCGTCTGTGGCCTTTTCCCTGATAGACAGCTCAAGGTCCCTTATGGCCCCCAGCCTGTTCTCGTTCGAATCCGTGCCGTCGTTTATGAGCGACAGTTTGTTCTTATCCGGTGAATCCTTTGCCCAGCGCTTGAAGTGCTCGAAAAACTTATTATTGACGACTACGTAAACAGCGCTAACGCCTTTTATGCGCGCTATTTTGTCAAGTAACCGGTCGGCTATCTTCCGCCCGCCTATTTCGAGCAGCGGTTTGGGATTGTCCAGTGTCAGCGGCTGCAGCCTTACCGCGTAGCCAGCCGCCAGTATAAGAACCTCCAAGTCGTTAACCCTCCATCTCCAGCATCATCTCGGGGACGATCTCTACCAACTTTTTCCTGGCGAACTCCTCGACCTCTTTGCCTGTCGATAACGTGATGGCTTCCTGGGCGATCACCTTAGCCTGTTCCATTGTGACCGAGCGTATGATACGCTTGATCTCCGAGACCATGATCGGTGAAGTGCTAAACTCATCAAGCCCCAGCCCCAGAAGTATGAGCGTCATATTGATATCGCCGGCCATCTCGCCGCACATCCCTACCCAGATCCCGGCGGCGTGGCCGTTCTCGATTATGTTCTTGACCAGCCGCAGAACGCCGGGATGAGCCGGTTCGTAGAGATATGCTATCTTCTCGTTGACCCTGTCAACCGCGAGGGCGTACTGTATAAGGTCGTTCGTACCGATCGAAAAGAAGTCGGCTTCCTTCGCCAGGATGTCGCTCGTCAGGGCCGCCGACGGGACTTCTATCATCGCGCCGATCTCGATCTTTTCGTCAAACGGGAGCGATTCTTTTTTGAGCGAATCCCTCACTTCTTGCAGTATGACGTTCGCCTGCCTGAGCTCCTGCAGGCCCGATATCATCGGGTACATGATCTTGATCTTGCCGTATACGGACGCCCTCAGTATGGCCCTTAGCTGCGCCTTGAAGATGTCGGGCCGCGCCAGGCAGAAACGGATCGCGCGCCACCCCAGGAACGGGTTCATCTCGCGCGGCACTTCGAACT
>JAFGJL010000056.1 GCA_016929115.1 Candidatus Omnitrophota bacterium | reverse complement strand
CCCTCAGGGCCGCGCCGCTTCCCAGCTCCAACAAGTGTGCTGTTATCGAAGTGATGGGGCGGGACATGGGCTACCTTACGGTAAGAGCGGGCGATATGAGGCCCGGAACTGATACCACAGGGGCCGAAGAGAACAAGATGTCCATGGTCGCGCCTACCATAGTGATGGCGGTCCCGGAGTGGTCGGTGGACGAGAAGGGCCATATTGTCGTATCCCTTTCAGATATAGTAGCCGCTGTCAGGGAGCGCATGACAAAGTATGGAGCGGCCACGGTGCTAGTATCCGAAGGGTTCAGGATGTCTAAGGGCGATCCGCTGCTGCAGAAGGTCCTCGATGCGAACCCATTATTAAAGGTAAGGTTCTCGCGTGTAAAGACGGATGTCCAGGGCAACCTCATCCTTAATGAATTAGGCATATCCGACTTCGTGACGGAAGCCCTTGAGCTGGAATTGCCAGGCCTTGTCGGGCCGAAGGACGTTTACCGGGAGGTATTCGGTTATGCCATAAGGTCGCGCGTTCCTGACGAGATAGACAGGGCGATCGCCGAGGACGCGACGACAAAGGCGGCCGCCCTTATTACCGAAGACGCTCAAAGGCGGGCCGTTATCCTGCAGGGTGGCGTGTGCGTATCGGCCGATATAGGGCTTACGGATATCGAGGATGCGAAGACGAAGGTCGAGCCCCTTGCGGCTGTCCAGGGCAAGGTGGACCTCAAGGACAGCGGCCTTTATACTCTCGATGAACTGCGCGCCATAAACGTTCTTGGTCCGGCCAAACCGGCGGATAACCTTGTGGAGCTCCCCGCTACGCCGACCCTGACCCATCCGTCAGGAAAGAATATAGAGCTTGCCATAACCGCGGTCAATTCCATGTCTGAATCCGCGCGGGACATGAACAGGGTAAACCTCTGCGTTTTTCCCGGGGAGAGCGGCGATATGCTCGTGAGCGCCGTCAACCCGGCCAATCGGAAACCGATATCTAAAGCGGATGAATATGTGACGGCGCGGGTAGACAAAGCGACCGTGTATATCGATTCGGCGCAAGCTTTGTCGCTTACCGATATATTGAAACGGGCTTATGAGATCTACGACACGCATAAGTTCTTCAGTTTGGTCATTTCCGGCAACTTCGTGGTCAGCGCGCAAGACGCCCTTATGGAAGTATTGAAAAAGGACCCTGTCGCCAGCGCGATCATCGATAAGGCGGAGACTGACAGCGCGGGCGGTCTTATCTTCGGCAGGAAGATCGTAGATCTTCTCGCCGCGGCGCTCGGCAACGAAGAGGCCGTGAAGGCGGCCGGGATCGAGCCGAAGAAGCTTATGTCAGGCATACGGAAGAACGTGATGGATCAATCGCTTAACCTCATTCCGGGAGAAGGCAGAAAAGATGACGCGGTCACGGAGATAAAGACCGAGACGGTCGACGCGGCTATCGCCCATGTAAGACAGTTGACCGGTATCCTGAACAGGCATCTGGACCTCAATTCCCAGGGCAAGTTCGACATGCAAAAGCTCGTCGTCATCATGAAGAAGGACCTGCCCGAATCGATCATAGGCAGGAAGAAGGGCACCTTAAACGACAAGATCAAGAAAGAGTTCCAAGTCATGAAGCAGCACCTGCGGAAGGTCTTCCCCGGGGGTGTGATAGAGGTTGGCAGCCGCGAGGAGATGGTCCTGAACATGAATGCGCGGATAGCCCAGGGGCTCAAGGTCATAGTCCTTGACGAGGGGACTCTGACAAAGGGCTTTGACACTTCCGCGGTTAGCGGCAAGGCGACCGAGGACTACTGCTTTATCACGGCCAACAGGATAGACAACATCGACGAACTTTCGGTCCCCTTCGTGAACTTGAACGCGATGGCGATCATGGGCATAGGCATCATCTATAACGACAAGACGCTTTTTGAAATGGCATACAGGGTATTCACCGGCAACGATGTCCCGCCGAACGTAATAGAGGACCTGGCCAAGAACGCGCTCTGGCTCGTCAGGATGCTGCCGAGGATCGTCAGGTTCAAGGACGATCTGGCGGACCAGGAGAAGCTGGCGCGGCTGGTCGAAGTCGCGGCATAACGCCTCTGACAACTGAAGCATTCAAAGGGCGCGCTTCATGCGAAGCGCGCCCTTTACTATATCCGTTTTTTGCATTATAATAGTGCCTCTTTTATCCGCCTTCGCATTCACGTGCTATTGGCCGGAGTGCTTCGGCGAGATGTCGCATAGACAGAAAGAAGCCGCGATCTCCATGAAACCTGCCGATAAGATAATAAAGATAACGAAAGCCCTCGACGAGACCTACGGCAAGAGGCCGGCATTTAAGAGATCCGACCCTGTCGATGAGCTCGTCCGCACCATCCTTTCACAGAACACCAGCGATAAGAACTCGGTGCCGGCCTTTTATGCCCTCAAGAAGAGGTTCGGAGCCTGGGAGCGTGTCCTTGGCTCCGATACCCGCAAGATAGCAGCCGCTATACGGCATGCCGGCCTCGCCAATATCAAGGCGAAGAGGATAAAAGAGGTGCTGGCCGAGATAAAGAGGCGGGAGGGCAGCATAACGTTGGCTGTTCTAAAGGACCTGAGCGTTGAGGAGGGCGCTTCGTACTTACGGTCGCTTAAAGGCGTCGGTCCGAAGACCGCGGCGTGCGTTCTTTTATTCGGTTTCGGCAAGCCGGCGATGCCGGTCGATACCCATATATTCAGGGTGGCAAAAAGGCTCGGCCTGATCGGCGGCGTCAGCATAGAAGAAGCGCACGAGACGCTATCTCGTATAGTACCTAATCACTTGATATATGATCTCCATTTAGGTATAATAGAACACGGCCGAAAGACCTGCAGGGCCCAAAACCCCCTATGTGGGGTTTGTCTTTTATACGGCCTCTGTGTCTTCAAGGATAAGGCCGGCTTCAGGAAAAGGAAGGCATGATAAGAAAAGCGAACGTCAACGATGTAAAGAAGATACAGAAGCTCGTCAATTATTACGCAAGGCGTGACAAGATGCTTCCGCGCTCGCTGAACGAGCTCTACGAGAACATCAGGAATTTCTTCGTTTATTCAGAGGGGAAGAAGGTCTACGGCTGCTGCGCCCTGAGCATCGACTGGGAGGACCTTGCGGAGATAAAAAGCCTGGCCGTGGCGCCGAACAAGACCGGACATGACATAGGCTCGAACCTTATCAAAAGCTGCCTGAAGGACGCCAAGACCCTAAGGATAAAGAAGATATTCGCGCTTACATATATACCGGGATTCTTCGAGCGCTTCGGGTTCAGGAAGATCAGTAAGCGAAAACTGCCGCACAAGATATGGAGCGAGTGTATAAAATGCGTCTATTTTCCCAACTGCAAGGAAATAGCGGTGATGAAGGAGATATAAGTTGGGAGTTGGGAGTAGGGAGTAGGGGAAGAAATGGGATATACAATAACAGAAAAAATACTTTTAAAACATACGAAGCTGAAGGCGATACATCCCGGAGAGTTCATCAGGGCAAAGGTCGATATATGCCTCGGCAATGACATCACGGCGCCCTTTGCCATAGAGGAGTTCGAAAAGCTCGGCGCCAAGGACGTCTTTGACAGGAAGAGGGTGGTGCTCGTTCCCGACCATTTCGCTCCGGCAAAGGACATGAAGAGCGCCAACCAATGCAAGAGACTGGCCGTCTTCGCCAAAAAGCACAACCTGACCAACTATTTTGAGGTCGGCAAGATGGGTGTCGAGCACGCGCTTTTGCCCGAACAGGGGCTGGTATTGCCCGGCGATCTCATCATCGGCGCCGATTCCCACACCTGCACGTACGGGGCGCTCGGAGCGTTCGCCTCGGGCGTGGGTTCCACTGACCTGGCAGCGGCCTTCGCGACCGGAGAATGCTGGTTCAAGGTGCCGCAGTCGATAAAGTTCGTCTATTACGGCAAGCCCAGAAAGTGGGTCGGCGGCAAGGACCTTATCCTCTATACCATCGGGAAGATAGGCGTGGACGGCGCCCGTTATAAGGCGATGGAGTTCTGCGGCGAGACGATAGAGAAGCTTCCGATGGATGACAGGCTCACCATGTGCAATATGGCGATCGAGGCGGGCGGGAAGAACGGCATCATCGCTCCCGATAAGATAACCCGCCAGTATCTGAGGTCGATCAAGAAGGAGAAGCGCAGGCCGGGCGACGGGAAGTTCTACGCCAGCGATAAGGACGCCGTATATAACGAGACGGTAGAGATAGACGCCCGCGCCGTCGAGCCGGTCGTAGCGTGCCCCGACCTGCCCAGCAACGTAAAGCCGGTCAAGAGCCTGAAGGATGTCGCGATAGACCAGGTCGTGATCGGTTCCTGCACGAACGGCAGGCTCTCGGACCTTGAGATAGCGGCCAAGATACTGAAAGGCAAGAAGGCCAGGTCGAATGTCCGGCTCATCGTCATCCCGGCCACGCAAAAGATATATCTCGAGGCGATGAAGGAAGGCCTGGCGAAGATATTCATAGACGCCGGCGGCGTCTTCTCGACACCGACCTGCGGGCCGTGCCTCGGCGGCCATATGGGCATCCTGGCCGAAGGCGAGCGCGCCATAGCGACGACGAACAGGAACTTTGTCGGCAGGATGGGCCATCCGAACAGCGAGGTCTACCTGTCGAACCCCGCGGTGGCGGCGGCGAGCGCGGTCAAGGGCAAGATAGCGCATCCGGATGAGGTGGTGTAATGAATAAATTACAAATCACAATTTCCAAATCACAAAAAGTTTGTTATTTGTAATTTGTTTATTGTTTGTAATTTGTTAATTGTAATTTGTGATTTGGATTAAGCTGTATGGAGAAATAGCATGGCATGCAAGGGAAAAGCGCATAAGTTCGGGGATAACGTAAATACCGACGAGATATTACCGGCGCGTTATCTGAATACGACCGATAAGGCGGAGCTTTCACGGCATTGCATGGAAGACGCCGATAAGAATTTCGCGCATAAAGTGAAATCCGGCGACATCATCGTGGCAGGCAGGAACTTCGGCTGCGGCTCTTCGAGGGAGCATGCCCCTGTCGCTATCAAAGCGGCCGGCGTCTCGTGTGTCATAGCGGAGAGTTTTGCCAGGATATTCTTCCGTAACTCCATAAACATAGGGCTTCCGATCGTGGAGTCGCCAGAGGCCTCGAAAGGCATCGCGAAGGGCGATACCGTATCGGTCGATACGCATGGCGGCGTTATAAAAGACCTTACCAAGAAGAGGGCGTATAAAATCGAAAAGTACCCGCCGTTCATGGAGCAGATAATAGCCAACGGCGGGTTGATGAACTCGATATCAAAGAGGAAAAGATGAAAGACAGATCTTATAAGATAGCCGTCATCCCGGGCGACGGGACCGGCCCGGAAGTCGTTGCCGAGGGACTGAAGGTCCTTAAGGCCGCTTCCAAAAAATTTGGGTTCGTTTACAAAGAAGAGATGTTCGACTACGGCGGAGACCGGTATCTCAAGACAGGCAAGACGGTTACGGATAAGGAAGTAGCCGGCCTCAAGAAATTCGACGCAATATATCTCGGCGCCATCGGCCACCCTGATGTGAAGCCCGGCATCCTTGAGCAGGGTATATTACTGAAGACGCGGTTCGGCCTCGACCAGTACATAAACCTGAGGCCCGTGAAATTATATAATTCCGCGTTCTGCCCCCTGAAGGACAAAAGACCGGAGGACATAGATTTCGTCGTAGTAAGGGAGAATTCCGAGGGCTTGTATAAGGGTATGGGCGAGTTCGTGGATAAGGGGACCGAAGAAGAGGTCGCCATACAGATATCGCACAATACGCGCAAGGGCGTTGAGCGCTGCATCCGCTACGCGTTCGAATATTGCCGCAAGCGCAACAAGCGCAAGACCCTCACGCTGTGCGGCAAGACCAATGTCCTGACCTATGCGTGGGATCTTTGGCAGAGGACGTTCGATGAAGTGAAGAAAGACTATCCCGATATCAAGACGGATTACGCGCATGTTGACGCGACGACGATGTGGTTCGTGAAGAACCCCGAGTGGTTCGATACGATAGTGACCGACAACATGTTCGGCGATATCATCACCGACCTTGGCGCCATGATCCAGGGCGGCATGGGGATAGCGGCCGGCGGCAATATCAACCCGAAAGGCGTCTCGATGTTCGAGCCTATCGGCGGCTCTGCGCCCAAGTACACGGGAAAGCATGTAATAAATCCTCTCGCGGCTATATGCGCGCTGGGGATGCTCCTGGAAAATATCGGAGAAGAGGAGGCGGGAAAAGCGGTGGAGAACGCCGTTATAAATATAGTCCAAACCAAGCTGAAAAGTCTCGCGGCCGGAAAGATGGGCTATTCGACCGAAGAGATCGGCGATCTTGTTGCGGGGTCGTTATGAGCAAAGCCTATAATGTCGCGGTAATGGGCGCGACCGGGGCGGTCGGCAATTGTTTCCTGCGGATATTGGAAGAGAGGAAGTTCCCTATCAAGAACCTGAAGCTCCTTGCTTCAGAGCGTTCGGCCGAAAAAAAACTTGAATTCGGTGGCAAGTCGTATCCGGTCGAGGTCCTGACGCACGATTCGTTCAAGGGCGTCGACATAGTGCTGGCAAGCGCAGGCGCATCGAGGAGCCTCGAGTTCCTGCCGAGCGCTGTGAAGGCCGGGGCTGTCTGCGTAGATAATTCCAGCGCTTTCAGGATGGATAACGATGTGCCGCTCGTCGTGCCTGAGGTGAACGCCCATCGCATAAAGGACCATAAAGGCATCATCTCGAACCCGAACTGCTCGACCATCCAGATGGTCGTTGCGCTATATCCGATCCACAAGGCCGCTAAGATAAAGAGGATAGTCGTGACCACATTCCAGTCGGTCTCCGGAGCCGGGCAGAAGAAGATAACTGAACTGCGCGAGCAGACGAGCGACTTCCTGAACGGCAAAAAAATAGTCCCGAAAGAGTTTCCCCATCAGATAGCGTTCAACCTCATCCCGCAGATAGACGTCTTTCTCGACAACCTCTACACCAAGGAAGAGATGAAGATGGTTAGCGAGACGAGGAAGATAATGGAGGCGCCGGATATCCAGGTAAATGCCACGTGCGTGAGAGTGCCGGTCTTTTTCGCCCACTCTGAGAGCGTGAGCGTAGAGACCGAGAAACACATCGGTCCGGAAGAAGTCCGCAAGCTTCTGGAAAAGACGCCGGGGGTGAAGGTCATAGACGATCCCAAGAACGGCAAGTATCCGATGCCTATCGACGGCGAAGGGAAGGACGATACGCTGGTCGGGAGGATCAGGCAGGACGAGTCAGTGAAGAACGGCATCTCCATGTGGGTCGTGAGCGACAATATCCGCAAAGGCGCGGCGCTCAACGCCATCCAGATAGCGGAGATGCTTTAGCAGAAGGGGGTGTCTCATGAAAAAGATTTTTGTCACAATCGTTTTATTGAGCGCCATTGCCGTCATGCCGGCCTATGGGCAGGTGCAAAGCTCCGGTGAGGACGAGTATATTGACTTGAAAAAGCTGCGGCAAAAGATCGTCCGCATGAAACAGGAGGTTGACAAGCTCGTAAAGGATATAACAGCCACAGCGCCTGTGATCGGCGAGGAATTCGTCGCCGGTTTCCAGGATGTGAGGGTGGACGTGACCGAGACCGACAAGACAGTCGTCGTCAAGGCGGACCTGCCCGGCATGGACAAGGACAAGATAGATATCTCGCTGGAGCGCGGTAAAATACTCACCATCTCGGGCAGCAGGGAGATGTACACAGAGAAGAAAGCGCCCGGCGTTATCCGGCAGGAGCGCATGACAGGCAAGTTTCAGCGTGTCATAGAGCTTCCGGTAGAGTGCATGAACGAAGGCATCAAGGCAAGCTATAACAGCGGCGTCCTGGATATCGAGATACCGAAGAAGAAAGAGGCGAAGAGGGAAACCGTTAAGATCAAGGTGCAGTGATAAAGGCGGCCAAGGCATATGAAGGCTTCAGAGCTCAAGAAGGGGATGGTCATACAGGACGGCAGGGACCTTTATGTGGTCGTGGATATAGAGCACAGGACGCCGGGGAACCTGCGCGCCATATACCAGACGACGCTGAAGAACATCCTGAAGGGCAATCTCCTCAATGTGCGCTACAGCCCCACCGATATCGTGGAGAAGGCCGAGCTCGATTCGAGGAAGGGTCAGTACCTCTTTACGGACCACGCCGGTTTCCACTTCATGGATATGGATACATACGAGACGATGGTTCTTGGCGCGGGCCTTATGGGTGACGCCAAAAATTACCTGAAGGAGAATCTCGAGGTCGAGGTCTTGTACCACGAGCACCGCCCCGTAGCCGTGCAGCTGCCCCTGAGTGTCGACTTGAAGGTCGTCGAATCAGCGCCGGGCGCGCGCGGCGATACATCCGGCAGGGCGCTGAAACCTGCCAAGCTCGAGACCGGAATGACCGTCAATGTGCCGCTCTTCATCGAAGAGGGCGAGATCTTAAAGATCGACACCAGGACCGGCGAATATCTGGGCAGGGCATAGCATATCGCCGCCTACCTAATAAGGATTTGCGATGCGCGGAATATTACCGGCAGCGCGAGACAGCGGCATCTTCCTGTTACGAGAACTCTCATCTCCCAGGGCGGTATTCGCGTTCAATTCGGGGCTTTCCAATAACATGTCCTTTTCGCACGGCGACACTTCCCGTTCGCCCGCCAATCGCGAAGAGTTCCTCAAAGGGCTTGATATCGACCATCGCGACCTCGTCTGCGCGAAGCAGGTACACGGTTGCGGCATCCGCTATGCGACCGAGGCCGACAAAGGCAAGGGCGCGCTTTCGCGCGATACGGCGTTTGACGGCACCGATGCCCTCATAACGGATAGAAGAGGGGTACCGCTAGCCGTATTCACCGCTGACTGCCTGTCGGTCTTTCTCTTCGATACGCTCAGGCCGGCCATAGGCGTTGTCCATGCCGGATGGAGAAGCACGGCGAAACGGATCGTCGCGGAAACAGTGCGGGCCATGCAAAAGCATTTCAATACCGACCCTGCCCATCTATGCGCAGGTTTCGGGCCGGCGATACGCGGCTGCTGCTACGAAGTGGGGCCGGAGCTGGCCAAGGTCTTTCCGGACGACGTCTCGGCCAGGGAAGGCCGCCATTACCTGGACCTTGCGGCGGCCAATAAAAGGCAGTTGTTGGAATCGGGAGTCAGCGGCAGCCGCATATTAGATCCGGGATATTGCACGTTCTGCGGGAGCGGGCGTTTCTTTTCATACCGGAAATCGGGAGAGTCGTGCGGCAGGATCATGTCAGTGGCAATGTTGAGGTGAAAATGGCAAAGAGTAGATCGCTCGAGACTATAGAGCGCAGATTGGAGACGGTCGAGGAAGGCTCGATCAGGCATAAGGTCCTGCAGAGCGCCAAGAATTTCAAGACTTCGTGGATAGAGCTTGGCCAGGCGCTGTACGAGGTATCAAAGGACAAGCTCTATAAGGAGTGGGGTTACATAACTTTCGACGCTTATGCCTCCAAGGAGATAGGGATACGGAAAGAGACCGCCGTGAAACTTCTGAAGTCCTATTTCTTCCTGGAAAAGGAAGAGCCGTGGTATCTGCAGAAGAAGAACGCGGACGGCGCCGAGGTCGCTTCCGTGCCGAGTTACGAGGCCGTGAACGTCCTGCGGCTCGCCAAAGGAAGCAAGACCGTCGACGAGGACGATTACAAGAGCCTCAGGAAGAACGTCCTCGAGCTGGGCAAGGACGCCAAGGAGGTCAAGCGCGACCTGGTCACCATGATAAAGTCGCGGCAGGATATAGAGCCTGAGGAGGCGCGGGAGAAGAAGAGGAGCGCGACGCTCAGGCGGTTCGTGGGGACCTTGAAGGCGCTGAAGAAAGATATCGAGACTTCAAAACTGCTTCCGGCATCGGTCCTTAGGGAGGCCGAGAGCCTGATACGCAAGATCGAGTCGGAGATAGGATGATATGAAGATAGGCTTGATAGGCCTGCCGCAGACGGGGAAGAAGACGCTCTTTGAGCTCCTGACAGACCATGCGCCTTCGGAGAAGGAGCTCGCCTCCAATAAACCGATCAAAGGCATAGCCGAGATAAAAGATCCCCGCTTCGACAAGCTCGTCGCCCTCTACGCCCCCGAGAAGAACGTGCGGGCGCGCATAGAGATAGAGGCCCTTCCGAAGCTGGAGAAGGAAGCGATCGCCAAGGGGGACATATTCAAGGATATCGAGGATGCCGACGCCCTATGCCATATCGTCCGCGCCTTCAAAGACGATTCCGTCTATCACGCGGAGGGCTCGGTCGACCCGAAGCGCGATATAGACATGGTCAACGCCGAGCTTATACTTAACGATATGATCTTCATCGAGAAACGGTTTGAGCGGGCGGAGAAGAAGGTCAAGGAGACCAAGGAAGAGGCGGTCATCCATGAAAAGGATTTCCTTGGCCGGTTAAAGACGCATCTCGACAGGAGCCTTCCCTTGCGCACCATGGAGTGCACGGCGGATGACAGGAAGACGCTCGTCAACTATCCGCTCATCACGCGAAAGGCCATGATCCTCGTCCTGAATGTTTCGGAAGACGACGTGAAGGACCATACGCTCACCCAAAGATTTACCCGGGACTATAAGGAGTTCAAGATAGACGTTATGCAGGTATCGGCCAAGGTCGAAGCGGAGATAGCGAAGCTGGAATCGGAGAAGGAGCGCGAAGAGTTCCTGAAGGCGCTAGGCATCGAAGAGCCGGCCATAAACGCCCTGACACGCATGTGCCTGAAGACGCTCAACCTCATATCCTTCTTCACCGTCGGCCAGGACGAGGTCCGTCAGTGGACCGTGAAGGCCGGCTCGACAGCCCCGGAGGCGGCAGGCGTTATCCATACGGACCTCCAGAAAGGCTTTATCCGCGCTGAGGTAATGAAGTATAACGACCTTATAGCTCTGGGAAGCGAGGAGAAGCTTAAGGAGGCCGGCAAGTTCTACGTGAAGGGCAAGGATTACGTCGTCGAGGACGGCGATATAGTGCATATCCGGTTCAACGTATGATTGACTTCAAAAAAGACCTCAATCCTTCGCAGCTCGCGGCCGTGATGACGGTGAACGGTCCTGCCCTCGTGATCGCGGGGGCGGGTAGCGGCAAGACCCGCGTCAT
>JAFGJL010000055.1 GCA_016929115.1 Candidatus Omnitrophota bacterium | reverse complement strand
ATTATGGACGGCAACGGCAGGTGGGCCAGGAAGAGGGGCCTGCCGAAGATAGCCGGCCACCGCGCGGGCGTGAAGGCGGCAGAGGGCGTGATCAAGGCCGCGAAGGAGGCCGGCGTCAGGATGCTGACGCTCTACACCTTCTCGACCGAGAACTGGAAGAGGCCCGAAGAGGAAGTGGCGGCACTCTTCAAGATGCTCGAGGGTTACATCGATAAAGAGGAGCCGAAGCTCCACAAGAACAACATACGCTTCATGGCCATCGGCAGGATAGACGAGCTGCCGGCTTCCCTCAAGGAAAAGATAAGGCGCGTCTCGGCGTCCACGAGAGGCCACTCCAGCCTGACCGTGAGCCTGGCCCTCAATTACGGCGGCAGGCAGGAGATAGTCGACGCTGCCCGGCACGCGGCCCTGGAGGTCAAGGCCGGCCGGCTGCGGCCGGACCAGATAGACGAAGCGGTATTCTCCGGCTATCTCTATACGAAAGGCCTGCCCGATCCGGACCTTCTCATAAGGACCTCGGGCGAGCTCCGGATATCGAATTTCCTCCTGTGGCAGCTCTCCTACAGCGAGATATACGTCACGAAGAAGTTCTGGCCTGAATTCAAGAAAGAAGACCTTTTAAAGGCCCTGGACGACTACCGGAACAGGGAGCGGAGGTTCGGTGGATAGCGTCAGTTTCGGCAAGCGCGTATTCAATTCGGTCCTGATAGTGGCCCTGGCGTCCCTCGTCACGTTCTTCTTTCCCAACTGGGTCTTCGCTCTGCTGGCCTCGGCCCTGATAGGGCTGGGCCTCTCGGAGTTCTTCGGCATCGTCGAGAAGAGGGGCATAGCCGTCTACAGGTATTTCGGCGTCATCATAGGCGTGCTCGTCCCCGTCATCGTCTACTTCCAGATGGGCGTCGAGGGTTATTCCACGCTCGAGCCGTTCTTCATAGTGATAGCCTGCCTCTTCCTCTTCGTCGTGCAGTTCACCAAGCGCGACCCGTCCCAGGCCGTTTCGAGCATCGCGGTCACGACGTTCGGACTGCTCTATATCGCGTGGTTCCTCTCGTTCGCCGTCAAGATAAAGTTCCTCCCGCAGGGCGCGCTGCTTGTGGGCTTTCTCGTGCTCGTCACGAAGATCGGCGATGTGGGCGCCTACCTGATAGGCTCCGCCTTCGGCAAGCATCCGCTTATACCGCGGATAAGCCCGAAGAAGACCGTTGAGGGCACGACGGGCGGGCTGGCCTGCAGCGTGGTTGCCGCGCTCCTTAGCAAGTCCTATCTTCCGGAGTTCCCGTACGGCCACCTCTTCACGCTGGGGCTGCTGCTCGGCATACTCGGGCAGGTCGGGGACCTTGCCGAATCGCTCATCAAGCGCGATTGCGAGGTCAAGGACGCGGGCTCGAACTTCTCCGGCTTCGGCGGCGTCATGGACGTCATCGACAGCCTTCTCTTCACCATGCCCATATTCTACTTCTATTTACAGGTAGTGATGCGATGAGGACGCGCCTTGCCATCCTCGGCTCGACCGGTTCCATAGGCGCCAATACCGCGCAGCTCGCGGCGCTGCACAGCGACAGGTTCAGAGTGGTCGCCCTTTCGGCGGACTCGAACATCGCCTCGCTCGCCCGGCAGGTGAAGGTGTTCAGGCCTAAGATAGTCTCCGTGAGGGACAAGGAGCTCGCGTTCGCCGCTAAGAAGCTCGTGGGAAATGGCGTCAGGGTCGTCTGCGGCGTCGAGGGGCTGAGCGAGATAGCGACCAGGCCGGACGTCGATACGGTCGTCTTCGCGACGGGCGGTCATTCGTGCCTCGTGCCGCTCCTCGACGCGATAAATGCGAAGAAGCGGATAGCGCTCGCGAACAAGGAGGCGCTCGTCTCGGCCGGCGGCCTCGTCATGCGCAAGGCGCGCCAGAAGGGCGTGACGGTCGTGCCCATCGACAGCGAGCACAGCGCCATATTCCAGTGCATCGAAGGCAAGCGTCGGTTCGTCCGCAAGCTCTACCTTACGGGCAGCGGCGGGCCGCTGCTCGACGTGCCCGCGTCGAGGTTCGACCGATTGAGCCGGAAGTCCATCCTGAACCACCCGAAGTGGCGGATGGGAAAGAAGATATCCGTCGATTCCGCGACGATGATGAACAAGGCCCTCGAGGTCATAGAGGCGCGCTGGCTCTTCGACGTGGAGGCGCGCGATATAGAGGTCCTCATACACCCCGAGGCGATCGTCCATTCGATGGTCGAGACGCTCGACGGGTCGGTCTTCGCGCAGATGAGCGTGCCCGACATGCGCATGCCCATACTCTACGCGCTCACATACCCGGAGCGGCTCAAGGCGCCGGTGGCCGGCGTCGACTTTACGCGCGTCAAGGCGCTCACGTTCCGCAAGCCGGACCTGAGGAAATTCCCGTGCCTGGGGCTCGCGTCCGTCGCGCTAGAGAGGGGCGGCACATGCCCCGCGGCCATGAGCGCCGCCGACGAAGAGGCGGTCAAGTGCTACCTTTCGGGCAAGGCGAAGTTCACCGATATATTCAAGCTGGTTGAAAAGGTCCTCGGGCGCCACAGGTCCACTGATCGGGACCCGGGTCTGAACGATATCCTCGCCGCCGAGGAATGGGCGAGGGAGGAGGTCAAAAAGCTGTGTTATCATTGATATATTTCCTGCTGGTCCTAAGCGTCCTCGTCATCGTCCACGAGTTCGGCCATTTCATCACGGCCAAGCGGCTCGGCGTGCGCGTCGAGAAGTTCTCGTTCGGGTTCGGTCCGAAGCTCTTTTCCTTTAAGCGCGGGGAGACCGAATACCTTATTTCGGCCATACCGCTCGGCGGCTACATAAAGATGGCGGGCGAGGACCCGACGGAAAAGCTCCTGCATGAGAAGTGGGAGTTCCTTTCGCGGAGCGTCTTTGACCGCTTCAAGATAATATTCGCCGGCCCGTTTTTCAATTACTTCCTCGCCTTTCTCATATTTTCCGTCATCTTCATGTTCGGCACTCCGACGCTCACCACAGAGGTCGGCTCGCTCCTGAAGGACTACCCGGCCGAGAAGCAGGGCCTCAGGGTAGGGGACAAGATCCTGGCCGTAGACGGTAATAAGGTCAGGTACTGGGAAGATATGACCGAAATAATACATAAACACCCGGCCGGGCCCATGCGGCTTTCGATAGACCGCGGCGGCAAGGCCTTCGAGACGCGGATAGAGCCGGTCATGCGCGAGACCAAGGACATATTCGGCAAAAAGTCGACCATAGCGTTGGTGGGCATCGCGCCGTCCCAGAAGATAGAGAAGGTGAGATACGGCTTCTTCCAGTCGTTCAGGATGGGTTTCAATAAGCTCATGCAGCTTACCGCCATCACGTATAAGGCGATATTCGCGATACTTACAGGCCGCCTCTCGTTCAAGGAATCGATGACCGGGCCGATAGGCATATTCTTCATAACGGGCAAGGCGGCGCACCTCGGCCTCATCTACCTCTTCCACCTGATGGCGCTTTTGAGCGCGTCGCTGGCGATATTCAACCTCCTGCCTCTGCCCGTGCTCGACGGAGGCCACATAATGTTCCTCGCCATCGAGAAGGTGAGGGGCAAGCCCCTTTCGCCGAGGGCGCAGGAGGTCATCACGAATATCGGCATAAGCTTCCTCATACTGCTCATGGTGCTCATCTTCTACAGCGACATCATGAAGTTCGGCATATTCGATAAGGCGGCGGGGCTGCTCAAGAGATAAATAGGGACAGATACCTATTTTTAGGTGTAACCAAAATAAAATAGGTATCTGTCCCCATTTAAATGACGGGGAGACGAATGATTAAGCGGCGGAAGACGCGACAGATACGGGTTGGCGGCGTTAGGATCGGCCGCGGAGCACCGGTCTCGATACAGTCGATGACCAAGGTCGAGACCGTGGACGTTGGCCGGACCGTGGCGCAGATAAAGCGCCTGGAAGATGCGGGCTGTGAGATCGTGCGCATCGCGGTGAAGACGCCCGCTGATACCGATGCGATACGCGTGATAAGGAAGCGTATAAAGATACCGCTCGTTGCGGACATACATTTTTACTACCGTCTGGCGCTGCGGGCGATCGCGGCCGGCGCGGACAAGATCCGCCTTAATCCGGGCAATATACGCAAAGAGGAGGAGGTCGCGGCCGTCATAAAGGCGGCGAAGAAGGCTGGGATACCCATAAGGATAGGAGTTAATTCAGGCTCCGTGGTCACCAGGTTACCATGTCACCATGTTACCAGGTTGCAAGATCGTACTTCAGCGCTCGTTAACGCGGCCTTGCGATACGTCAAACTCTTTGAGAAGCATGATTTTCGTGATATAATCATCTCACTGAAGTCGTCCGACGTCGTTTCGACGGTAGAAGCCTACGAGGCGATGTCGGAGCGCTGCGACTATCCGCTCCACCTCGGCGTGACGGCAGCCGGCCCTTACGATGCCGGCATAGTCAAATCGTCGATAGGCATAGGCGCGCTCCTTCTAAAAGGCATAGGTGACACGATACGCGTCTCGCTCACCGCGGACCCTGTCGAAGAGGTTGTCGCGGCAAAGCGCATATTGAGCGCTATCGGCGCACGGCGGTTTGGCCCGGACCTGATCTCGTGCCCGACGTGCGGAAGGTGCCAGGTGGACCTGGCGGGGATCGTGAGAGAGTTGGCGCAAAAACTGTCAAGCGTCAACCGCCAACTGCCAACTAAACCGTTAACCATCGCGGTTATGGGATGCGAAGTGAACGGCCCCGGCGAGGCCCGCGAGGCCGACATCGGGGTTGCATTCGGCAGAGATTCGGGCATGCTGTTTGAACGTGGCAAGATATTGCGTAAGATACCGGCTTCGAAAGCCGTCGGGGAGCTGGTGAAACTTATAACGACCTATGAAGTGGACTAGCGCTTTAATTCCCACACTCAAGGAAGACCCGCAGGACGCGGAGGTAATAAGCCACAAGCTTATGGTCCGAGCCGGCCTCATCCGGAAGCTCTTTTCCGGCGCCTACTCATACCTGCCGCTAGGCAAGAAGGTCCTCGATAAGATAGAGACGATAATCCGCGAGGAGATGGACGCAAAGGGCAGCCAGGAGGTCCTCCTGCCCGCCATGCACCCGCCTGAGCTGTGGAAGACGACCGGCAGGTACGAGGTCCTCGGCGGCGTCCTCATAAAGTTCAAGGACAGGCACGGCAAGGAGCTCGTCCTGGGGCCGACTCACGAAGAGGTCAT
This sequence comes from Candidatus Omnitrophota bacterium, assembly GCA_016929115.1. Lineage (GTDB taxonomy): Bacteria > Omnitrophota > Gorgyraeia > 2-01-FULL-45-10 > 2-01-FULL-45-10 > JAFGJL01. The sequence goes on along the minus strand of JAFGJL010000055.1, from coordinate 16,749 downwards.
CACCGACCTCGTCGCCGGCAACGTCCGTTCCTACAAGGAATTACCGCTCATCCTATACCAGATCCAGACCAAGTTCAGGGACGAGCCACGGCCACGGTTCGGCGTGATGCGTTCCTGCGAATTTATCATGAAGGACGCCTATAGTTTCGACGCCGACGAGGCGGGGCTGGACGCGAGCTACAAGAAGATGTTCGACGCTTACTGCCGGATATTCGAGCGCTGCGGCCTGCCGTACCTGGCGGTCGAGGCTGATACCGGCATAATGGGCGGCAAGACGTCGCATGAGTTCATGGTGCCGTGCGAAGCTGGCGAGGACGAGATAGTAGTCTGCCCTAAGTGCAAGTTCGCGTCGAGCAAGGAGATAGCGAAATGCGGCGAAGTGGGTAACCAGGTAACCAGGTCACCAAGTCACCAGGTTGAGCAATTGCCACTCAAAGAAGTCGCGACGCCCGGAGTGACGACGGTCGAAAAGGTCGCGGAACTTTTGAAGGTGAAGCCGTCGGACCTCATCAAGACGCTCCTTTATAAGGCCGATGACGCTGTCGTCGCTGTCCTGGTGCGCGGCGATTACGATATCAGCGAGACGAAGGTCAAGAACCACCTGAAGGCCGCCATATTCGAGCTTGCCGATGAGAAGGCGATACATAAGGCGACAGGCGCGCCTGTCGGGTTCTCCGGCCCGGTGGGCTTGAAGGGCGTGCGCATCCTCGCCGACAACAGCGTTAAGGGCATCTCAAACGGCGTGACCGGCGCCAACAAGAAGGACGCTCATCTTGTGAACGTCAATCCAGGCAGAGACTTCGACGCTAAAGAGTACGGCGACTTCAGGGTCATCACGGCTGACGATCCGTGCCCGTCGTGTGGAGGCGCGGTCGAGTTGAGGCATTCGCTCGAGATAGGGCATACGTTCAAGCTGGGCACGAAATACTCGTCGGTGCTCGGCGCTAAGTTCCTCGATAAAGACGGTAAGGAGCGGCCCGCGATAATGGGCTGCTACGGCATCGGCGTCAACCGCATCGCCGCAGGCCTCATCGAGACATCCAGCGACAAGGACGGCATCATATGGCCTGCGTCGATAGCGCCGTATGAGGTCGTCGTTATCGCCCTCAACGTGGACAACGAGCAAGTGAAGAAGACGTCCGAAGAGATATACACGCAGCTTGCCGCAGCCAGATATGACGTAATATACGACGACCGCAAAGAATCCGCAGGAAAGAAGTTCAAGGACTCCGACCTCATCGGCTTTCCCGTGCAGGTCATAGTGGGGGAGAGGAACCTCAAGAACGGCGCCGTTGAGGTCAAACTCCGCAAGACCGGCGAGCGCAAAGAAGTCCCCGTCAAAGACGTTACCGCATACTTCGCATCAATCCTGAAAAAATAGCCGAAGAGAAATTTTACGGGCATGCCAAGAGAGGGGCCTTTTCCTGGCCCGTAAAATTTCACCTGCGACATCCACCCGAAGAGCCTATCGTTGCTTTAAGCATTAAGATACAAAAAAGCTATTTTCTTATCTTGCAAATTTCTCTCTATATGCTATATTTGATACATTATTGTTAACACATTACAAAGATAGTAACTACACTTATATAACATTTACGGGAGAGTATGATTTTACCGAATAATTATTTCAGAAAAATACTTACCAGCATACTGCTCGTTGCCTTCATTCTATCCGCAGTTGATATTTCGTATGCCGCCGATACGCTTACTCCTTCGTTGGCGTCCAAGCCCATCGCTAAGGTCGTGAAGAACGGCGATAGTCTCGAAGTTGTCGAGGTTCGCGACGGCAAGCCGGACAGGGACACCGCGGAGTCGAGCAGCTTCAGCTATCTGGCCGGCCTGATGGCCCGCGCTCTTTATGCCAATACGTCAGAAGGAGATCTCCGGAGCCGCATCAACGCCTTCCTGTCTCACATCAATTTCTTCAGGTTCGGCCCGTCCCTAGTCGTCAAAGTGGGAGAGGGGAAGGATGCCTCGCTCTACATGCCCTACAAGAGAAAGGATGACGGCGAATTGATCTTCATGCGCTATTTCATTCCGCCGCCCGGAGAGCTTCCGTACGGCGTTACGCGGATACCGCTCGAGGGCATGGAGATCGCCTCGGAGGCGATCCCTCTCGAGGAGGTGCCGCTGAAAGCGAGTAAAGCGGCCGAGGCTTCACAAAGGGGGCCTGACGCCGTCCCCGCGGCCGCGGCTACGGGCCTGAGGAAATTGTCCGATCTCGACTTCTTCACGACGCCGTCGCAGATATTCTTCCTTCTCAAAGATGAGGGAGATATAGATTACGCCGATATAGCGACGAACATCCTTGACAGCCTTGCGCGCGATTTCACGTTCCCGGACGAGGACCTGAAAAAGATAGACCTGATGAAGAGGCGCTTCGATTCCTTCTGGAACCGTTTCCGGCCAAAGAAGGCGTTCCGCCGGTATTTCGAACGCGCGCTGAGGAAGACGCTTGCCCTTGACACAAGAACCCTCAAGAAGAAGGACGGCGTGCATGTCGCGGCCGTCGACAAGTATATCGTGGCGCTTGGATGGATATTCCGCGAGGACGGCTCGGCGCCGAAGGCGGAGCCGTTCATCAGGAACATAGTGAAGGCGCTCTTCGACAAGACTTACGCGGATAATATTAATTTCACGAGCCCTGAGCGTTCATACCATCTCTGGAACGACAGCGCGGTCGCCTGCTGGAAGGACAAGTCATACCTGTACCAGCCCCGCAATTCCCAGTTCCGGAAACATTTCTGGGAGTCGGAGATAGCCGAATCGCAGGACCCTATCGCGAAGAAGAAGATAGCCAAGGCCCTTAATATCGCGGGCTGGACCGTCGCCAAAGGCACGACGCTCCTGGAAAGCGAGAAGTTCAAAAAGCTGAGAAGGACCGTAACGGTCGTCGAGATAGATTCGCCGCTGCCGGTTTTATTCATCGATCCCGCGCGAAACGTCGTGCGGCCGGTCTCGAACGGCAGGCGGCGCCAGGTCCTGTACATACCGCGCCTCTTTCTGGCCGATTTCGACATCAACGACAAAGACGACATGAACGAGCTTGCCGCCTATCTTCTCTACCTCATCGAATGGAACGACATGTACCAGGCGCTGCAGAAGGCGAAGACATCGCCGGAATTCATCTACACTCCTTTAAACGCCCTCACTGAAAGGTTCACGAAGGAAGACCGCTACAAGCTTGTCCCGCGGTCCAGGGTCAGGCAGCGTCTCTTCAGGCTTATGAAGGAGTCGCTCGTCCGGCAGGCCACCACGCTGGTCCCTAAGCTGCTTTCGGAATACGAAAAAGTGAACCGGATGGCGGCTGACCTCGAGAAGGGCCATCCTGAAGGATACGTTTACGCCCTCGGAGATTACGATGAGGTGCGCAGGGAATATATGAATGTCGCGCGGGGTTTCGCGTCGCTCGGCCTCTATTTCGACCTTCTTGGGATACACGAGCTGGCCAGGCGTTTCTATGTAGAGCGCGATAAGCGCCTCAGGATGATCCAGCGCTGCGACGTCGGCGCGCTTCCGGTCGAGCTGCAGATGGAGCTACTCCTGTTCTACCTGCGGCACGGCGAGACGGACGAGTTTCTCAGGAACCTTGAGATCCTCCTTAGGGGAAAAGATTTCCCGCGCACTCCGGGCTGTGCGGACGCGGAGCACGAGAAACAGCTCTCTCTCCTGTTCAATTTCGCCTCAGGCAATATCAAAGTATTGGAGCATGAGATAGATTACGTATTGGAATCGCTTAAGCGGGTCGAGAAGGATAGGGAGAAGAGAAGGGACATCACGCATGTCAACGCCATCGCCATGAACATGATAAACGATTTCAAGGCGAGGCAGGCGCGGGTGAGGAAGGACGTTCTCCGTCCGAAGAACGGGCAGAAGCCGGTAAATGGGCAGGAGAACGGCCCTGCCGAAAGGCCGGAAAAGCAGCCGCCGCCCGGCTCGATCCATACCGTCTTCACGCTGTTGCTGGAAGAGGATGGCCTGACGAAATCCGAGATAGCGGAGAAACTAAACAGGAAAGAGAAGACGATAGACCCGGACATCCGGGCGCTTGCGGATCGTTTCGGCCTTGTCGATGTCTTCGGCAGCGGGAAAGAGGCGGTCTATTCGCTTACGGCAGAGGGACGACAGCACGCCTCACGGCTTATCAAGGTTTTTCTGGAGATATACCGTAGATACGGCAGCCAGCCGACCGTTGCTACCATCATGCTCTTTAAGCCGGAGGTCGATGAGATACTTGGGTCGGCTTACAGGCCCCTGAAGACCAAGGACGCGCCGCAGAACGTGGCTCTTGCCGGAGACTTCGTCGGCGCTACCTTGAAGGCGGCCACGGATACCATCGCGGAGACAAGGGCACAGCTTAAGGATGAAACGGATCCCGACCGCATAAGATCACTTAATGCGAAAACGGATTCCATGCTGATAGGTATTGCCACCTCCATAGTGCATGCGCCGCGACTCGAAAACATGGCCTGTTATTTTGCCGGGCAGATATTAAGCGATGTTGACCGTGAGGATGTATATGGGGACGTCCTCCATGTCATGGCGTCACGGCCCTCTTCCGCGGCAAAGGCATACCTGAAGGCGCTCCATGAGATCGATGACAGGGTCCTGAAGGCGAGGGTCCTCAGCAGGGCAGCGCGCACGGCGAGAGAGAACGGTTCGGCCCCGGCGGATGTGGCGGGAGTCTTCAGCGGAGCGCTTGCAAATGCGCAGGCCGCTCCCAGCAGATACGCTAAGGCTCAGGCCTTGAGCGATGTCATTCTGGATATCGCCGCGTGCGGCATGCTTACCGAAGTCATGCCGCCGATCGACGAGGTCATGAACCAGGTCCGGCGCGCAAATCCGATAATAGCGGCCGTGACATTCGCGAAGCTTTGCCCCCATATCGCAAGAGCCGGTTTGCCCATTGCCGAATACATGTGGTTCATGTTCTATCCCAATAAGGAAGAAAAGGCGTGGGACAACGATCTGAAATATGCGATGGCGCTCCTGAAAATCGCCGTAGCGGTATCCGGGATAAAAGGATCCGAGGCGCCTAAGGGCGGGGAATTCATATTAGACAAGGACTTTTTCGTAAACACAAGCTCGGCGATACTTTATGAGCTGACCGACATGGCCGGGAAGAAGGCCGCTACAGGCAAAGAGACCGATGCGCTTGAGGCCCTCCAGATCTATATACATTGCGCCGAGTCCGCCAAGGCGCTGGATGCCGAAGAGCATACAGAGGAATGGATAGACAGGGCCGAGGAGTGCCTCAGGAACGTCAGCGACGAAGACCTTATAGAGCAGGCCAAGATGAACATTGCAGCTACGCTTTTCGATCTCGGGATGGAAAGGGAGAGGGCCCTGCGGATGTTTGATGAGGCCGTTGACGCCGCGAGTGCGCCGGATAAGCCGCATCTTGGCGGAAGGCCGCATGCGTGCCTGCGTGTCATTATAAGGATGGCGCCTTATAAAGAGGTGCGGCAGCAGCTCATGGCGCTAGCCGATACCATTAAAGATGACGCGATGAGGATCGAGGCCAGATGCCTGATCGCGAAAGAGATCATGAAAGAGGCCGGCGATCCCGCCAAACCGCAGGCAGGGCAAAACGGGCCGGCAAAACCGTATGACGAGACGCCGCCGGATTACGGCGCGGGCAGGGTGAGCGATTCCGCGGCGGAGAAAAAGGCCACAGACGCGCTGAGCGTGGAGGAACTTGCTAAAGTCGCGCAGGTCGTTCATGACGCGTCGCCTCAAATTCGCGATGCGATATCGATATTGGAACGTTTCAGGAGCGAGCATTTCATCACGCGCTACTATATCACCGGCAGTTTCGCCAGGGGGTGGCTTAAGGCCGAGCCGAGTGATATCGACATCGTGGTAAGCCTCCGGCAGAGCCATCTGCCGCCGGAGGAGCACATGATGGAATCCCTGACAGGCGCTATCGACACATTGAACCAGCGATCACCGGTGAAGTTCCATCTCAATATGCTGCCTTTCGGCAGGGTCTTCGCGGTCACGCCCGAGTGCGGCATCACCGAAACTGGCGAGATACGATCGGAGATGGTGCTGGAGAATATGCCCGATAAAGAGAGTAAGGTGCTGATCGACCTGACCGAGATAGGGAAGAACCCGGCATTCTACGAGCCGGAATTCTTCACGCGGCTTTACCACAACATCGTAGCGCATTTCAGGGGCCTGCCGGCGGCGAAGCCCCTCACGTTCTCGCGCATGTGGCAGGACTATCTTGACGGCATAAAACAGGGGCGGTTCGGTTCGTCCAATAAAAAATTATACAGCGATCTCATCGATATTTCGCGCGACCCCGGCAAATGGCCGGCTGAATTCAGGGAAGACTGGGAGGCGGCTTTCGTCCGCGAGAATTCGACGCTGCCGGACGAAGGTTTGGTCGAGAAATTCCTGGCGCATTACACGCCGGCCCATCGCGATATGAAGGACCTCAGGAATATCGATTCCTTCATTAAAGGCAGGGCGATGATGAACGATATTTATCTGGGCCCGATGAGTTACATCAACTCCACAAACGCGGAGAGGCGCAGGAGAGGCAAGGAACAGTTATGGATATTGAGGGAGTGGATATACCGCCGTTGGGACGCGGCCCAGAAGCCGCCTTCATCGTCGCTTTGGCAGCAAAAGCCTGACACCGTTCCCGCCGAACAGCAGGTCGTGTGGTTCAATGTCCACGGGTTCGTGGATGAGAAAAAGAAGCCGGCTGAAGATAAGGTCAAGAGTGAGCTGGTGAAACAAGGGTTTATAGGCAATAGTTACGATATATCGAATGCCGTCGCGCCTCATGAGAAGGTGCGGTCTTACGTAGCAGGCATCATCCAAAAACAGGAGAATAACATGAGAAGGTTCGTATTTGCAGGACACTATTTCTCGACCATATCCGACTATAGCGGATGCATTGAGGAAGCTATACGCGGCGTATGTGACGCTCTGGGCACCGGCGGTTTCAACATCATGCTGCCGCTCGACCTTATAGACAACCTCGTGCGCACGGAGGTGGCCGTGCCTGATCTCCTTGACGTCCTGGGATTCACTCAACTGGGACCGCGCAACAGCCGCGTATACGTAGATGACGAGCCGGTGGCCGGATGGGATACGGCGGTTGCGGAAAAAGAGGCGCCCGCGGAAGTGCGCTTCTACACCACCAGCGATAAGATGGTGGACCATATTAAAGGTAAAAAGGCGGCAGAGCGCATAGAGGACAGCGAGGAATACAAGGCCGCTGTGAGGCTGATAGACACGGTAAAGGTGGCTGCGTTCAATGCGAAGATGGAGAACCGAAAGATAATGGTCGCCCTTGAGACGAACGGCTGGATACCTAAGGAGCAGAGGGCAGCCATCCAGCCGATCATAACCGGCATAGCCCGCCTGAAAGAGGACCTGGCGAAGATGGGATTGGACAATGTCGTTTTTGTGCGCGGCGAGGGAGACAGCCTTGCGGCCGCCATAGAAGGAGAGGCCGTTGCGGCCGGCGTCAGAGGGGAAGATATCGTCATCCTGGCGAGCGAAGAGACGCTCAAGTCCGAAAAGTTTAACGTCCTCCGCAGCGCGGATGAAGAGAAGAGGGCCTTCTTCGCGGAGATAGACCCGAAGAACTTAACCGACCTTACCTATATACGGCTTCTAGAGATGCTGACCATCGCCATGAAACTCGCGTTCAGGGATACGGCGACGATGGCCGGACATCCCGACATAATCGTTGAGTCGTTAGGAAAACGCGTTGCACGATTGATACCGAAGGCGGAGTCGGTGGAGAAAGACCTTGAGTCGTTGAAGAAGAGATACGATACGCAGAAGAGAGCGCTGGAGGCGGCGTAAATTCAGTATTTCCACCTACGCGGTGTAAACACCGCGTAGGTGGAACGATAACGCGATCATAAGGAGTGAACATGGAACGATACAAAGACAAGAAGCGCTTTAAGGCGTGGATCAGGTTCACGGCGGCGGCCGTGGCCTGCCTGTTTATCGCGAACGACATCGTATGGGCGAACCCTGACATTGCCAGCGCAACCGGGCATGCCGCTCTATCAGCGGCTTCCTACTCCCAGGCTATGAACGATGCCCAGCGCGCCGAATTCGCCGTTAAAGCATTCCGTAGCGCGAACCTGTTCGGAAACGAGAAGCTCCATCTCTATCCTACGGTCAACGGCAAGCGCGTCGACATCTTTTACGATCCCGTCAACAAACAGCCGGGTGGGTACCTGATAGTCCCGTGCGATGTCGGCGGCGTAGAGTTCGACGTCCTGGTGAACGAAGAAGACGATTCGGTATTGGCAGCGCGCAAGGACGCGAACAGGCCTTCGGCGATCCCGGCGGCGAAGGAAGCCAGAGAGAAGGACGCTGTCCGCAATGCCTTCAGGGAGGCCATGGTCAAGGGCCTTGGCCTGCCCGCTGAAGACCCGAAACTCAAAAACGCCGACAAGATACTCGATGACATCGGCGCTTTATACGGCTGGCAGTTGCTGGCAAATGTGACCACTGACAGGAATGACCTTTCTATCGCTGAGCTGAATGCCCTGGCCAAGCGCATCTGGCGTCTCTATTCTCCCACATTCCTCAGTGGCGATGAGGAATTTATCGGAAAGCTCAAGGCACACGCCCAAAGCGTTGCCGCCGCTATGGAGGATTGGGCAAGGGGCTATCTTCCTAAAAGCCAAACCGGCGACAGGGACAAGATCGTTGCCTTGTCCAGGATCATAGCCCTCGCCCATGATATAGGTAAGGCCATCAGCGCGGAAAAGCTTGCCCTTCACTACAGCCCGAAGCAGAAGGCGAAGATGACCGAGTATGAGCGGCGGATCATACATGAACATTCGCGCGACGCGTTCATGATATTGGAAAGATACGGTGTGCGCTTGCCGCCGGAAGCGATCCTGCTCATCGCCGTTAACCATGAGCCGGGATTGCAGGATAGGCTGCAGAAGCTCAACAGGGATTTCTACGACAAGGTGCTCGCCCTCTCCATGTCCGATAAGTTCTGCGCCTTTTCCGAGCGCAGGTCTTACATGAGCGAACAGTTCGCCGGGATCCGGCAGAAGATAATGGCCGACAGGCCCGACGATCCGGCTCGCGTCATCTTTGTCTGTTCGATGAACGCGGCGCGCAGCCCGCTCGCCGAATTCCTCGCCCGGTTGACGGCCGACGAGCTCAACCTGGCGCACCCCCGGTTTATGTCCGGCGGAATTACCGTGGTCGCAGGGGATAAGGAAGGCCTGTTCCTCGGAGTGAAAGAACTTGTCCACGCTCAAAACCCTCCCGAGGTAGTGGATAGGATATGGGGTAAAACCGGGTTTAAGGCGCGCAGCGTCGATAGCCGGGACTTGCAGGATGCCGACCTGGTCGTCATAAGCGACGAGATGAGCCGGAGGGAGCTGGCCAACAAGTTCCCCGGCCTCGGCGCCCGACTGGCGGACAAGATGGTGTCGTTCGAGCAACTTTTTGAAGAGGCTAAGAATGCCGGCGCCGCGCTGCCCGACATAAGCGAATGGACGAGGCAACTCACGTTCCCGGACCTCGGGGACTGGACCGAGGCAGGCCGCCAACCCGAAGACTATTACGCTCTTATGCAGACCGTAATCCGGCGCAGCCTCTTCAGCCTTCCGGAGGGCAGGGATGCCCCCGAAGCTCCGGATGTCCGGGACGAGCGCCGGAAAGATGAGGAAAGCGGCACGGCAAGCGACTCCGCGGCCAGTTTTTATCAAAAGGTAAAGGACTTTATATACGGCGTCCGGAACATACGGTTCAGGTTCCAGAACCCGGTCGTGACGGTCGAGCTGGCCGGTACCGGCGAAAGGTCCCCTGCGGGCTTCAGGTGGCCGATAGCCATGTACGCCGAAGCCGAAAGGACCCAGGCGACGCCGCAACAGGAAGAGATGCATACGATCCAGCCTGAAGAGCAGGAAGAGGAGAGCATCACGCTCTCCTGGTCCGACCTGGAAAGAGAGCCGGCCGAGGAAGGCGTCGGGGCGACCGACTATCTGGATAAGCTCGGGAGGTGGGCGAGCCAGGATATCGCCGAGGGCATAACGCCGCAGATGACGGCCGTCGAAAAATTCAATACCGTGGACGGCGTGCTAAAGACCGTCACCGGCGCGAAGGATATCAAGCAGAGCAGCTGGATAATGCGCACAAGAAGGATGATGCCGGAAGGGATGGAGATGGAGCAGGTCTCCAGGGGCCTCCTGCGCGGTCATATAGAGCCGGTAAAGCTCAGGAGGCGCATAGAAACGGTCGTAGGGACCGGCGAGGCGGTTTCGCCTCTGGCGGAATTGTTCAAATCGCTTCAAGGGTCCCTGAAGACGCAGCATGCGCGCATGTATGTAGGCTCGCAGACAGGCTATTTCCAGGTCGAGGATACCGATAAGGCCTTCCCGCATAAGATAGATATCGTCATCGTTACGAACGATAACAGCCCTGCCGCGGAATGGACTATAAACGAAGATTTCATGAAAATGGTGCGCAGCCAGTTCAAGGGCGATGTGATTGAAAAGGTCAGGCTCAGGATCGTCGGCGCCGAGAAGCTCGCGTCCGCCTTCCGTGACGATCTCCTGACCGTCGATAAAATAAAAGAGCGGGCCGAACTCCAGAGGCTCTTTGTGGAGCTCTACAGGGAGTATATATGCGTTGCCGGAACGCCGTTCAGCTCGGAAAGCAAGGCGTTCCACGACGCGCTTTATCCGGTGGAGTGCGCCTATGTGCAGGGCCAGATACTACTGATGGGCCGCGGGGCCGAGGAATTGGAAGGCCTGAAGCGCGATAAGGCCGTTCTGGCCCAGGACCCACACCTGGCCGAACTTGCCAGCCAGCTGCAGAGGCGCGAGAGCGATCTGGACAATCTATGGGAAAGCATCGATAGGGTGGAGTACGATATGGCAAAGATCGATGACTACGGCAGGTTCTTTGCGTTTGATAAAAGGCTGAAAGAGCTTAAGGCCAGCGTCCCGCGCATGAACGCGCAGCAGCAGGAACAGTATCTGCGCGCCGTAGAGGCGCATAACAAGAAACTGATAGCGTACCAGCGGTATAAATCGATGCACGGCTCTCTCTCAAGAGAGTATGCCGCTGTCGAGGCGGATATAAAGCGTCTGAGCGCCAAGATAGCCGATCGTTCAGCGCCGTGGGCCGAGAAGGACGCCCAGATAAGGACGATCGAGAGGCAGATAACCGAGAGGGGGCTCAGGGTCGAGGACGCCCAGGCGGGCCGCCTAGTGATGCTGCCCGGCTCGGTCATACACGACAGGTATGTGCTGGTCAACGAACTTGGCCGCGGCGGGTCAAGTATCGTCTACCGGGCAAGCGATATGAGAAGGGGGCCGAAGAAGGGTATCGAGCTTGCTATCAAGATGGTCGATCCGCGCCACGCGGAGAGCCTTAAGAATTTCAGGCTCGAGACCGGCTGGATAGAGGAATTCACGCGCGCGCCGATACCGAGGTCCAAATACGACGACGGCACGTACGCGGGGCTGCCGTACTTCGCGATGACGCTCCAGAAGGGCAAGTCGCTCTACGAGATAATGAGGGGCCTGAAGACCGGCAGGATAAAGATGAGCATGTGGGAGAGGATAGTCCTTATCCACGCGCTCGCCAAGATAGTGGTCGAATTCCATGAGAGGACGCCGCTCATCCATTGCGACCTGAAGCCCGGCAATATCATAATGCATACCGATGACCAGGGCAGGTTCTTCATCCCCAAGCTGCCGGAAAACGTTGACAGGAAGGTCAAGGCGCGGCGCAGGGCGATGCCGGCATATCTAAAAAAATACTCCGTAAAACGGCTTGCCTTGTCGAGCTGCGTCCTGGACCTGGGCATCGCGCGGATATTACAGGGCGTTTCCCTGGACTCGGAGGAGGACCAGGAAGGCCAGTTCGCGCAAGTCCAGCCGGCTGAGCCTTCGCAGGAGATATCCCGCGGCATCGGCGGTACGCCCAGATATATGGCACCCGAACAATGCGATGTGGAGAAAGCGGAGACGATAAACAGGCGCAGCGACACGTACGCCTTCGGCGTAATATGCTACGAGCTTTTGACGGCCGGCTGCTATCCTGTCGGCAACGACGTTTACGACAAGTCGGACCGCGCCCTCGAGCGTATACTCCTGGCCAAGACGGACGAGAACCCCAAGTGGCCCAACGACATGTTGCGCGTCCGCAAGATAGCGTTCGACGATCTCGCGCGGCTTAAGGCGATGGACAGCGAGCTTGTGCGCCGGATGATAGAGACGCAGGTCATCGTGGGCAGCGACGGAAAAAAGACCGAATGGCAAAAGGAGTGGAGGCAAAAGATACCGGCCGAGACCATACTCAGATGGAACCGGAAGATAGTCGCGAACGAGCGCAAGCTGAGGCGATGGCTCAAGAACGTGCGCGGGGTGACGGAAAGCAACATAGAAGAGATAGTCGGCATCATCATAAGGCCCGAAGTCCCGGATGAGGTGGCAGGCCTCGTTGTGGCGATGTTGAACAAGTATCCTGAAGCGCGGCCCGGTTCCGAAGAGATCCTGGAAGAGCTGGAAAAGATAGTGACCGGACAGCCGAGGGAGCGGCTCAAGTACCTGCCGCCGTGGCTTGAGAGGAGCGCGTTCAGCCGCTTTGCGACAAGATTCCTGAAGTACCCCTCGATGCTGTTGACGATGCTCCTTACCGGCGCGATAGGCGCGGGCTTCTATATGTACGAGGAGCGGCAAGTAGCCCTTAATAACGAGAGGGCGGCGCGGCAGAGGGCCGATCAGGCCGATAATAAGATGCGGATGGACCTCGAGCGGGTGAGGAAGGAAGCCGCGGAGGCGGGCCTCGCCGATACGTCGGGCTCGCTGGAAGATGTGCGGGAGAGGATACGGCAGAAGCGCGATGCGGAGGCGAAGAAGCGGCTCGATGTGATGACGGCCGAGGTGGGCGAGGCGCAGAAGCGCGCCGACCAGCTCAAGGAGGACGTCGCGAAGAGGAGCGCCGAGGTCTCCAAGCTGGCCGAGGACGCTAAGAAGAAGACGGCCGAGGCCGCGTCCGCGAAGGCGAGGATGGACGAGGCGAACCGGTCACTCGCGGCCCTCAATATCAGGAAGGGCGAGCTTGACAGGCAGATAGGCGAATTGCAGCAGCAGGTGGCGAGGCTCAAGGAGAGGACCGCGCTCGATGCCGAGGTGGCGAGATTGAAGCAGGAGTTGGAAAAGACGAAGTCCGACCTTGACGCGGCCCGCGCGAAGCTCGAGGCGATGAAGGAGGGCGTTGATACCTCAGGTACAGCGGCTGAGATCCGCGCTCGCATAGAGGAGAAGAGGAAGCTTGAGAGGGAGAAGAAGGAGGAGCCGAAGAAAGAGGGAAGCATAGAGAGAAAAACCAGGGAGGGGCTAGCCGGAATAACAGGAGGCAAGGCCATGATCGGAATAATGGCATTACTCGGACTTTCCCTGCCTTCGATCGCTGAGGGCGCTGAGGCCTATTCCGTTTCTTCGCCTTCCAACTTTATGGTAGGCTTGGGCTTGTTATCGGCGGCCGTGCTAATTTATAGCGGATGGCTCATCGCGAAGAACGTAATAGCCAAATTCCGTTTCGCCGGGCACCTTTCGCACGGCTCGCTCTCGCCTTCGGTAATGGCGATGGCCCTGGGCCGCGACGAGCGCATCGTCGGGAAATTCGCCGTATTCGCGGGCGGGATACCGGACGCTCCCCTTGGTTCATCGCCAGCTACCGCGCCTGTTCCCGCGCATAAATTATCGAAACCGGATAAAGGCAATATGAGATCCAGGGAATTCGTTGAGCTGTCGAAACTGCTGAAAGCCGACCCGTATTTCTCATGGAAAGCCGGAGAAGGCGAGGTGCGCTCGCGGGTCGAATACAGCGACCTTATGGACGAGTTCTCGGTGACGCCGGTCGAGGAATCGAAGAAGGCCTATCCGGAACTGGCGGCTCTCGATGAGTTGTCTACGCTTGAAGGCGTCCCCGATGCGGGCATATTCGGCATCATCACAGTGGCAGTCTCCGAGCATGAGGGGCAGCCCGCATTGGTGATACACGAAGTCCAGCCCAGCATAGGTTTTCGCCACATACAACCGGTCGAGACGCGCAGGAAGTTCTATGACTGGAACAGAGGGGCCCTGGAGCACATCGTGAAACTGGCAAGCCGGGCCGGATTCAGGCATTTCTACGCGAACACCTTCGAAGAGATGAAGTACAACTACGAGAAGAGATTGCGCATGCCCATCCCCAACAGCAATCTCAAGCAGAACTACCTTTATCCGTTCCGTGGCTCGTGGGAAAAGATCGACGTCGTTATGGACGGGCGGAACATGCGGCTGTGGCACAGGGAGGCGAAAGAGCCGGTAGAAACAGACGTGACGGGGGACGAATACCGGAAGGGCAAGGCTGTTTCCGACGTACGCGAAATAAGAGCCTTGATATTCGATATGGACGGAACATTAACAAATGGCGAGGCATTTGCGCCATACTATGACGCTTGTTACTTAGCGCTTATAGCGCAAAAAAGACCGGACATAGCTCCGGACGAAGCGCTCAAACGCAGGAAAGAAACGAGAAGCTGGACAACGCCGCTTATTGAGTACGGATTAAGTTTAGAAGATTACGACAGAATGCTTGTTGATAAAGTTCCAGTGACAAAATTAGTGAAACCGGATCCTGCCATGAAGTTATTAGTGGGGAAGCTCAGCACTAAGTACAAATTGGCCGTATTGACAAATAACGTTTCTGGGATCACAGAAAAGATCTTGGAGGCGCTTGAAATACGCGGCATGTTCGGGGTTATTATGTCGTGTGCTAAAGCTGGAACTGTGAAACCCGATCCGAAAATATTTGCCATGACTTGTGCGGAACTTGATGTTCCGTCTGGCCAAGCGGTATCCATCGGGGACAAGTACGAAAAAGACATTGCTCCGGCGGAGTCCATGGGTATGATAGGTATAAGCGTTGCGGATCCCTCGGATCTTGTTGGCAATTTGGAGAAACGCTTATCTCAAATTCCAGTAAGATCGATTTCCGCCGGTTCGACGAAGGATGAGCTGATTCAGTCCCAGGCCACCGCTGAGCCGAAAGGCGCTTTGGGGGATATCTCCTCTGCCATGATGCTGGCCCGCTGTCTTAAGGAAGAGACGGTATCGAGCGCGTTCAGCGGCAAGCTGGTCCTCGCGTTCGAGAGCAATGTCGCGATGTATCAGAACAACAGTCCGTTAAAAAAGCTCTTGGAGGCTTTGGAAGAATTGAAGAAACACCCCAGATACAAGGGTATGCTGGGGAACCTCGAGCTGGTTATGGCGCCGGCCGAAAAACTGCCGGGCGAGTTAAATAAATATAAGGACGACCGGCACGCAAATGTATTCGTATTCGCAACCGAGGACAAGGAGACCAGGAAAAAACTTGAACGGATCGAAGGCAAAGTGAACCGGGTTTACATCAAGGAGAAGGACGAGAAAGGCGCACGCTTCCACGCGCGGGCGTACTACCCGATAGCGGAGATAGTCGTTATTACCCTGGCGCAGCATTTCGACAAGCTCGTAAAGGAAGGCGAGACTGCCAGGACGCTCAATATCGATGGCAAACCATTCGAGCTTTGCAGGGTGAATATAGAATCGCTGAGCGTTGAGGAAGGCGGCGCTATTATCATGAGCCTTGTGCCCGATGCTGTGCCATACGACAATGAAAAGGATCTCGTGCAGCGCTATGCGGCCATGAAGCCGTTCCTGGAAGCGGCGTAAGGGTAGCTGGTTCCCGGCCGGGGCGGGAACCATTAGGTAAAAATTTTCTTGACATAATTATGATAATATAGTATAAAAGAACATACTTTATTGCTGAAGGGGGAATAAAGTGGGTTAGCAGTCGGAACCCGCTTTTTTTTCGCACTTTTTAAAGGGGTATTCAAGGGGTATTTATGGAGATAATAGAGAGGGTAAGAGAGCTGGTCTCCGGGTATCTGAGGCAGAACGACACCGAGCTGGTGGATATAACCTATAAACGCGAACAGCAGGGCATGGTTTTGAGACTATTGGTCGATACGCCGGCAGGCATTACCATTGACGGGTGCGAGGCGATCAACAAGTTCCTGGGCGAGCTTATGGACAAAGAGAACTTGATCGAGGGCCACTACGTCCTCGAGGTCTCATCACCCGGGCTCGACAGGCCCATCAAGACGGACAGGGATTTTGAGCGCGCCATGGGTCAGGGGCTTACCGTTACGACCTACGAGCCGGTCGATGGAAAGAAGGCTTTTGAAGGCAAGCTTATGGGCATGGACAAGGAGCATAACGCTATAGTGATCGAGAAGGACGGCATAAGCGTCGTGATACCGCGCGAAAAGATCGCCATGGCGAGGCTGTATATCGAGGTTTGAGAGGAGTAAACAATGCACAATCCGGAATTACTCACAGTGTTGGAGCATCTCGAGCGGGAGAAGGGGATAGACAAAGAGCTCCTCTTCAGCGCGATAGAGTCCGCCCTGGCTACGGCCGCGCGCAAGATCCTCGGCAACAAGGAGGCGGAGGTCACGGTCACCATCGACAGGACGACTGGCGATATCTCCATCTCGAGCGAGGGCAAGGAGATAAAGTCGGCGGAGTTCGGCCGCATCGCGGCCCAGACCGCGAAACAGGTCATCATACAGAAGATAAGGGAGGCCGAGCGCGACATTATATCCGACGAGTATTCGAGGCGCATCGGCACCATAACCAGCGGCTCGGTCCACAGGTTTGAGCGCGGTGACATCGTAGTTGACCTGGGCAAGACCGAGGGCATATT
>JAFGJL010000054.1 GCA_016929115.1 Candidatus Omnitrophota bacterium | reverse complement strand
GGGGTTCGGGCTCGGGCCACGGGAAGACTTCGTGCCGAGGCGCCAAGGGCGCCAAATCGCGTTCCGGCAGGACGACAAGGCCCGGTTTCGAGGGCGGGCAGATGCCCCTGGTGCGGCGCATACCCAAGAGGGGCTTTAACGCGCTCTTCCATAAGGCATACCAGGTCGTCAACGTCGAATCGCTCAACAGGTTCACGGCCAACTCGACAATAGGGCCGAAGGAACTGAAAGACGCGGGCCTCATAACAAGCGTACGCGGCCTGATAAAGATACTCGGCGACGGGACGATCTCGAAGGTCGTGACCGTAAAGGCCCACAAGATATCGGAAAGCGCCATGAAGAAACTCGCGGAATCCGGATCCAGGTTCGAGTCGCTCATCGTAGAGAAGGCGCCTGAGAAGGTCGAGGCGAAGGCCGCCGCGAAACCCGCGCCCAAGGCAGCGGAAAAACCATAATTAAGCTATGCTCGAAGCTTTTGCAAATATAGTCAAGATACCCGACCTCAGGAAGAAGATCTTCCTGACGCTGGGCTTGATAGCCGTCTACCGTGTCGGAGCGTATATCCCGACGCCGGGCGTTGACGGCAACGCGCTCGCGCAGTTCTTCGCGCGCCTGTCGCAAACGCAGGGCGGGGCGCTCTTTGGCATAATGAACATGTTCTCGGGCGGCGCCATATCGCGCCTCACCATATTCGCGCTCGGGATCATGCCCTATATATCGTCCTCGATCATCCTGCAGCTTTTGACCGCCGTTATACCGGCGCTCGAGAGGCTGGCCAAGGAGGGGGAGCAGGGCCACAAGAAGATCACGCAGTACACCCGTTACGGCACGATCTTGCTCGCCGTCATACAATCGTTCTTCATCGCGCTCTGGCTGGAGAACCCGGCCAGGTTCCAGGGGCTGCAGATAGTCCAGTTCCCGGGATGGCCCTTCAGGATACTGACGGTGATCACGCTCACGAGCGGGACCGCGTTCATCATGTGGCTCGGCGAGCAGATACAGGAATTCGGCATCGGCAACGGCATGTCGCTCATCATCACGGCCGGCATCATATCGAGGGTGCCGACGGCCGTCTACCAGCTGTATGCGCTCTTTTCGCCGTTCGCGCCGGAGAAGGCCCAGCTCGAGCCGTTCACGCTGCTCATAATGCTCGCGCTTCTTGTCATCGTAGTCGTGGCGGTCATCCTGATCACGCAAGGGCAGCGAAAGATACCCGTCCAGTACGCCAAGCGCGTCGTGGGCCGCAAGATCTACGGCGGGCAATCGACCTTCCTGCCGCTCAGGGTCAACCAGGCGGGCGTCATACCGATCATCTTCGCGCAAAGCATCATACTCTTCCCGGCGACGGTTGCCGGTTTTATACCGAACCAGACGTTCCAGCGTTTAGCGATGTCGCTGACGAGCGGAGAGCTTGTCTATAACACCGTATACGCGCTCATGATAATCTTCTTCTCGTATTTTTACACGGCCATCACGTTCAACCCGATCGACATCTCGGACAATATGAAGAAGTACGGCGGGTTCGTGCCGGGCATAAGGCCGGGCAGGCAGACGGCCGAATACCTCGATTTCGTAATGACGCGCATAACTCTGCCGGGCGCCATATTCCTGGCTATCATAGCGGTATTCCCGAGCATCGTATCGAGCTGGCTGAAGATCCCGTATCTGGTCGCCAGTTTCTTCGGCGGCACGGGGCTCCTGATCATCGTCGGCGTCATGCTCGACACCATGCGGCAGATAGAATCGCACCTTTTGATGCGCCACTACGAAGGGTTCATGAAGAAGGGCAAAATACACGGGCGCCGTTAGGCGGCCGTCCTTGGAGACATTTTAATGAGACTCGTCCTGTTGGGGCCCCCGGGAGCGGGGAAGGGCACCCAGAGCGTCATTCTGGCAAAGCAATACAAGGTGCCGCACATCTCGACCGGCGACATACTGCGCGAATCGGTGAAGAACGGCGCGAGCCTCGGGCTTAAGGCGAAGTCCTACATGGACAAGGGCGAACTGGTCCCGGACGATGTCGTGATAGGGATAGCCGCGGAGCGGCTTAAGATGGCGGACTGCAAGGGCGGCTTCATACTCGACGGTTTCCCCCGGACGCTGAAACAGGCCGAGGGGCTGGACGAGGCCCTGAAAGGGATCGGATCGGGCATCGATCTTGTGCTCTATTTCGAGACGGGCGAGCAGGTCGCCATAACGAGGCTGACCGGCAGGCGCGTCTGCAGGAAATGCGGTTTCAATTACCACATTAAGAACATACCCCCGAAAAAAGAGGGGATATGCGATAAGTGCGGCGGAGAGCTCTTCCAGCGGCCGGACGACACGGAAACGACGGTCCGCAACAGGCTCGTCGTCTACGAGCAGCAGACGAAACCGCTTATAGCTTACTACGAGAAAAAAGGCGTCCTCAAGAAGGTGTCGGGCGACCTGGATGTGCAGGAATTGAACGACGTTCTTTCTAAGGTATTCAGCGAAGCGCAGTTGGTATGATAGCATTGAGAAGCATCGAAGAGATAGAGTCGATCCGGAAGGCAGGCGCGATCGTCGCGCAGGCGCTTGAGACGGTGAGGAAGCAGGCGCGCGCCGGGGTCACGACCGCGCAACTCGACGCCATAGCCTCCGGCGTGATACTCTCGGCCGGCGGCATACCGGCCTTCAAGGGCTACAAGGGCTATCCCGCGAACATCTGCGCCTCGGTCAACGAAGAGGTCGTGCACGGCATACCGTCGCATAGGAAACTGAAGGACGGCGACATCCTGTCCGTCGACGTGGGCGTGAAGCTCGGCGATTATTTCGCGGACGCCGCCCTGACGGTCGGCATCGGCCGGATAAGCGGCGAGGCCGAACGGCTGATGCGCGCCACCCACGATTCGCTTCAGCGCGGCATAGAGCTGGCGAGGCCCGGCAACAGGCTCTCGGACATATCGAGCGCCGTCCAGCAGCACGTGGAGGCGCAGGGCTTCAGCGTCGTAAAGGCGTTCGTCGGGCACGGCATCGGCACCAGGATCCACGAGGAGCCCGAGATACCGAACTTCGGAAAGCCCGGCAAGGGCCCCAGGCTGGAAGCCGGAATGGTGCTGGCGATAGAGCCGATGGTCAACGCCGGGACTTACGAGGTAGAGGTTCTCGAGGACGGCTGGACCGCGGTGACGAAGGACGGGAAGCTCTCCGCGCATTTCGAGCACACGATAGCGGTAACGGATTCAGGCGCCAGGGTATTGACGGCGCTCTAGATAAACAGGCAGGAGAAGCTTAAATGGCAGGAAAAGAAGAACCGATCACCCTGGACGGCAAGGTATTGGAGACGCTGCCGAACGCGATGTTCCGGGTGGAGTTGTCTAACGGCCACAGGGTCCTGGCCCACGTCTCAGGGAAGATGAGGATGAACTTCATCAAGATCCTGCCGGGCGACACGGTGATCCTCGAGCTTTCCCCGTACGACCTCAGCAGGGGAAGGATCATTCGCAGGGAAAGATAGGCGGATAAAAAGATGAAAGTAAGGTCAAGCGTAAGGAAGATATGTCCGAAGTGCAAGGTCGTGCGCCGTAAGGGCACGGTCATGGTCATCTGCGCAAATCCTAAGCATAAACAAAGACAGGGATAGGGAGGAATAAGTGCCGAGAATAGTCGGTGTTGACATTCCAAAAGAAAAGAGGGTCGAGCTGGCATTGACCTACATATTCGGCATAGGCCGGACGCTCTCGAACAAGATACTCAAGGTGGCGAACATCAGCCCTGACAAGAGGGCAAAGGACCTGAGCGAGGAAGAGGTAGCCAGGCTTTCGACGATCATCCAGAAGGATTATAAGGTAGAGGGCGACTTAAGGCGCGAGCAGGGCGCGAACATAAAGCGCCTCATAGATATCGGCAGCTACAGGGGGTTGCGCCACAGGAGGGGACTGCCGGTGCGCGGGCAGAGGACCAAGACCAACGCGCGCACGCGCAAAGGTCCGCGCAAGACCGTCGGCGTCGTCAGGATGAAGGCGACGCGCGCCGCGCCCGGCGCCGAAGCGGCCGCAAAGAAATAACACGACCAATACCGAGAGGAACTGAAAAAGTGGCGGATAAAAAGGCAAAGTTCAAAAAAGGCAAAAAGCTCGTAAAGGCGCCGGTAAGCGGCATAGCCCACATACTGGCAACGTTCAACAACACCATCGTCACCATCGCGGACAAGACGGGCAACACGGTCACATGGGCGTCGACGGGCAGCTCGGGGTTCAAGGGTTCGAAGAAATCGACGCCGTTCGCGGCCGGCATCGCGGCGGAAGGCGCTGCCAAAAAGGCGCTCGAGCGCGGCATGAAAGAGGTCGAGGTCTACGTGAAGGGTCCGGGCGCCGGCAGGGAATCGGCGATCAGGTCCATCCAGGCCGCGGGCCTCACCATACGCGCCATCAGGGACGTGACCCCCATACCGCATAACGGGTGCCGCCCAGAGAAGCGGAGGAGAGTGTAATGGCAAGGAACATAGGTCCATCATGCAGGCTGTGCAGGAGGGAAGGCGTGAAGCTGTTCCTGAAGGGCGCGAGGTGCCAGACGGATAAATGCTCGGTCTCCCGCAGGGATTTCGCGCCGGGACAGCACGGCCTGATAAGGAAGAAGGAATCGAACTACGGCACGCAGCTCAGGGAAAAACAGAAGGTCAAGAGGATCTACGGCCTGCTCGAGAAACAGTTCAGGCACTACTTCAGGATCGCCTCGCGGGCCAAGGGCGTCACCGGCATCACGCTGTTGCAGCTTTTGGAGCGCAGGCTCGACAACATCGTATTCCGCATGAACCTGGCGAATTCCAGGTCGGAGGCGCGGCAGATCGTCCAGCACGGCCTCGTCTACGTCAACGGCAGGCGCCTCGACATCCCGTCGTACACCGCCAAGGTCGGCGACGAGATCGCCGTCAAGGGCAAAGCGCCCATGATGAAGCGTCTCAAGGAGACCAACGAGACGTTAAAGGACCGCCTTATACCCAAGTGGCTCGGCTTCGACCCCAAGACGCTCACATGCAAGATCGCCCAGATGCCGACCAAGGACGACGTAGGGTTCCCGATAAAGGAACAGCTCATCGTCGAATTGTATTCGAAGTAACAGCGCCTGCCAAATCTAAGGAGAGTGTCGATATGGGAATAAGTATGAAGAATTTCGAGATGCCGAAGAAGCTCATGCTCGATACGTCGAGCGCGACGCCCACCTACGGCAGGTTCGTAGCCGAGCCGTTCGAGCGGGGCTACGGCGCCACGGTCGGGAATTCCCTGCGGCGAGTGCTCATCTCTTCGATAGAGGGCACGGCCGTGACGAGCGTCAGGATACAGGGCGTCCAGCACGAGTTCGCCACCATAAAGGGCGTGCTGGAAGACGTCCCGCAGATCATCATGAACTTAAAGCAGCTGGTCCTGAAGTCGCACTTCAAGACGCCAAAGCCGATGAAGATAAGCGTCGAGAAGAAGGGCGAGGTCACGGCCAAGGACATCAAGGTCGACGAGACGGTCGAGATACTGAACCCGGACCTCCATATCGCCACCCTCACCAAAGAGGCGAAGTTCCAGGTCGAGATGGACGTCGCGCGCGGCCGCGGCTACGTGCCGGCGGAGCGCAACAAGACGGAAGGCCAGGCTATCGGCGTCATACCGGTCGATTCGATATTCACGCCGGTCAGGAAGGTCAATTTCCTCGTCGAGAACACGCGCGTCGGGCAGATCACGGACTACGACAAGCTGATCCTCGAGATATGGACCAACGGCGCCATCGAGCCGAAGGAAGCGCTTCTCTACGCCTCCAACATAATGCAGCGCCACCTCGACATATTCGTCGGTTTCGGCAAACTGCCGGAAGAGGAGGAGGCGCCCGAGGAGACCACGGAGCAGAGGGCGATGAAGGAGAAGCTCAAAGTCCCCATCTCCGAGCTCGAGCTGTCGGTCAGGAGCTGTAACTGCCTCAAGGAAGCGCGCATAAAGACGATAGGCGACCTGGTCAAGAGGAGCGAATACGAGATGCTCCAGTACCGCAACTTCGGCAAGAAGTCGCTGGCAGAGATCAATAAGATCCTCGGCGACATGGGCCTCGGGCTCGGCATGAAGATGTAAGGGTCCTGTAAATATAATTATGAATTATGAGTGATGAATTATGAATTTAGGTGCCCTTCGGGCCTGAAACATAAAGGTCACGAAGTGACACAACAATTCATAATTCATAATTTATAATTCATAATTCATACTACAAGGCGCACTTTAGTTAGCTATAGAGGACACTAAACCACCATGAGACACGGAAAAAGAAGGACTAAACTGAGCATGATGCGCTCGCCCCGCAAGGCGACGGTCCGCAACATGGCCCGCGCCGTGCTGATACACCAGCGCATAGAGACGACGCTGCGCAGGGCCAAGGAGACGCGCCGGCTCGTCGACCGCCTCATCTCGATGGCGAAGGATGACACGGTCGCCGCGCACAGGCTCGTATACGCGATCCTCACGGACCGTGACATGGTCGCCAAGCTTTTCAAGGACATAGCGCCGCTTTTCAAAAGCCGCGCGGGCGGCTACACGCGCATCATACCGCTCGGTTTCAGGCGCGGGGACGGCGCGCAGATGGCGATCCT
>JAFGJL010000053.1 GCA_016929115.1 Candidatus Omnitrophota bacterium | reverse complement strand
GGGCCACATCGCGCGCGCGGCGCTCGAGGCGATGGGCTACCAGACAAGGGATGTTCTGGAGGCGATGCGCAAGGATTCAGGGTTGCGCATAATGGATCTCAAGGTGGACGGCGGCGCTGTAGCGAACGATCTTTTGCTGCAGCTGCAGTCGAACATCCTGGGTATCCGCGTGACCCGGCCGAAGGTCATCGAGACGACGTCCCTCGGCGCCGCGTATCTCGCGGGACTGGCGGTCGGATACTGGAGAAGCGGCCGCGAGATAAAACGATGCTGGAAGAAAGATCGTGTATTCACTCCGAGATTACCAGCATCCGAACGCGAAAAACTGTACGCCGGCTGGAAAAACGCTGTCGAGCGAACGTTAACTTAATTATTAATGATGAATGATGAATTATGAATTTAGGTGCCCTTCGGGCCTAGATATAAAGGTCGTGAAGCGACACATCCAAGGAGGCTGTATGGCCGGTGAAGGACAAAGGATCAAGATTGAGGAAAAAGCGTTTCGGTTTGCAAAAGGTGTAGTGGAATTGGCCATGTCGCTTCCGCAGAACGAAACCCGTTTTGTACTTGGCAAACAGCTGATGAGATCGGGCACATCGATCGGAGCCAATATAGAGGAAGCGCAGGGAGGCATTTCAAAAAGTGAATTTATCCACAGCATGAATATAGCGAAGAAAGAAGCGCGAGAAACTATTTATTGGTTAAGGCTTCTTGCTGAATTCGATTACGTTAATAAAGAAAAAGTGAATAAATTAATAGGCGAATGCGAAGAATTGATAAGAATGCTTACGTCTATCGTGAAAACAGCCCAAGAGAGGCGATAATAATTTTTTACGATATGGGATATCAGGCCTTTGGCACCAAAATTTATCATTCATAATTCATAATTAATAATTTATGTTATATGACGTAGTCATAATAGGCGGCGGCATCGTCGGAACATCCATCGCCCGCGAGCTTTCGCGCTACAACTTGCGCATCGCGCTCCTCGAAAAAGAGACAGAACTCGCCTTCGGCGTCTCCAAATCGAATTCCGGCATTATCCACCCCGGAACTCAGAACCCGCCCGGCTCGCTCAAAGGCTGCCTTTGCGTCCAGGGGAATACCCTTATGCGCAAGCTTTCAAAAGAGCTCGGGTTCGACTTCAAAGAGGTGGGCGAGCTTATAGTCGCTTTCACGGAAGAGGAGATAGCGCGCCTTCGGCAACTGAAAAAAGAGGCCGAGGCGCTCGGCGTGCCGCGCACGAGGATCGTCGACGGGCGCTGGCTCAAGGCGCATGAGCCGAACTTGAGCGGCAAGGCGCTCGTCGCGCTCTACGCGCCGACCGCCGGCATCGTAAGCCCGTACCGCGTAGCCTATGATCTCGCCGAGAACGCCGGGCGGAACGGCGTCGAGATCCGCACGCATACCAGGGTAGAGGGCATCGCGCCGGCCGGCCTGTTCCAATTCGAGGTAGCCACGTCCTCAGGGATATTTAAAACGCGCTATCTCATCAATTCGGCAGGACTGCACGCGGATGATGTGGCCCGCATGGCGGGCATAGACGATTTCACGGTACGGCCGCGCAAGGGCGAGGAGTTTCTGCTCGACAAGAAGCGGCATTATCTCACCAACCATGTCATATTCCCGCTCCCGACGAAGATATCGAAGGGCGTCCTCGTCATAAAAACATCGGACGGCAACCCGATGATAGGGCCGACAGCCGAGGATATCAGCGATAAAGAGGACCTCTCCACGTCCGACGCCGGGCTGGCGAAAGTATTGACCGAGGCGAGAAAGCTCGTGCCTTCGATAGATGAGAACGACATCATCGCGTATTTCGCCGGCCTCAGGCCTGTAGCCGGCGACGATTTCATCATCCGGCATGAGGATAAGGTTCCCGGCCTTGTCACTGTCGCGGGGATCCAGTCGCCCGGCCTTACGTCGGCTCCGGCGATAGCCCTTATGGTGGCCGGTATCCTGAAGAAGAAGGGCCTTGCCCTCAAAAAGAAACTTCTGTTCCATAAAAAACGCAAGCACGCGATACACCTTTTTGAGATACCTCTTTCCCGCACAAAAAAGCTTATAAAGAAAGACGCCGGCTACGGGGAGATCGTCTGCAGGTGCGAGATGGTCTCGGCCAAAGAGGTACGGGACGCTATCTGCCACGGAGCGAAGACGATGGACGGCATAAAATTCAGGACGCGCGCGCAGGCAGGCAGGTGCCACGGCAGTTTCTGCACTACGCGCATAATGAAGATACTCGCCGAGGAGACAAAAAAGCAGGTTACGGAAGTGACTAAGCGGGGCAGGGGGTCTGAACTTGTGAAAGAGGACAGGGCCAATGGTTAGCCGCGATCTGGTCATAGTCGGAGGAGGGCCTGCGGGCATGGCCGCGGCGGTCTCGGCATATGAGAACGGCGTCAAGGATATCCTTGTTCTTGAACGCGACCAGTATCTGGGCGGTATCCTCAACCAGTGCGTCCATACAGGTTTCGGGCTCGAATATTTCAAGGAGATCCTGACAGGGCCTGAATATGCCGAACGGTTCATTGAAAAGGTGACGCGGGTCCCTGAGATTGAGGTAAGTTTAAAGTCTTTTGTGGTCCACCTGGCAAAAGACAAGACCCTTACCTATATTAAGCCGGGAAAGCTGGAAACAGTGCGGCCTAAGGCGCTCATCATGGCCACCGGTTGCAGGGAGAAGACGCGTGAAATGGTCCATATACCGGGGACGAGGCCCGCGGGCATATTCTCGGCCGGCCTCGCCCAGAAACTCATCAATATCGAGGGCCTCTTGCCGGGCAAAGAGGTCGTGATAGTCGGTTCGGGCGATATAGGCCTTATAATGGCGCGGCGTTTCACGCTCGAAGGCGCGAAGGTGAATGCCGTCGTCGAGATCCAGAAGCAGTCGCGGGGGCTTTTGCGGAATGTCGTCCAGTGCCTCGAGGATTTCGAGATACCGCTATATTTCAGCCACAAGATAGCGAAGATATACGGCAAGGACCGCGTCGAGATGGTCGATATCGTAAAGGTGGATGAACAGTTCAATGAAGTCGCCGGTTCGCAGTTCCGGATAGCGTGTGACACCATACTCGTATCCGTGGGCCTCATCCCTGAGAACGAGCTCATAGAGATGGCCGGCGTTGAGCTGGATAAAAATACCAACTCGCCAGTCTCGGACGAAGTGAACGAGACGTCTATACCCGGCATCTTTGTCTGCGGAAATTCGTTCAAGGTCTACGACCTCGTCGATTCCGTGACGAAGGACAGCGTGATAGCCGGCCGCATAGCAGCAGAGTATCTGCGGAGCCTTAAATGATAAAGAAGATAACGTGCATAGAATGTCCAAAGGGATGTTCTCTTGCGGTCGACATTGAGAATTGCAAGGTCGTAAGCGTGACGGGTAACGAGTGCCCCAAGGGCGAAAAGCATGCCAAGGCCGAAGTAGAGAACCCGATGAGGATATTGACGACCGCTGTCCTCGCCGAAGGCCTTGCTGTGAAGATGGTGCCGGCCAGGACGGATAAGCCCATACCAAAGTCGCTCCTCATGGAAGCCATGGAAGCCGTAAAAAGGATTAGAGTTGAGAGGCCTCTGGGCGTGGGGGAGGTCATCGCGAAGGACCTTCTCGGCACAGGCGCGGACCTCGTCTCGACGCGCCGCGTCGAAAAGACATCTTAGATATTACTTGCGGGAAGAAGTTGGTGCGGATATAATGTAGGTTTGCGGTGGATGTAGCTCAGCTTGGTAGAGCACTTGACTGTGGCTCAAGACGTCGCGGGTTCAAATCCCGTCATCCACCCCAGTAATTATCTTCTCATAGAGAGAGGTTTATAGCCTTGGTTGCTTAACGCGATCAGGGCTTTTCCTTTTTTTTGAGGGGGTCAAAAAGACCAAAGAAGTCAGGGACCAGATAGAGGCTAAGATCATAGATTGGTTGAAGGCGGTATGATTTCAGTTAAATAAACTTATTTTATCTGGTAAAATAACGTATTGAAAGGGGTCGGCCGACTGATCGTTAAGTTCCTAAAGTCCGAAAGCCATCGACCCCAACTAAACGATTTTGACTGCGGTGCCAAAAATAAGTAGGTCCATATGAACGTGATCTGGGCTTTGGGGGCGAGCGTCGTTGTAAGCCTCATTTCGCTTATAGGCATATTCGGGCTTTTGATGAAACAAGAGGCCCTTAACAAGATCCTCATCCTTCTCGTGGGCATATCCGGAGGAGCCTGGATGGGCGGCGCTTTCCTGCATTTAGTGCCGGAGGCCCTTGAGAAGTCTGGCAGCGAGCAGGTCTTTTTGCTACTTATAGCGGGATTCATCGTTTTCTTTATAATGGAGAGGTATCTGCACTGGAGGAGGCATACTCATGATGTTGCTTATCAAGACGCTTCATTAGGGTGCATGAAGAGCGCGACGTGCCTCGCATACAATATTTTATTAGTCCATAAAAAAGTTAGTTATCTGTCTTGACAGAGGCTAAAAATGTGATATACTTAAGCTACGTTTTCTATTGATTAACAAGTCGGCCAAAAACTATTTATTATGCAAGGAGTCAATGTGCGGAGAAGAAGGAAGAGATTTTCAATATTCGTTTTAGCGGCCTTGCTATGTCTTTTAATAGGTATAGCTTGGAGTGATATGCCCGTAGATCGGTCGTCATCCGGCGGGCAGGCCTCGGAGAATCTTACCATTGCGGGCAAGTGGAACAATCGTATCCAGGGCATTGTGGATGCCGCAAAAAAATATCTGAACCCGAACCCGCCCCATATAACAAAGATCGTGACACCCTCTTTTCTGGTCCATGCTCATCAGTCAAAGGGGCAATCTCCGAAGAAGGCGTTCGGCGCTGCCCTCAACCTGAAGTATCACGCTGGCCTGAACTACGAAATATTGCGCAGGCAACTGCCGGGGAAGACGATGCGCCTCAATCTTTTCATACCCCATTCCTCCGTCCGCGCCGGCAGCGAAGTCCCGAACCGCATAAGGATCTCCATAAAGTCGGAGAAAGACAAGAACTGGGGGGTGTACACCGGGGAGAGCGAATGGCACTATATAACGCGCGGCGGCAACCACACCTTTTTCTTAAAGATACCCGAGAACGAGACGAACGGATTCGATCCTGAGAACATGGTGTTGGTCACTGTGGAGTATTTTTTGATGGATGGCGTTGCGCAGAGCAAATGCCCGTCATTTCTTATCACTGATTGCGCCGTGTCGGAAGTGCCTTTCGAGAACGGGAAGGCCGAGTGGCAGTTCATGAGAGACGGTTATGTCGAAAAGGGCGTATACGCCATACGGGTGCCGGCCATGAGCGCCATGGTCGAATCGATCGGCAACAGCATACGCCTCGAATACAGCTCCATCAAGAAGGACATATTGGATGCGGACGGTGAATCATATGTATCGTTATCGATCCGTGTACCGGAAGAACTGCGGAATGACAAAGGGTATGCCAGGCTGGTGATCGGCGAGCCGGGGTATGTCGTGGAGAGGGAGCTCAAGTCCCACGACCTCGACGGCAACATGTATATAGCCGTGCCGGTGAGCGCGATAACCAAACAGGTGAAATCAAAGGGCGTTTTGAAATTCGACCTTTCCATACATACCAAGCGCAAGCATATGCCCGTGATGATGCCTTTCCTGGTAGAGCCTCCGGCAGTCAGAAAAGGGCGCATGATACCTTTCGACAACCTCTGGACGGTCAGGGATATACAGGGGCTCGGCGGTTATCGCGTGCTCGATATACGCAAAGACGGCAAGATATCCCGCAAGAGCGGCATATCCGTCAAAGAGCTAGGAGACGACCTCTACAGCATGGAGGCCAGGGTCAAGATAAAGGGCGGCATCGATTGGAACAACCCTTATTACAGGGTGGAATTGATGAGGCCCCTGGCCAAAATGGACAAAGACCTTTCAAACAACCGCATAGAAATGATCATAAGCCCTGTCACGGATACCCTGGACTTCTGGCAAAAGCCGTATCGGGCGAGGATCGGCGTCCTCGACAATAATGACCGGATAATGTTCGGCCCCAATGTATCCCTTTCTGAAGGGTTGCCCTCAAAGGCGTTCGTAGATGTTACCCTCGCGTATCCGATGCCCAAAGGCTTCACCCAACCCGGCTTCGATCCGAAGAACATAAAGGCCATCGTGGTCAATATAGAGGGTTCGCACAAGTGGGTGAGGCCGGTCGAGATAAGCGTGATGTTCGAACAGCTTGTCGTGAAGCCCCTTGGCAGCGAAAAGATGAAGCAGGTCCCCGCGATCGATTATTCGCGTTTTAGCAGGACGCCGGACAAGTGGCAATTGACAGCCATACTCAAAAAGACCGGCGGCTACGCGATCGGCGTAAACTATCCATTCCCCCATCTAAAGATCCCTCCCGAGATAATGGAAGTGCCGCACGCCTATCCTTCGATCGGCAAGAAACCCCAGGATGTGGTGCATGTAGGTTTCGGCAGCAGTTACGCCCAAGACGCGATCAAGACGGACTTTACAGAGTTCGCCTCGCGGGAGATAGAAGTGGTAAGGATATTCCTGTTCGGCCATTGCGAAGGCGTATTTACCTGGGATATGAACGGAGGGGATATCACGGGTTTTACAAAAGAAGCCGAGGACCTTATTTCAGGAGCGTCGGGACTAGACATCGAGTCATACACGGAATTCCTCCGGCTCAACGAGAAGAAGATATTCCCGGACGCCGATCCCACGAGGATCCCGGGCCTCGAGCAGCACGTGGTTCCTGACATGTTCGCGCTTTTTGACGCGCTGGAAGAGATAGAGCGCTCCACGGGAAAGCAATTCCTCACAATGCTTGCGCTGTACGATTTTCTCCTCGGAGACGGTATAAGCGAAGAGGGGCCTATGCGCCGATACAGTGTCGGGGAGCATCCAGAGCTGGTGACCGATGCTGTCACGAAAGCGAAGGCGCACGCGATAGTATGGAAGCTGATGAAAACGCTTCAAGCCGACGAAAGATTCTACCGTTATACGGCGGCCGTTGAAGTCATAAACGAGCCTTTCAACGCGACAGCGCTAGTCAATAACGCTGATTTTCCGGGCCTTGTTTCGTTCGTAGGCGAGACGCTCTATATACTTAAAGACGCGATAGGGCCTAAAACGCCGGTCACAATAGGCTTCAGGAGCTGGCCGAATGACCTTGGTTATTGGAAAAGCGTCGCGGAAGGCATAGACATCCTTACCATACATTACTGGTATAGCCTTGAATCTTATAATATAGACAAGCCTGGATTATGGCCTCTCGATATGCCGGCGGACCGGCTATGGGAATTCTTGGGCACGGAAAAGAATGGCCGGCTCACGATCATGTCGGAGATAAGCGCGCGGGGAGCTTTCAAGAACAATCTGTCGAGACTCGAGAAGGCGGGTTATGACATGACGCTTCCATGGTCCTATTCCGGCCACGACGGCCACAGCGTAAGGCCCGTAATGGCAAAGATCCAGGATTACCAAAACGCCAACGTATTGATGGGTATCATAGGTTCCCTGCCTTCGGATGTGCTGCAGAAGGCCTTTTCTTATCTGGTAACGAACAGGATGTCCTTTGAAAGCGCCAATAAAGGCCTTTCCCCGGCAGATGCGGAAAAAGTTTATATGGATTATCTCGACCGCAGCTTGGCGGATGTCAGCGACCCTGCCTTAAAGGACGCGGTCACCAAGATCGCGCGCGTAGCGCAATTAACCGAAATGCCGCTATCGGTCGAGAACGTGGTCTATCTGAAGTCGCGCGTGGAGCGGAATATTACGCAGCCTTCAGTGCCCGGAGACGGCACGGGAACATCGAGTAAGGCTGCCGAGGCCCAGGCCCCGTTATCGGTCACGCCTGCGCCGGTCCAGCCGGCAGTGGGCCGCCAGACCGCACCCGCTCCCTCTGCAAGCGGCGTTTCAGGCGGCGCCCAAAAACGCTTTGATCATCGCTACCTTGTGCTTATCGCAATAGCAATATTGGCCGGGTTCCTGCTGCGACGCATGACCGGAACGCCCGGCAAGGCCGTATATGGCAATGCGGAAAGGCGCGTCAAGCCGCGGTTCGCGTTCGAGGCTCCGGTTATATGCACCATGGCAAGGATAGCCGGAGATATAATGAACATCCCCGGCGTATTCGCGAAGAATATCAGCGAATCCGGCATGCTGCTGTACTCGCCGCAGCCCATCTCTTCGGCGTCCACTA
Organism: Candidatus Omnitrophota bacterium; assembly: GCA_016929115.1. Taxonomy (GTDB): domain Bacteria; phylum Omnitrophota; class Gorgyraeia; order 2-01-FULL-45-10; family 2-01-FULL-45-10; genus JAFGJL01. The sequence continues at coordinate 16,558 of JAFGJL010000053.1, read as the reverse complement.
TTTTGGTTAACTGCAATTATAAAAAGTGGAGCAGATCGAACAGCACCGATAGCCTGGCGGAAAAATTGCCGAACACCGTCCAGTGCGAGGTCGTAAGAAGCGTTGCCGATGACAAAGGCGGCTACAGTATCGGAGTGAAGTTTTTATTTGATGACCCAGCTAAGGGAGCGGGAAAATAAGGAGAGGGACAGCGGAATTCCAGCCCCGACCGGTCAAACCGGCCGGGGCTTTTTTTAAATAAGGATGGACAGGCGGAGCTGCCGGCGGTATAATAAAGCGTGAATAGAAGATAGTACAGCTGGCCGCAAGGAAAAGAAAAGCTCGACCTTGCGGTTTCGTTTCTGCAGATAAAAAGGAGGCAGGGTATGCACAAGGGAAAGATAAAGAAATTGGTGCGCGACAGGGGATTCGGCTTTATCGCCGATTCCGACGGCCGTGAGGTATTTTTTCACCGGTCAGGCGTTGCCGATACCACGTTCGAATCTTTGAGCGAAGACCAGAGCGTCGAGTTTGATGTAGAGAAATCTGACAAAGGGCCGCGCGCTACGAATGTGCGCGTTGTCCAGCAGCAATAATATTAAAGGATAATAGAGGGGGTGAATAAAAGATGAAGAAGATAGCGATGCTGACAGCCGTTATCCTGCTCGCGGGATTCGTGGCAGTAGCCGGCGCGCAGTCGGATGACCCGGTGCGCGATCTCGTGAAGACGACAGGGACATTTTTCGGTAAGATCGTCTATGTCGCTACAGGCGGCAGCGGCGGCGACAAGACCGATATCATCGTGAAGGACGAAAAGGGGCAGGAGATGCCTTTTGTGGTCGATGAGACAGCGAAGGTCGTCGGTTCCACCGCCAACCTGCTGACATGCGGTGAGTTGAAGAAGGGCCAGAAGGTGCAGGTCGAGTATACGAAAGAAGCAGGTAAGCAGAAGGCAAAGGCCGTAACGGTCACCAAGTAAGGCGTAAGAAAAAATGAAAAGGCCCCCGCCAAAAGGCGGGGGCCTTTTTTTGTCAGTTGTATATGTTACAACTTTACCACGTTCGTGGCTTGGTCGCCTTTCGGGCCTTTGGTGATCTCGAACTCCACTTCCTGGCCTTCGCTTAAGGTCTTAAAGCCCTCACCCTGGATAACGCTGTGATGCACGAAGACATCCTTACCGTTCTCGGGAGTGATAAAGCCGTATCCTTTGGCGTCGTTGAACCACTTCACTTTTCCTTTTACCATTCTTACTACCTCCTTCCGTGTGGATTATGATATATAAGAGGCCAGATACACAAAAAACCGCAAGGTTAGCACTTCTTACCTCGCGGTCCGAAGACATCTAAACTCTTATTTACCACAAAATGATGATAGCACTATTTCAGCGTATTGTCAACTTATATTTATAAATAAACGCCTGCCAAAATATCCTTGCGCTGGCAGGCCATTGTGGATATAATTGCTGCGTACAAGGGGAAATAAATGCTCAAAAAGATACTGCTGATTCTATTTGCCGCGGCCGTGGTATGGCTCGGTGTCCGTTTTTTCTTCCAGAGGAACGAGCCCATAGTCAAGCCGAAGGCGAGGCCCACGAGAAAAGAGCTTGAAAAAAGGAAGTTTCTATGGAATCAGCTCGAAAGGGACGTCCTGGAGGAAAAGAGGCTGTTCGGCCACGACGCGGGGATCGTCATCGAGGACCTTGCCACAGGATGGCGCATAATGATCGACGCTGACAGGCTCATACCGGCAGCGAGCATGGTAAAACTGCCCATCCTGGCAAGCTGCGGCAAGGCGGCGGCCGAGAGACGCCTGAGTTTTTCCGAAAATATAATGCTCAGGCAAAAAGACAAGGTCTCCGGCTCGGGAGTGCTTAAGACGCTTCCGCCGAACCAGCCATTGACCATCGATCAGCTCATAACGCTCATGATAGCCCAAAGCGATAATACCGCGACCAATATGCTGATAGACCGCCTTGGCTTCGACTACCTGAACCGGTCGTTCAAGTCGCTCGGATTGAAGCATACTAACATCTCCCGGAAGATGATGGACATGAAGTCGAGGAAGAGGGGTATCGAGAACTATACCACTGCCGAAGACCTCGCATTTCTGCTGAAAGAGATATATTACGGCAAGCTTGTCAGTAGGGATTACTCAAAGAAATGCCTGAGCATCCTCCTGGCGCAGAAGATGAAGGACCGCATCCCGAAAAAATTGCCGCCGGAAACGCCCGTTGCCCACAAGACAGGCCTTGAGAACTTCGTATGCCACGACGCCGGCCTCGTCTTCACGCCCAAGGGCAATTTCCTGATATGCGTCCTGACCAAGCATAACCTAAGGACGGCGAAGCCGGCGAAGCGGTTCATACAGGAGGTCTCGCTCAAGGCCTACAATTTTTACCAGTCCCTGTGAGCGCGCCGAAGGGCCAAAAATATCTTGCAATAGCTTCCGGGACGTTCTAAAATCATTATCGCAGGCTAAAAAAGGGGACCTGACGTGCTGAACGGCAAGAAGGTCGTCGTTGTGATGCCCGCGTACAACGCGGAAAAGACTCTGCGCAAGACCGTTGACGAGATACCGCGCGATATCGTGGATGACATGCTCGTCACCGACGACCACTCGAACGACAGGACGGCAGAGGTCGCCAGGTCGCTGGGCCTGAAACTTTTCATACACGACAAGAACCTGGGCTACGGCGCGAACCAGAAGACCTGCTACCGCGAAGCGCTTAAGCTCGGCGCCGACGTCGTGGTCATGCTTCATCCGGATTACCAGTACCCGCCAAAACTCATCACTCCTATGGCCGGCCTGATCACCTCCGGCATGTTCGATGCGGTTCTGGGCTCGAGGATCCTCGGCGGCCTGGCGATGAATGGAGGCATGCCGGTTTATAAATATATCTCGAACCGCTGCCTCACGCTCGCGGAGAACATGCTGACAGGCCAGAAACTCTCCGAATACCATACCGGCTACCGCGCGTTCTCAAGAGAGGTCCTTCTTAGCATACCGCTTTTGGAAAATTCCGACGATTTTGTTTTCGATAACCAGATGTTGCTGCAGGTGCTGCATTTCGGATACCGGATAGGCGAGATAACCGCGCCTTCTGTATATACGGAAGAGTCCTCATCCATCAATTTCTCGCGCAGCGTCGTATACGGCTTCGGCGTACTTAAGACGGCGTTGCAGTACATGTCGCAGAAATACGGCCTGGCAAAATTCCCGATATTCGACAGGAACGGCAGGAAGCTGGCGGTCTAAGGAAGGCAAGCGCATGGATCGAAGGGAGTTCTTAAAAAGGAGCTGCATGCTGTGCCTGGGCGTAGGGCTTTCATCAAGCGTCGCCGACCTGATCGCTCGCTCCAGGGCCTTTGCCTCGAAGGGAGTACCGGACCACTTTCACGATGCGATGTATTGGAAGACGATCGACGCCGAGACGGTCCAGTGTGAGCTTTGTCCCCGCGGCTGTACGCTTTCAGAAGGGCAGAGGGGTTTTTGCAGGGTCAGGGAGCCGAGAAGCGGGAAGCTTTATACCGCCGCCTACGGCGCTGTCTGCGCCGCCCATGTCGACCCGATAGAGAAGAAGCCCCTCTTCCATTTCCTTCCGGGCTCCACCGCATTTTCTATTGCCACTGCCGGTTGCAACTTCCGCTGCAAGAGCTGCCAGAACTGGCAGATATCTCAAGTCCGGCCCGAGGACGTCAAGAATACGCCGATGTCGCCCCGCCAGATAGTCGATGCGGCCCTCCGGAGCGGATCGCAGACGATCGCCTACACCTATACCGACCCCGCGATCTTTTATGAATACATGCTCGACACGGCGAAAGAGGTGAAGGCGGCTGGCTTGCGCAACATGTGCCACTCGAATGGTTCCTTGAACCCTGAGGCGGTGGAAGAAATATCCCTATATCTGGACGCGGCGAACATCGACCTCAAGGGTTTTACGCAGGAGTATTATTCAGGCTTCGCCGCAGGATATCTTGATACAGTCCTCGAGACACTGGAGCGGCTTAAACGGAACAAGGTGTGGCTTGAGGTGACTACCCTCGTTGTTCCGACGATGAACGATGATACGGGGACGATAAGGAAGATGTGCGAATGGTTCAGTGAGCATCTCGGCGTTGACGTGCCCCTGCACTTTTCGCGTTTCTGGCCGCAGTACAAGCTGGCCAACCTGTATCCGACGCCGGTGGAGACGCTGGAGAAGGCGCGCGAGACGGCCTTGTCGGCCGGGCTGCGGTACGTTTATATAGGGAATGTGCCGGGACACCCGGCAGAGAATACCTACTGCCACGCCTGCAAGGCGCCGGTGATCCGCCGCTCAGGCTATACTATCCTGGCCAATGAGGTGCGTAACGGGAAATGCGCTTTCTGCGGAGCGGATATACCCGGAGTATGGAAGTAAGCCGGCCGGCCCCTCCATCAACCCCTGTCTAAGATCTTTTGACCATAAGCACAATAGCCAGGCTTGCCGCTTTTATTATCGCTAAGAATACGCACGTATTCATCACCCCTATGACAGGCACTAGCACGACAGATACGATGAGCGCCGCTATCCACGAGCCGGCCAGGTCGAGGGCGTAGAGGACGCCTCCCGTCCTCGGGGAAGAGGCGGCGTCTATTCCCGCCAGCGCCCGTGTCCCCAGAGGGAATTCAAGCCCCACAAGAAAACCCGTTATGCCCAGAAGAAGCAGGAACGCGGCCGATAGCGCGGTCTCGGCGATAGTCTTATTAAGGAGGGACATCGCCGGCCCGGCGAGAAGGCAGAAGCCGAGAAGGGCCGCTTCGGCGGCGATGAAGAGGGGCATGACAGGCCTGCCTTTAGTGACTGTTCTGTTGGCGATGATGCCGCCTGCCGTAAGGCCTGCCATGAAGGAAGTGGTCAGCATCGCCAGATAGTGGAAGACGAAACCGTAGAAGGACTGGAAGGCGTAAATGAACATCAGGTTAAGGCACATCCCGGCAAAACCGGTCGTCCCTATGGCGAAAGCCATGGCGGGGCCGCGCCTTTTTGCGGAGAAGGCGTGAAGGGCGAGAAGCAGGAGGCCTGCCACCGCGGTCCATGCGAAGAGTGGCCCCGCTTCCAGCGCGTCGAACAGCCGGAAAAGTTTTTCGGCTCCGCGGCTAAAGAGGGCATTCCAGTAAGAGACGGCATAGAAGGTGGCGGAAGGAAGAAGGTCGAGGTTCTCGCGAACCTTTGCCATATTTCCGAGCGACTCCGCGAACCAGCCCTTCCAGTATGCGCCGAGACGGTAGTCTAGGTAAGGGGCTGTTATTATATCCGTGTCCACGCCGCGTTCTTCGAGACGTCTGCCGAAAAGCCCGGCATCGAGAACTGGCTGCCGGCCCTTTGCCGCGATGTAGAAAGTGTCGTCCCCGGGTATCGCGCCCACGTTGAAGATCGACGCAAGTGTCTTTAATATGGAACCGTTCAATTTTCCCATCTCTTCGCTTAGATACGACGAGGACCCGGGTAAGCTCAGGCAGAGCTCGCCGCCTTCCTTCAATATACTTTCTACGGAACGGAAGAACTCCCTTGTATAGAAGCGGTTTATCTGCAGTGTTGACGGCGCCGGCAGGTTCATCAGGACGACGTCAAAAACCGACTTGGTCAGCTTGACAAAGCGCCGTCCGTCCCCGTACTCTATGCGAACGCGCGCCGAGCCGAGCTCGTCCTTCGTCAGGGCGGAGGGGTAGCTGCGAAGAAGCTCGATCAGGAGGGGATCGAGCTCGACGTAGGTGACGCGCGCTTCGCGGTATTTCAGTATCTCTTCAAGGACGCCGCCCGGCCCGCCGCCTATCACGAGGACCTCTTTCGGGTCCGGGTGCGCGAGCATCCCGAAATGAACGAAGTCCTCGATGAACATGCGGTTCGGCGTGGGCGCCGTTATGAGAGGGATGCCGTCGCTATAGAAGGTGAGCTGCTCTCCGGAGCGGGTGACGGCGAGGTTGCCGTATATCGAATTACGGTAATCCAGGAGCTCCTGCCCTTTCCACTGCCCCCGCAGAGACGCTTTTTGCGCGGCGTCCGAAGGGCCGAAGAAAGCCGTTACCGTGGCGGCGATCAAGATGAGGCAGGAACCAAATGCCGCCCTTGCCAAAAAGCCGTTCAACCGCTTTCGCAACAGCAGGATGGCCGAGACAAGGTTCAGGGAGCCAAGAAAGAAGGCGATGTTAAAGGATGAGCAGTGCCCTATGAGGATATAGGTGAAGACGGGACCGGCGAGTATGAATCCCAGGGCCTCAAGTATATATACCCGGCCTGTAGACTCAAGCGGCTTTTCCGAAGAATCCGAAAGGAGGCGGCAGCCGAGCGGGAACTGCGCCCCGTCGAATATACTCAAGGGGGCGAGTATGATGAAAGAGCCGGCCATTATATAGAACAGGCCGGTTCCTTCACCGACGGACAGGCCGAGCAGGTTGCGGATATTTCTTATAAGGAATAAGCTCGCCGGCAGGTAGAGGGATATGCCTATCTGAAGGAGGGAGTAGCCAGCCGCAGGATGGCGTAACCGGCCGGCGAAACGGCTCGCAACGCCGCTTCCGATCGCCTCTAGTATTATCCAGTTGGCAAGGATAAGGCCTATGGTAAGCTCGTTCCCGTAGAATGTGATGAGGAATTCCCTGATGAGAAGGGTCTGCACCACCAGCGAGGTGAATCCCATCAGGAGCATCGCATACAGTATGTTCTTCTCCGTACGCATGGACCTATTGTATCATAGAGGATACCTGATATTAAGTCCTTTATTTTGCCGGAGGTCTGTGATAAGATAAGAAATCAATAATATTTTTCAGGGGGAAGATATATGAGGATACTGGGTATGGGAATGCAAGAATTGCTGATAATCCTGCTCATCTGCCTTTTGGTCTTCGGCGCGGCCAAACTTCCCGAGATCGGCAAGGCGCTCGGCAAGACTATCAAGGAATTCAAGAAGTCCATGAAGGATTCGGATTCCGACGAGGAACCCAAGAAGCCGGGCTCTTAGGCCAGTAACAGGCTGACCATGGACTCCGAGATTTCATTCGTCGAGCACCTCGAAGAGCTTCGAAGGCGCATAATAATATCGGTCGTTGCCTTGATCGCCGGAGCTGTCGCGTGCCTGCCTTTCGCTCCGCAGATCTTGACGGCGCTCAGATCGCCCGCTTCGGGCCTCATCGATAAACTTGCTTTTTTCAGTCCCCAGGACGCGTTCGTCATCTACATGCGCATCGGCTTCATGGGCGGCCTGATCCTTGCGTTCCCGGTGATAGCGTACCAGTTCTGGGCTTTCGTCTCTCCCGCGATAGAGGACAGGTTCAAAAAGAACACGGTGCTTCTTGCTTTTTTCTGCGTTTGCGCCTTTGTTTCGGGATGCGCCTTTTCATACTTCATATTATTGCCCAAAGCGCTTACGTTCTTGCTGGGCATAGGCTCGGAAAACCTCGAGCCGGTCATTTCAGCGGCCAACTATGTTTCGTTCGTAACGGCTATAATCGTGAGCTGCGGCCTCGTATTCCAGATGCCGGTCTTGAGCTTCCTGCTGACAAGGACAGGCCTGGTCAATAGCGGCATGCTCAGGAAGAAGTTCAAATACGCCGTCATCATCATATTCATCGCCGCCGCGGTCATCACGCCGACGGTCGACGCATTTAACATGCTTATCCTTGCGGTGCCTATGCTCCTTCTTTATGAGATCAGCATCTGGGTATCGGCCATTGCCGGAAGATGCGCCCCAAAGGGACAGCAGCCGGAAGGTTATGGCCGGGCAGGGTGAGGGCGCTGCTTCTTGAAGACAGGGCGTTTTTATAGTAATATAAGGGATTCTTAAAGCGCCCGTAGCTCAATCGGATAGAGTGGCTGGCTTCGAACCAGTAGGTTGGGTGTTCGATTCACCCCGGGCGCGCCAAATATTGATTCCCTCGCCGCTATTGGCAATAGCGGGCGGCTCGGGATGAATTTTTCTTCGAAAAATTCAGCGGGCGTGGTGGAATTGGCAGACACGCATGGCTTAGGACCATGTACCGAAAGGTTTGGGGGTTCAAATCCCTCCGCCCGCACCAATTTTTAAGAAGAGATCTTAAGCAAAAAGGAGAGATATGAAAGGCGTATCGAAAAAAATAGGTTTTGAGGTCTTGAAGACCTCTTTTATTTCAATAGTCCTTCTTTTGGCGCTGGGCGCGTTCTTCGTCTTCTATAAAGTGCGGCTTCAACAGATGGTCTCCGCTCAATTCCAGGAGGAGGCGAAAAAGTACCTCGCGACCGCTTTTGTCATCGCGATCGTATTCGTCATACAGCGGGTTGTGGGCGCGTGCCTTGCCTGGTATAAGGAGAACATAGCCTCAAAAACACCCTCCAAGCTGGACGATGAGCTTATACCGCTGCTTCGCAGGACCTTTAAGATAGTGATCTGGGCGGTTGCCGTACTTCTCATATTGCCTTTCTACGGCATCAATATAAACGCGCTCATAGCGACCCTGGGCGTAGGCTCGCTGGCCATAGCCCTGGCCGCGCAGGACACGATAGCCAATATCATCGCCGGCTTTCTCATAATGGCGGACAGGCCTTTCCGGCTGGGGGACAGGATAAAGCTGCCCTCGGGAGAGGTGGTAAAGGTGCTGGATATAGGCGTCAGGCGGTCGCGTTTCCTCTCCGAAGACAAGGCCATCGTTATCGTGCCGAACCTTGAATTGAGCAAGAGCAAGATCGTGAACTATACCTACGGCGAGGAGGGTTGCTGAAGATGGGGCTTCAGGGGCTCATATTCGATCTTGACGGCGTCATAGTTGACACGGTGCCGTTGCATTTCAAGGCATGGAAGAAGATGTTCGGCGAATATGGCAAGGACTTCACGTTCGATGATTATAAGGCCAAGGTCGACGGTATCCCGCGCATAGACGGCGCCAGGGCCATATTGACAGACCTGCCGCAGGACGAGCTTGAAAAGGCCGCGGAGAAGAAGCAGGAATATTACCTGGAAGCCCTGGAAAAAGAAGGCGCTGTTGTCTACGAGGGGACGCTTGCGCTTATCCGGGATGCCAGGAAGGAAGGGATGAAGACCGCCGTCGTATCTTCGAGCAAGAACTGCCCCTTTATAGTCAAAAGGGCGGGTATAGACGGACTGTTCGATGTTATAATAGGCGGTAACGATGTGAAGAAAGGAAAGCCCGATCCCGAGATGTTCCTGACGGCCTGCTCCAGGCTTGGTTTCGAGCCGGCCGAATGCATAGTGTTCGAGGACGCGGTATTGGGTGTGGAGGCGGCCAGGCGGGGCAAGTTCAAATGCGTGGGGATCGACCGTTATAAGTCCCCCGAGCGTCTTTCTAAGGCCGACCTTGTGGTAGATGACCTTGCCGGAGTTGGGCTGAGCCGGCTGAAAGGGTTTTTTAAGCCATGAGCGATCTATATTCCACATATACTGCCGACGAACTCTGGCTCATCAAGGAGACCGAGTGGGCGAAGCCGTTGCAGAACATCCGCGAGTCGCAGTTTGCCATGGGTAACGGTTTTATTGGGTCTAGGGGCGTCCTGGAAGAACTGCCGACCGACGCGGAGCCGGGAACGTATCTTTCTGGCGTCTACGACAAGATCGGCGCCCAGGTCTCTGAGCTTGTCAACCTGCCCAATCCCATAAATTTTAAATTCAGCATAAACGGCGAAAAGGTCGGGCTTATCGCCATGGACCATCTTGAGCACAGGCGCGTGCTTAACATGAAGAAGGCCGTCCTTGTCCGGCGCACCGTCTATAGCGACAGCCGGAAGCGCAGGTATGAGTATGAATCGTTACGGTTCCTTTCCATGGCGAACAAAAATGTCGGGGCGATGCAGATAGTCTTCACGCCGCTCGACGGCGACTGCACGGTGGAGATCAATACCGGCATAGACACCTCGGTATCGAACTCAGGGCTTTTAAGCGAGGGGCGCAAAAGGCATTTCAGGGTCAAGGAGCTTGGCCAGCAGTATAAGGCCGGCTACCTTGCCGTGGAGACTCTGAACAAGAGGTTCGACGTCATATACTGGAGCGGTTTCTATTACGAGACGAGAGGCAGGAAGGTATTCGCGGAGGATAACATATTTTCGCTTAAGGTCGCGAAAGGCCAGACGGTGACGTTCACGAAGGTCTTTTGCATCAAGCATTTTCCCCGGAGGGCTGACCTGCGGACCTGCAGGGACAAGGCGCTCAAGATCTTCCGCAGGTCTTTTCTGAGCGATTTTTCCAAGATCCTGGACGAACACGTCAGGGCGTGGGAGAGAATGTGGGGCAGGATAGATATACTGATAGAGGGGACAGCCAACCTGCAGCAGAACCTCCGTTTCAATATCTACCATATGGCGATAAGCGGCCATGAGGACAACGGGCTTTCAAGCGTAGGGGCTAGGACCCTGAGCGGCGAGGGCTACCGCGGCCATGTCTTCTGGGATACGGAGATATTCCTCATGCCGTTCTACCTGTTCAATTTCCCGAAGGTGGCCAGGAACCTCCTGCTTTACAGGTACAGGCGTCTCGGCCCGGCCCGGGCCAACGCGAAGGCGGATGGTTTCGAAGGGGCGAAGTTCCCCTGGGAGTCGGCGGACACAGGGACGGAAGAGACTCCCGAATGGGCCCGTGACATCGACCGCACTATCATCAGGATATACACACATAAGATGGAACACCATATAACCGCCGATATCGCCTATGCCATACAAAAATATCATCTTGTCACCGGCGACTCGAAGTTCATGGCCGACTATGGTTATGAGATGTTCTTTGAGATCGCCAGGTTCTGGGCATCCCGGGCCGTGTACAACAAGAGGCAGAGGCGCTATGTCATAAAGCATGTCATAGGGCCGGACGAATTCCATATGGACGTCAATAATAACGCCTATACCAACGAGATGGCCCGGTGGACGCTCGCGACAGCTGTTCAATCATTCCGGGAAGTGAGTAGGAGGCCCGGCCTGTACAGGAAAGTTAAGGATATGATGGGCCTCAAGAGGGAAGAGGTGCGCGGATGGAACAGGATCGCGTCTCTCTTGAAGATGAATATGCGGCGCGATGGTGTCATAGAGCAGTTTGACGGTTATTTCCGCCGTAAGCGTGTCCCGCTGGCCCAGACGGATGAGAACGGGATGCCGCTCTTGCCGCCAAAGATACGGCCCGCGGATTTCGGGAAGACGCAGCTAGTGAAACAGGCCGATGTGCTGATGCTCCTCGACCTTCTCGGCGAGTTCTTCTCGCCGAAGGCGTTATTGAAGAATTACGAATACTACATAGCGCGCACGCTTCACCAGTCATCATTGAGCGCTCCGGTCCATGCAAAGGTCGCCTGTGAAGCCGGGGACCTGAACAGGGCATACAGCTTCTTCAATGTCGCGCTGCGGACCGATGTCAGCAATATGTACGGAAATACTTACGAAGGTATCCATGCCGCGTCGCTGGGCGGGACATGGCAGGCGGTCGTCTTCGGTTTTGCCGGCGTGAGGGCAGGTTACGAAAGATTATCCGTAGACCCAAGGATGCCGCTTAGCTGGAAGAAGATGGTCTTTTCGCTCCACTGGCATGGGGTGCGTATAGCGCTTGAGCTTACCAATGATAAAGTAAAGATAGAGGCGTTCTCTTCAAAGAAGGGGTCTTTGAAGATAAATATCTTCGGCAGGCCTGCCTTGTTGCAGCCCAATAAGGCCTACGTGTTTGAGCGCAAGGCAAGGTTGCGCAAAAGAAGGCATTACTATTATTAAAAGAGCGGGGGTATCGATGAAAAAAGAGTCGATGAGCATACTTAACATGCACTGGGGTTTTCCTCCGATAGTGGGCGGCGTGGAGACACATTTGACCATCCTGCTTCCGCAGATGATAAAATTCGGTCATCGCGTCAGCCTGCTGACCGGCTCCGTGGAGGGGATCAAGGGCAGGTATAAATACGAAGGGGTGGATGTATTCAGGACGCCCCTTATGGACCTTAACTGGCTCTACAAGCGCGGCCTGGAGGGGCTCGAAGAAGAGGTGCATCGCACATTTTCCGCGATCATCGATGAGGCGAGACCCGACGTTGTCCACGTTCATAACATGCACTATTTCAGCAAGGTCCATGCCAATACGCTGGAAAGCCTGTGCCGCGACAGGGAGGTGCCCCTTATCCTGACGGCCCATAATACATGGGACGATATCCTTTTTTTGGAATTGACCCACCGCATCGGCTGGACGCACATCATAGCGGTGAGCCATTTTATAAAAAAAGAGATAATCGGCATCGGTGTCGACGACAGGAAAATAACTGTTGTTCACCATGGCGTGGACCAGGAGAAGTTCCATCCCAGGACGGAAAAGACTAAGATACTGAAGAAATACCCGATCCTTAAAGATAGGCCGGTCGTCTTCCATCCCGCGCGCATAGGCCTTGCCAAGGGATGCGACGTAAGCATAAAGGCGATGCACCTTATAAGGGAGGCGTACCCTGACGCGGTACTGGTCCTGGCCGGGTCAAAGAACATAATAGACTGGGGTGAGACGCAGCAGAAGGATATCGCTTATCTGGTGAGCCTGATAAAGCACTTCAAGCTCGAAAAGAACATACTTATAGACGCCTATACGCTGGATGAAATGCGTGATATATACGCGGCAAGCGATGTCTGCGTATATCCCTCAAGTTCCTTCGAGCCTTTCGGCCTGACGATGCTCGAGTCTATGGCGATGAGCAAGCCCATTATAGTGACCAAAGTCGGGGGCATGCCGGAGGTGATCAAGAGCGGGATAAACGGGTTTGTCATACCGGCCAAGGACTTCGAGCTGCTTGCTGAAAAGGTAAAGATCCTGCTTGCCGATGATAAGCTGAGAAGGAGGCTTGGCTACACGGGAAGGCAGATGGTGGAATCGCAGTATACCAAGGAAAAGGTGACCCAGGATACGCTTGACGTCTACAGAAAAGCCCGGAATTTGTAAATAAAGTTGCTTTTATTAAAGTATTTTGTTATAATTACGACCTTATTACGGCTTAAAACGCCCGCATAGCTCAATTGGTAGAGCAGGACACTCTTAATGTCAAGGTTCCAAGTTCGATTCTTGGTGCGGGCACCAGTTTTGCCGAAGGCGAAAATGATCCTGAGGAAGCGACTCAAGGGAGCTTCCGAAGGACCTTTTAAGAGAACGTGAAGTATCTTTAAAGAATGTAAACGAAGCAAAGGTGCTTCGGCAGCTAAAATGCTCGCTATTAGCTCGCATTTTTTAACGCTGCCTCAGCATCGCGTTTGCTTCGCAAACGCGGCGGTAATTCAGTGGTAGAATGCCAGCTTGCCAAGCTGGATGTCGTGGGTTCGAAACCCATCCGCCGCTCCATTTTTGAGAAGCAAAAATGATCCTGAACGAGCCAAACTTTGCGGAGCAAAGTTTGATGCTGAGTCACGCCGAAGGCGAGACGAAGCACCTAACAATGCGAAGCAAAATTGAAGGATCTTCTTTGCTAAGCATTTAAATTCCCCCCCAAAGGAGATACGCAAGATGAAGATCATGGATTTTTTGGACAAGAAGGCCGTCACAGCCAACCTTAAAGCCACCGATAAAGAAGGGGTCATAAAAGAGCTCGTAGAGCTTTTGGCCAACGTCGGTGGCATAGAAAATAAGGAAGAGATGGTCAAAGCCGTGCTGGCGCGCGAAGCGCTGGGTTCCACGGGTATCGGCCAGGGCATAGGCATACCCCATGCGAAGACGGCCGATGTCAAGAACCTGGTCGCGGCGTTCGGCCTTTCGCAGAAAGGCGTTAATTTCGACTCGCTGGACGGCGAGCCGGCGCATATCTTCTTCCTCCTAGTCGCGCCTGAAGAATCTGCCGGGCCGCATCTAAAGGCGCTTGCCCGCATATCCAGGATGCTCAAGGACAAGTATTTCAGGGACCTCCTTAAAAAAGCGAAGGACGAGAAAGAGGTCCTCCGCATCATACAGGAAGAAGACGCGAAGAACTAGCATGCGCATATTGAAGGCCTTTAAATGGCTTTACCCCGGGATGTGGGTGAAACGCTGGGTGTTCCTGACGACATTCGGTATCATCCTTATATCCATGGGCTTCGTGATGGCAATACAGGAGCCCAGCCCGACAAACAAGACGATCGCAAGCGTTACGATAATACTCGGCATACTGGGGGTCATCACCGGTATAAAACGCATCATAAAGTCTTTTGTGACGATACTCCTTCCCCAAAGGGAAGGCGAGCTCGTTGACAAGGTATACCAGAGCAGGATCCTTGAGCGCGGCCCCCGGATAGTGGTCATCGGAGGTGGGACGGGCCTTTCAACGCTTCTGCACGGCTTAAAAGAGTACACCAGCAACATAGCGGCGATAGTCACGGTCGCCGATGACGGCGGTTCCTCCGGCAAGCTGAGGAAAGACTTCGACGTACTGCCGCCAGGCGATATCAGGAACTGCCTTGTCGCGCTGGCGGACGCAGAGCCGCTTATGGGCAAGCTCTTCCAGTTCAGGTTCGAGGAAGGGACTGAGCTCGGCGGCCACAGTTTCGGCAACCTGTTTATCACGGCGATGACCAAAGTCACAGGTGATTTCGACGCCGCCATAAAGGAATCGAGCAAGGTCCTCGCGATACGCGGCAGCGTCATTCCTTCGACCCTTAACAAGGTCATGCTGGTAGCCCAGCATACGGACGGCTCTGAGACTGTTGGCGAGAGCCGGATACCTGTGGCAAAGAAGCCTATCAGGCGTATATGCCTGCGGCCGCAAGGCTGCAGGCCGACCGCGGAAGCGGTCGACGCGATCAGGAAGGCCGACGCGATCGTTCTCGGCCCGGGCAGCTTGTATACAAGCATAATGCCTAACCTGCTTGTCGAAAAGATATCCAGGGAGATAGCCTCCTCCAAGGCGGTAAAGATATATGTCTGCAACGTGATGACGCAGAAGGGCGAAACCGATAACTTTAAGGCGAGCGACCATTTGCGCGCTATAGTAGAGCATACAGTGCCGGGTATAGCCAACTACTGTATCCTGAATACAGCGAAGATCCCGGACTCGCTTTTGAAGAAATACAAGGACGAGTATTCGTATCCGGTCCTCGCCGATTCCGAGAACCTTAAGAGGATGAAATGCAAGGTGGTCGAGGCGCACATCGTCAACACCAAGGATTACGTGCGCCATGACCCGGCGAAGCTGGCGAAGATCATCATCGACCTTGTAGCGAGCCTGAAGAGATCGAGGGAAGAAGAATAACCGCGTCTAAGCCCGGCCATAGCGACGCATTACACGGATTATGATAGTGGAAAAGACAGTAGTCATAAAGAATAAGCAGGGTTTGCACGCGAGGCCGGCGGCGCTTTTCGTGCAAATAGCGAACAAGTTCGACTGCGACATCGCTGTCAGCAAGGGAAGCGCCCGGGTCAACGGCAAGTCGATCATGGGTATAATGATGCTCGAGGCCGGTAAGGGAGCTAAGGTCACCATAATCGCCAGCGGCGATGATGCCCAGCAGGCGGTTAACGAGCTGGAGAAGGTGCTGGCAAGCGATGAGAACAACGAGTCGATGATGGGGAACATAAAGCCATGATGAGAGAGAAGGAGATAATATTAAAGGGGATACCCGCGGCTCCCGGCATCGCTATCGGAAAGGCGTTCCTTCTCGACCGCGAACAGTACGTCATCCCCCGGAGGACGATCAAGGAAGACCAGGTGCCGGCCGAGATCAAGCGCTTCAGGGACGCGCTTGTCGCGACCAAGAAAGAGATAACCGAGATCAAAAAGCGCATATCGGAGGAGATGGGCGTCGAGCACGGACAGATCTTCAGCGCGCACCTTCTGGTCATCGAAGACTCGATACTTATGGAAGAGGTGATATCGAGGCTGAAGAAGGAAAGGCTCTCCATCGAATATATCTTCCAGGATGTCCTTGCCAAATATATCAAGGTCTTCTCCGAGATGGACGACGAGTACCTTAAGGAGAGGATCAGCGATATCAACGATATCGGCAAGCGGATCCTGAGGAACCTCATAGGCGCGAAGGAAGATGTCCTGGCCAACGTGAAGGACAAGGTCATAGTCATCGCCTATGACCTTTCCCCGTCCGACACGGCGACGATGCACAAGAAGAACGTCATCGGTTTCGTCACCGATATCGGCAGCCGTACCTCCCACACGGCGATAATGGCAAAATCGCTTGAGATACCGGCGGTGGTCGGCGTCGAGGTGGCGACCAAGAAGCTCGAGAGCGGTTATTCCCTCATAGTGGACGGGACCCACGGCGTCGTCATCATAAACCCCAGCGCGAAAACGCTCAAGAAATACGAAGCGAGCAGGAAGAGGCTCGTTGAGTTCGAGAAGCACCTTATGGAGCTGAAGGACCTGCCCGCGGAAACGATGGACGGCAGGAAGGTGATGCTCTCGGCCAATATAGAGGTGCCGGAGGACGTCGCATCTGTCATAGCCCATGGCGCGCAAGGCATCGGCCTGTACAGGACCGAGTACCTTTATATGAACCGCAAGGACGTGCCTTCCGAGGACGAGCAATTCAAGGCTTACTCGGCGGTGGCCAAGAGCGTGCAGCCGAACTCCGTGATCATACGGACCCTCGACCTGGGCGGCGATAAGTTCCTTTCTCAGTTCGAAGTGCCGCGCGAGATGAACCCGTTCCTGG
>JAFGJL010000052.1 GCA_016929115.1 Candidatus Omnitrophota bacterium | reverse complement strand
GGGCCGCCTTCAAGGCGGTGATGGACAATAAGCAGGTGGCGGTCCTCGTGCCTACGACGATCCTGGCCGAACAGCATTATAACACGTTCACCAACAGGATGAAGAAGTACCCCGTCAAGATAGAGATGCTCTCGCGCTTCAAGACAGGCGCCGAGCAGGATAAGATCGCGAAGGGGCTGGCGGCCGGCTCGGTCGATATAGTGATCGGAACGCACCGCCTCGTCTCCGGCGACATCGCTTTCAAGGACCTCGGGCTCGTCGTGATCGACGAGGAGCAGCGTTTCGGCGTGAAGCAGAAGGAGCACCTGAAAAAATTGCGGTTCAGTGTGGATGTTCTGACGCTTACCGCCACGCCCATACCACGCACATTGTATCTTGCGCTCATGGGCGGCAGGGACATATCCATCATCAATACGCCGCCATCCGAACGCCTGCCCGTAGAGACGCGCGTTGCCAACTACAACGACGAGCTCATCAAGGAGGCGATCGAAAAAGAGATGGCGCGCGGCGGGCAGACTTTCTTTGTCCATAACAGGGTCGCCGGAATAGAGAAGATCGCCAAGAACGTATCGGCCCTCGTTCCCAGGGCCAGGGTAGCCGTCGCCCACGGGCAGATGAACGAAAAGGAGCTCGAGAGTGCAATGCTAGCGTTCATAAAGGGTGAGATCGACTGCCTGGTCTCGACGACGATCATCGAATCCGGCATAGATATCCCCAACGCGAACACCCTCATCATCAACAGGGCCGACGCCTTCGGCCTGTCCGACTTGTATCAGTTGAAGGGCAGGGTCGGCCGCTTTACGAGGGAGGCATACGCCTACTTCCTGGTGCCGAAGAACTTTGTCTTGAGCGCGGAATCGCAAAGGCGCCTGGGGGCCATCAAGAAATTCTCCGAACTGGGCTCCGGATTCAAGCTCGCGATGGAGGACCTCCAGCTGCGCGGGGCCGGCAACCTGCTCGGTACAGAGCAGCATGGATACATACATGCTGTCGGGTTCGACCTGTATTGCAGGTTGTTGAAATCGGCCATAGACGGGTATAAGACGTAGGGATGTGAACCATCAGTTCCCGGCCGGGGCGGGAATTAGATCTTGATTCGCATTGAACCGTTGAAGCATTCATGATATAATCATGTCAAACATGAAGACCCGTATACTTATAATAACACTGATAGCGGCGGTTGTATTTACCGGCTGCGCGCGGAAACCGGCCCCGGAAGATAAAGTCCTCGTAACGGTCAGCAACAGGACCATGACCCTCAGGGATTTTAACGACAGGATCGACCGCTTGCCCGATTACTATAAGCGCGTCGTCGAGCGCAATAAGAAGCGGTTTCTGGAAGAGATGATCGCTGAGATGCTCTTCTACGAGGAGGGCGTGAGAAAAGGCCTGGACAGGGATAAGGAAGTGCAGGACATCCTGAGGGAGGCGAAGAAGAAGGTCGTCATCACTAAGTTGATAAAGAACGAGGTTGAGGACAAGACTAAGGTGACAGACGACCAGATGAAGCGTTTCTATGAGACGCACAAAGAGAGCTTTAAATCGCCGGAGCTCTGGCGCGCTTCGCATATCCTGGTCGGGACCGAGCAGGAAGCGAAGGATATCTCCGACCAGCTCGCCGGTGGCGCGAGCTTCGAGGAACTCGCCAAAAAATATTCGACCGACGCCACCGCTGAACGCGGCGGCGATGTCGGCTATTTCCGCAAAGGACAGCTGGTGCCGGATTTCGAGAAGGCGTGCCTGAAACTGGATGTAGGCCAGGCCAGTGATGTTGTGCGCACGCAGTTCGGCTACCACATCATAAAGCTCACCGATAAGAAGGAGCCGCAGGTACAGCCTTTTGAGAGCGTCAAACGGATCATCGAGGGCGAGCTTAAGAAGGTCAGGCAAAGCGAGCTTTTGGACGAGCTTGTCATGAAGCTTAAGGACAGGTATAAGGTCCAGATAAACAATGACACCCTGCAGGCGCTGGAGGGCCCGGCGAAGGAAAGCGCCGCGCAGGAAGTCCCGGCGGCGCCGGAAAGACCTGCGGCCGTGGAAGAGGTGCCTGAAGCGCCGGAAGGCGCCGCAAACGAAGAAGAGGCTGCGGTAAAATGATGAAGAGCCGTTGTCGTATAGCGCTGCTTATCGCATCTGTCGCGACCTTCGCCGCATTAGGCGCCCTCGCCGGCGCCGAGGTCGTCGACAAGATCGCTATCGTCGTTAACGATGAGATCATCACGCAGGGAGAGATCGACGAGACGCTTGCGCCCATTTACGAACAGTACCGAGCGGTCTATTACGGCGATGAACTCATGAGGAAGGTCGAGGAGGCAAGGCGAAAGGTCATCGCGCAGATCATCGAGGACAGGCTGGTCTTGAGCGAGGCGAAGAGGCAGGGCATAACGGTCGAAGAGGCTGAGATAGACGCCAGGATCGCCGATACGATGAAGCGTTTCGGCTCGTATGAACAATTCGAGAAGGTGCTCGCGCAACAGGGCATGACGATGAAGAAACTCAGGTTGAGATATAAAGAGCAGATCATGTCGCGCAAGCTTATTGACCAGAAGGTCGGTGGGAAGATAGCCATATCGCCTGTCGAGGTGAGTGACTACTATAAGGCGCATTTCAACGAATATATCCAGCCCGAGGAAGTGCGGGTTAGGAACATTCTCATAAGGCCTAGGCAGGGCATGGAGCCTGAGGCCGCCCTTATACTGGCGCAGGATGTTTGCGAGCGGGCGAAGAAGGGCGAGGATTTCAGCGAACTCGTGAAGCGCTACTCCGAAGGCCCGCATGCCGAAGACGGCGGGGATCTGGGTTATGTGAAGCGCGGCGACCTCCTGCCCGAGATAGAAAAAATCGTTTTTATCTTGCCGGAAGGCCAGGTGTCCGAAGTCATACAGACCGGCCTGGGTTATCATGTGTTCAAGGTCGAAGCGAAGAGGGAGCGCCGGCCGCGGACGCTGTCCGAGGTCCGCCATGAGGTCGAAGAGGCCATCTTCAGGCAGAAGGTCAGTGGGAAATTGCGGGGGTGGATGGAGAGCCTGAAGAAAAATGGTTACATCGCGTTCAAATAAACCCACCGTCCTCATCACGATGGGCGACCCCTCCGGCATCGGGCCGGAGGTAACATTAAAGGCGCTGGCACGCGGAGATCTTTCGAAGCGTGCCAATTTTTTGGTCATCGGCGACGCTTCCGCGCTCGACTCGGTAGGCTGTAAGCTTAAACTCGGTCTTGAGGTCCCGGTCCTTGATCTCGCGAACGCTCCGGTAAAGAAGATATCCTATGGCGTTTCACGCCCGTCGTACGGTAAAGCATCCGTCGAGTATATAGACGCGGCACTCGGCATCTTGAAGCGCGGCATGGCCGATGCCCTGGTCACCGCACCCATCAATAAGGCCTCGGTGAGCGCCGCCGGCATGCGCGGTTTTAAAGGCCACACCGAATACCTCGCCGATCGCACGGGGACCCGCCGCTACGCGATGATGCTCGCGGGAAAGGACCTGCGTGTCACCCTCGTTACCAGGCACATCGCGCTCAAAGATGTGCCGCGGTCGATCTCGGCCGCGTCGGTGCTTTCCGCCATACGTATCACCG
The DNA here is from genome assembly GCA_016929115.1 of Candidatus Omnitrophota bacterium. Classification (GTDB taxonomy): domain Bacteria; phylum Omnitrophota; class Gorgyraeia; order 2-01-FULL-45-10; family 2-01-FULL-45-10; genus JAFGJL01. The sequence goes on along the minus strand of JAFGJL010000052.1, from coordinate 1,484 downwards.
ACAAATACCTTAAGCGCTACTTCGGCATCCGCCATCCGAAGATATGCGTAGCCGGGCTTAACCCTCACGCGGGCGACGAAGGGCTTTTCGGCGACGAGGAGAAGAGAATAGTGGTGCCCGCGGTGCGCGCCGCCGCGGCCGAAGGGATAGGCGCCATCGGCCCTGCGGCTCCAGACGCCATATTTTACGCGGCGCTCGCAGGCAAGTACGACGCCGTTATCGCGCTATACCACGACCAGGGGCTCATCCCGTTCAAGATGCTCTATTTCAGGACCGGCGTCAACCTGACGCTGGGATTGCCGTTCGTCAGGACATCTCCGGACCACGGGACGGCGTTCGACATAGCGGGCAAATTCGTTGCAGACCCGTCATCGATGATAGAAGCTATCGCTCTTGCCTGCCGTCTTTCGTCAAAGACGTGTAGTCCGGGACGTTAACATGCTCACCAAAAGCCAGCTTAAGGATATCTTCTGTCAATACAGTTTCAGGCCGCTTAAACGCTTCGGCGAGAACTATCTCATCGACTCCAACGTAAAGGACAAGATCATCGACGAGGCGCATATCGGAGCCGGCGACATCGTGCTGGAGGTCGGCCCGGGCCTCGGCGCGCTTACGGTAGACCTTGCGAAGACCGGCGCGACCGTATACGCAGTCGAGAAGGACAAAAAGGCGTTTGCCATCCTCTCCGATATCGTTACAAAGGGCCTGCCGAACCTTAAGCTCTCCTGCGGCGACATCCTCGACTTCGATATCGATTCGATCTCCTCTGAGAAAGCCGTAAAGGTCGTCGGCAACCTCCCGTATTATATCACGACGCCGATCCTTGAGGGCTTCATAAGGCATAGGGCGGCTATCGGATCCATCCTCATCGTCGTCCAGAAGGAATTCGCCGACCGCATCCTGGCCGAGCCGGGCTCAAAGGCCTACGGAAGCTTGAGCTGCTTCATCCGTTACTATATGAAGCCCGCCTATCTCCATACCGTCAAGAGGGGATGTTTCTATCCGGAACCGAAAGTTGATTCAAGCCTCATCAGGCTCGACGTGCTTAAGGAGCCGTCGGTCAAGGTGGGGGACGAGGCGCTCTTCTTCAAGATCGTGCGCTCGTCCTTCGGCCAGCGCCGCAAGACCATCATCAACTCCCTGTCGCGCAAAGAAGCGCTAGACATGCCGAAAGATAAGCTCGCCGCTATCCTCGAACGCGCCGGCATCGACCCCACCGCAAGGCCGGAATCCCTCCCGCTTGAAGCATTCGCTGCGATCGCCAATGCAATCTAAGCATAGAAAAGGCCCCTCTCGGGGTTGGGTTTCTCGGGGACGCAAAATTTCCCCGGCGAGGAAATTTTTCGGTCCAGCTAAACAGAGGACTTCAAACATTGCGAATTCGGGTCCTGCCGCGACCATGCCTTTGCCCTATGGGCTCGTATGGGGTTTACTATCGAAAGTCCATCGAGGCGGGTATCTGTATGCCCGCCAGGATTACCGAT
>JAFGJL010000051.1 GCA_016929115.1 Candidatus Omnitrophota bacterium | reverse complement strand
GAACAATATCGGCGCGACGACGACGCAATACGGCCGCGAGGCAGGCGATCTTGTGATCGACGGGGAGCTCCTGGCAGCTGCGGAAACGCTCGCGCGGGGCGGAAGGTTCGAGGACATACCGGCCGAAGTCCAACGCAGGTTCGGTGACATCAGGGTGAAAGATGCGAGCGGCCGCGATGTGTCGCTCGTGACATCGGCGCGGTATGCGGTGGTGGAATCGGAGTGGACGGTACAAAAGAGCGAGCTCAAGAAACTCGCGGAAGATAAGAAGGCGCCACGCGAGATCGTGATGCTCGACTCGAACGGCGAGGTTTACCGTATCGAGGTTAGGTTCGACGAGAAGAAGGGAGCTGTTACGCTGGTGAAGGACAGGAACGGCAACCCCATCTCCGAACGCGGGCCGCCTTCATTGCCGCTTAAAATAGAGGTTGCTCCTTACGAAGTGACTATAATGGGAAATGTCCTGAGCCCGGTCATCGGGATCGAAGGCTATGACAAGCTGGTAAGAGAGGGAAGGGTCGATATAAAGAATGGCTTCACCGTCAGCGTAAAGTCCGCGCCGATGGTCTCGATAGGGTATACCCGGGCGGAGGAACTGCGAAAGATCAAGGCAAAAGGCATCGTGGCGGGAGATGCGAGCCAGGCGGCGACAGGAAGGGCCGACAAGATGTCGGACGGCAGCAAAGAAGTGTTCAAAGCGGGCGAGATCTTCGGGAGCAGAAACCTGGCCTATGCTGTCGGCGAGGCCCCGCCGATAATCGAAAAGCATTACTCAAGCTTTAAGAAGGTCTCGCTATCGCCGGCTGAAAGGGCTGTCGCAGAGGCTATGGCCGAGATAGCAATGGCCAGGATGAGGGCGGCAAGGGCTCTGGCAGACGCCAAGGCCGAGACGGTCAAAAGGATAGGGCTTGACATTACCGATATCAACGATATCGACATCATACCTGTTGAGGCTATTCTCACGCAGCGCGATATCGACGAGGCAAAGATAGAGACGGGCAACCGCAACCTTTCCATTATCGGCGCATACATGCATTTCCACAAAGACGATATAAACGACGCCACCTTGTCGAAGCTCAGGGAAGCCGGGCTGTCGGACGAAGAGGCTATATCGTTCGTGGCACGCGCAAATACCTACCTGTTCAGGAATATGATTAGCGATGTGAACAAGGAACAGGCCGAGGCAGCCCCTCTTGTGGAACAAATGGCGGAGGTCGGTGAGGCCGGCACGACCGCCCAGACTCTCGCGCCTATCATGGCGGAAACGGAACTGGTGTCGAGGATCGCGGCGCTGAGGGATTCACTAACGGCAAAAGGCCTCTACATCTCTTCGCCCGACCTGACGAAATCGGTCATATCAGATAAAAAGGGAGCGCCCATCCTGATAGTCAGCGCCAGCCTCACGCGCTCAAAGGAGAACGGCATTGGAGATGCCGCATTCAGGGAGGCCCTCGCGGACTACCTCAGGGCGGCGCGGCGCCTGACGCGCGAAAGAGCGTTGGAGCTGGTCGACAAGGCGCTCGCGCCTCCGACAGCCGTTGCGGCGGCTCCTGCCGCCATCGCGCCTGCCGCGGCTGAAGCCCCGGCCGGTATCGAAGAGCGGAAGAGGACCGTGGAGAGGCAGGTCGCTGCGGCAAGATCACTTCTTGAGTACATCCAGTTCGGCAACGAACCCAGGGTCATCCTGTTACCGAGCAAGACAGCGATGCTGAACGCCCACCAGAACAGCATCAAGCAGGATATGCGCAGGGCTATAGCGAAAAAATACGGGGCCAATGTATCGGCCATATTCTACGATGGTACTGAGGCGGGGCTTAAAGAAGCGTATGACCAGCTCAAAAGAGATCTGGAGAGAGACCCGAAGACGCTTGCCCTTGCCTATGTCCGCGAAGGGCAGTTTGAATCCGCCACAAAACTTTTCAAGGAGCACGAGTCCCGGCTTAAATGCATACAGGAAGAGATGCCGGAGAAGGGCGCCATGGAAGACGCCGTAATGCATATAGTCCTGGGCCTTGGGATACTCGATTATGTGAGACGCGGGGATACCGAAGAATACGACAGGACCGTATTGCTCAACCTCATCGAAAAACTGGTCGCCAATCCCCAGGATGTGCGCAACCTGCTAAAAGCCGATATCAACAATCTCTTTAAAGCGGTGTTCACCCTGAAGCTGAAGAGGCTGGACCTGCGCGAGATAGAGGACTTTAAGCGCTCGCAGGACGAGGTCCTGAGGGCCCTATAACCCCGCCGGATACCGCATTCCCCAAAAACCCTTGTGCTTTTCCTCGTATATGTTATAATTTATTGCTAATAATATAACGCGAGAGTAGTTTCCCGCCATGAGTTGCAGAAAGTGTGGCGTAGGCGGGACAAGCTTTTATGGTCTGCGGGAGTAGCTCAATGGTAGAGCACTAGCCTTCCAAGCTAGCTACGTGGGTTCGATTCCCATCTCCCGCTCCAGTCTCTGTTGAAGCACTCCGAAGTCTACGGCGGGTTGTGAGGGAATCGAAGCCGAATTTCCGCCGACGAATAGGAGGAAAAGGCCTCTGGCCGGCAGGAAATTCGGCCGGCCCGGAGCG
>JAFGJL010000050.1 GCA_016929115.1 Candidatus Omnitrophota bacterium | reverse complement strand
TGACGCTCGATGAGAAAGGGCACATCGTCGCCGACGACGAGATGAGGACGTCGATAGACGGCATATTCGCCTGCGGCGACGTGAGGAGAAAGGTCCTGCGGCAGGTCGTGACCGCCACAGGCGAGGGCGCTACCGCCGCCTTCAGCGCCCAGCACTACGTCGAGCTCCTCAAGGGCATCGAGTACAAATAGGCGCGAAGCATAAACCGGCGTAATGTGTCAAATTTAAAAGCCCTCCGGGAAAATCCGAAGGGCCTTTAAATTTATGGTGCCGAGGGGCAGAATCGGACTGCCTACGCCCGCGTTTTCAGCGCGGCGCTCTACCAATGAGCTACCTCGGCGTCGTAAAATCTCGCCGCGACCGATGCGTTAAATAACTTAACACGAAATGGGCTTGACGTCAACAGCATTTGTGACAAAGCGATAGAATAAGCGCTCTATTTCGAGTATAATGACGCTATGAAGAAAATTGTGAAAGATGTTGTTGGCGCGCTGATTGAGCGCGAGGGGAAATTCCTTGTAGCGAGGCGGAAGCCGGAGGACACTTTCGGCGGGCTGTGGGAGTTCCCCGGAGGCTGCGTCGAGCACAATGAAGATAAAAAGGACGCCTTAAAAAGGGAGATCCGGGAAGAGCTTGGCATCGATGTGGAAGTGGAAAGACTTGCCTATGAGTGCGAGGACGAGATACCGACGCTGAAGATCCACATCTACCTCTATGGGTGCCGCATAATCGCCGGAGAGCCAAAGCCGGTCGATTGCGCCGCGGTTTCATGGGCGACGCTGGACGAGCTCAGGCGGATGGACCTTGCGCCTGCCGATAAGAAGATAGCGGACTGGCTCGAAGGCCTTAATAAGAAAGGATAGGCATATGCCCAGGACCAGGATCATTTGCACCATCGGCCCCGCAAGCGAGGGCCCGAAGGTGCTGAGAAAGATGATGCTTGCCGGCATGGACGTGGTCCGGTTCAACTGTTCGCATGCCACGCACAGGCAGATAGAGGCCCGCATCGATATGATACGCCGGATCAATGCCGCCTACCGCCGGCATGTGAGGATCCTGCTGGACCTGGAAGGGTTCAGGATCAGGGTAGGCGGGCTGAAAGACCATAAGCCGGTAGAGCTTAAGGCGCGTGATACCATATGGCTTGTCCAGGGCGATCTCGCCGGGGCCGGCAATACAGTATCGTTCGATTACGAAGGGCCTTTGAGCGACATAAAGACCGGGCAACACATATATATCGATGACGGCAATATAGACCTGGTGGTAAAGGGGAGGGGCAAGAAGAAGCTCAAGACCGAGGTCGTCGTGGGCGGCATCCTCAAGGAGCATAAGGGCGTGAACATACCCGAGGCCAAGCTCCGTTTCGCAGGCATGACGGCAAAGGACGCCGACGATATCCGCTTTGGCGTGCGCTGCAAGGTGGATTATATCGCGCAGTCCTTTATAAGGACAAGGAAAGACGTCGAGGCCGTACGCAAGACCGCCGGCCCCGGCATGCCCCTTATCGCCAAGATAGAGACGAGGGAAGGGATACGCAATATCGACGGCATCATCGATGCCTCGGACGGCATCATGGTCGCCCGCGGGGACATGGGCGTCTCTATCCCGATATACGAGGTCCCGGTCGTGCAGAAGATGATAATCAGAAAGTGTAACAAGAAGAGAAAATTCGTCATCACCGCTACGCAGATGCTCGAGAGCATGGTCGAGAACGCCCGCCCGACCAGGGCCGAGGTGGCCGATGTAGCGAACGCGATACTCGACGGCACCGATTTCGTCATGCTTTCGGCTGAAAGCGCCGTGGGCCGGTATCCGGTCGGCACGGTGAAGATGATGAACGATATCATAAAGTTCACCGAGCGGGCCCAGGGAGAGCGGACAGAGGCCGGCCTTATAAAAGATTGTCTATGCAAGCTAAGATCATAAAATTGCGCAGCGGCAATTCCGGAAGATTGAGGCCGGGGCATCCCTGGGTGCACGGAAGACAGATCCTCGCGGTGGACGAATCGGCGCGGCCCGGCGATATAGTCACCGTCGTGACATCGGAATTCAAGCCCGTCGGCCGCGGCTACTATAATCCGCGGTCGGATATCGCGGTCAGGTTACTAGCCTTCGGCGATGAGACGATCGATGAAAGCTTCATCCGCGACAGGATCGCCCGGGCAGTGAAAAAAAGAGAAGCGCTTTTATCTAAGACGAACGCGTATCGGGCGGTCTACAGCGAGGCCGACGGCCTGCCGGGCCTCATCGCGGACGTCTATGGCGATACCGTCGTATTCCAGGTCCTGACGCTCGGCATGGAGCGTTTCAAGGAGGCGGCGGTTGCCGGCCTCAGGGATGCGGTTTCTCCGGTGTACATATACGAGAGAAGCGAGTCAGCCTTCAGGAAGGTCGAGGGGCTCAAGGATGAAGCGCGCTGGTGGGGCGGCAAGGGCAAGGGCGAGGTCGAGATCTTCGAGGGGAAAGCGCGCTTCCTTGTCGACATAGAGAAAGGCCACAAGACGGGGTTTTATCTTGACCAGCGGCGTTCAAGGACGGCCCTTGAAGGTATAGCCAAAGGCAAAAAGGTCCTCGACCTCTTCTGTTATACCGGGGGCTTTTCCGCGCATGCCGCGCTCTCCGGCGCTACGGCCGTGACCGGCGTCGACATAAAACAGGAATGGCTCGATCTTGCGCGGAAAAACGCAGCCCTGAACGGCCTTGCCGCCAGGGCAGGTTTCGTAAAGGCGGACGTGTTCGATTTTTTGAGAAATAGTTATAATTCGGGCGAGAGGTTTGATATCATAGTGGTCGATCCCCCGTCGTTCGCGAAAGCAAAAGGCCAGATCGCGGGCGCGACGAAAGGGTACAAAGAGCTCAACTACGTCGCCATGAAGTCGCTTAATGACGGCGGGACCTTGTGCACCTTCTCCTGCTCGCACCATGTGCCGAACGAGCTGTTCTCGGATGTCATAAAGCGCGCTGCCCGCGACGCGAAAAAAGAGATAACGGTCCTGAAAAGATGCCATCAGGACATCGACCATCCCATAGTGCGGGCTATACCGGAGACGGAATATCTTAAAGGGTATTTTTTAAGGGTGAGGTCCATTTGACATGGGGAAGCCGAAGCCGGTATTCAACGGAAAACTCTTAAGGGTCTACACAAAAAGGGTGCTGCTGCCGAACGGCTATAGCGTATGCCTCGAAATGATCAAGCATCCCGGCGCGGCGCTCGTCGTGCCGTTCCTTTCCAGTGACAGGATAATATTGCTTAAGCAGTTCAGGCCGGTCGTGGACAGATACCTCTATGAAGCGCCGGCAGGGACGCTGGCCAAAAAAGAGCCGCCCCTGGCCTGCGCGAGGCGCGAGATAGTCGAGGAGACGGGCTATTCGGCCGGCAGGTTCATCAGGCTGGGAGAGATCTATGCCGTTCCCGGCTATTCAACGGAAAAGATAGCCATCTATAAGGCCTGGAGGCTTAAAAAGCGGTCCAGGGTGCCGGAGAAGGACGAGGTCATCGAGACCTTAGTGGTCAGCAGGCGCCGCGTGAAGGCCTTGTTCCGGAAGGGCGCTATCACGGACGCGAAGACGATCTGCGCCCTTTCAATGTGCGGCTGGTTGTAATATAATACGTTTATGCAGAGATCGATAGCACAGAAGACAAAGTTCCTCGTCCTGGTCCTCATCTGCGTCGTCATCGCCATCACCGGCTTCAACTTCCTCATCCTCAAGCAGGACCAGATCCTGCGCAAGTATTTCATCGACGCCCCGAAGGCGAATATAAAGGAGTTCAACGCCTCGCTCGCCAATTCGCTCAGCAAATATTTCGAGCGCGAGAACAGGACGGCGACGCTCGAGGAGGCCTCGGAATATATACGGCGCTACGGGCGGACATCCCTCTTCGAGCAGGTCTTCATATTCAAGGCGCCGGACGGCACGCTGCAGCAGGCCTCCAAGCTGGGCATTACACCCGCCCGGGCCGACGTCCTGGCAAGCGATCACGTCTATCCGGCGACCATAGCCGGCGGCGCGCTTGAGGGATATCTCATCATCCTCATAGATGAGATGGATAGCGAGGAATTAAAAGAGGGGCTTGTCAAATACCGCGTTATAAGCTATTCGATCCGCGCCGCCTTTTTGCTTCTCATACTTATGCTCCTCGTCATAATCTTCTACCAGGACTACTCGGCAAAGATGCGGCTCGCGCGCGATATGGCCGAGATAAAGGCGTCGAATGACGGCCTGACCGGGCTCCACACCCATGAGCATTTCATGAAGGCCCTCGAGATAGAGGTGAAAAAGTTCAAGATATACCAGACGCCGATAGCGCTCCTCATGCTCGACATCGACCATTTCAAGGACTTTAACGACAGGTACGGCCACCTGGCCGGCGACAAGGTGCTGCAGGAGGTGGCCAATCTGGTAAAGCTTAATACAAGGGCCACGGATATCCTGGCGCGCTACGGCGGCGAAGAGTTCAGCGTCATAATGCCGTACGTGGTGCGCGACGAGGATATCACGAAAGAAGAGCGCCTCCGGGGCTTCACGGAAGAGATAAAGGAGATCGCCGAGAGGATACGGACGGGCGTCGAGGGGCGCGCCATCGATTTCCAGTCCAATGCCCTGAAGGTCACGATAAGCATCGGCGTCTCGTTCTACTATTTCGCCTCGGACAAGGTCTCGTCATCCGAGCTCATACAAAGGGCGGATAGCGCGCTCTATAAGGCGAAAGAGCTCGGCAGGAACAGGGTGTGCATCGATCACGAACTGTCATCATCCGGATGACGGAAGGCTCCCGCAATGGCCCATCTCACTAAGCAGCAGATAGAGTACATCCGGGAAAACCTCTCAAAGAAGTCCAGGAACCAGCTTGCCAGAGACCTTCACATAGACAAAAGAGAGCTCTTAAGACATCTTAAGACGCTCGAAAAGACCCCCGCTGCCCAGGCCGGAACGCGCCGCGAGAACCCGTTTTCGGCGATAGCGTCTTTGTGCTCGAAGGTAAGCCCGAAGACGTGGACGGCGATACATGTGGCCGTAATATTTTTTGCGGCTATCGCGGTAAGATTATTGTATATCCACCAGCTCAAAGACACCTATTTTTTCGCGCCGTTCAAGGGTGGTTACGATGATTACATATTCGACAATTGGGCGCGGGAGATACTGAAGGGCAACTGGCTGGGCGACGGGGTCCTGTACATATACAGGATGCCGCTATACGGATACGCCCTGGCGTTGTTGTATTTCATCTTCGGCCATCACTATCTGCCGGTATATATCGTCCAGGCGCTTGTCGGGGCCGGCACATGCCTTGTCATATATGCTATAGGCGCCGTGCTGGCCAACAGGGCCGTAGGTTTTATTGCCGGGCTTTTTAACGCCCTCTACGGCGTATTTCTCTACTATACCGGCATGCTTGTGGGAGAGACGCTGAGCATGTTCGTGGGGACCCTGGCGATACTCTTCCTGGCGCTGTTCCAAAAGTATAAAAAATCGACCCCCGTGTTTTTTGCCGGGCTTTCGATCGGCATAGCGGCGCTGGCCCGGGCCAACATGCTCATCGTCGCGCCGTTCATACTCGTTTGGATATGCGTCTTGTCCAGGAAGGACGCGCTTGCAAGGCTGGTCCGGCATTGCGCGGCCTTTATCCTCGGCGTCGTTATCGCTCTGGCGCCCGTCATCATACGCAATTATGTCCACGAAAAAGACATCGTGCCTGTCATCGCTTCCGGCGGCATCAATTTTTACATCGGCAATGCCTACGGAGCGGACGGCAAGTACCGGATCACCGACGGCGTGAGCACGAACCCCGAGCGCATGATCTATAGCTCCATCGAGATCGCCGAAAAGAAGGCAGGCAGGGAACTGAAGCCTTCGGAGATCTCAGCCTTCTGGGTTAACGAGACGTTCCGGTCCATGAAGGAGCGCGGCGTCTCGTTCCTCTTCCCTCTGATGGCGCGCAAGTTCGCGCTCTTTTGGAACTCGTTCGAGGTGCCGGATATATGGGACTACTACTTCTTCAAAAAGTATATCCCTGTCCTGCGGATGCCGCTCTTCTCCTTTTCGGTTATCGCGCCGCTTGCGTTCGTCGGGCTGTATCTGGCATGGCCTAAAAGGAAAGAGCTCTCGCTTCTGTATATTATGGCGTTAGGCCAAATGCTGTCACTTGTCGCTTTTTTCGTAACATCCAGGTACCGCACACAGGCCGTTCCCGTCCTGAGCATCTTTGCTGCGTACGGCCTCGCGGGCATGGTACCGGCTTTTTCGAAGGACAGGCTCAGGGCCGTTGTGAGCGTCTTTATTCTGATAGGTGCTGTCCTCTTTTCGAATATCCAGCTCGAAAGGTCCACGTTCGAGACCTCCCACAACAGTCTCGGGATACTCCTCAAGAGGGACGGCAAGATAGATGACGCTATAAGGGAATACCGGAAGGCTATCGATATCGCGCCCCGCTATCCTTCGCCGTATTATAACCTTGGGCTCCTGTACCGCGATACGGGCCAGCCGGACAAGGCAATATATTATTTCAACAAGACGCTTGAGATCGATCCCGGCTTCGCTCCGGCCCGCCAAAAGCTCGACGGCCTTCTCGGGAAGCGCTAAGACCCGCTGTAAGCTTAAAAACTTGTGGAAAAAAGGTCGGCGGTATATAATAATAGCCGTTCACCTGCATAGACAGACGCCCGCTCAGCGGGCGCCAGAAGGGGGGTCAGTCATGTCGAACAGGATATTGCTTGTCGATGACGACAAGGAGTTCAGGGCGGAATTCAAGGAGTATTTAAGCGAATACGACGTGGCGGAGGCCGAGAACGGCGCCGACGCGTTAAAGATCCTCAAAAAAGCCAACGACATAGACCTGGTCATACTGGACGTTAAGATGCCGGGTATAAGCGGCACCGAGGTGTTAAAGGAGATAAGGAAGATAGATCCCCGCCTCGGTGTTATTATTTTGACCGCGTACAGCTCCGAACATGTGGCGGTCGAGTCGCTGAAAGGGCATGCCGACGATTACATGGAAAAGCCGCTCGACATCTCAAAGGTGCGCGAGACCATAGAAAATATACTTGAGGCGAAGTCCATAAGGCGAGGCAACAACATCGACCTGCGCTATGTGCAGGGCAAGATCGAGAAGGTGAAGCGTTTTGTGGAAAAGAACTACGGCAAGAAGGTCTCGCTCGAAGATGCCGCGGCTATCGTTTCGCTCTCACCGAAATACCTGAGCAGGGTCTTCAAACAGGTGACCGGCTTCGGGTTCAACGAGTACAAGCTCGCGTGCAAGATGAAAGAGGCGAAGGCGCTTTTGGCTGAGACGGGCTACACGGTGGGCCAGATCTCGCATATGATGGGCTACGAGAACGCCGAATCATTCATACGGGCTTTCGAGAAGATCACCGGTTATGCACCGTCTCAGTATCGCAAGATGAACTCCAGGAAGGCCAAACCAGCATAGTAGCTATCTAAGGCCCCTATCAAGCAGTCCCGGCACACGATAATATATGACATATTCAATACAAAGAACGGTTCAGCATATGCGCGGGAAAACACGGCCCCGCGTTTCTCATTATAAGACAGACCTTTTTCGCAGAGTCGTCGATTCCAGTCCGGACTGCATCTCTATAAGCACCCTCGCCGAAGGCAAGTTCCTATACGTGAACAAGGCCGGCTCCAAGATATTCGGCCATGCCCGCAAGGAGGCGCTCGGCCGCACCGCAAAGCAGCTTTATATATGGGACGACCCCAAAGATCGCCTCATCTTCATGGACAGGGTACGCAAACTCGGCTCTGTCCGCGACATGGAAGTTACGCTTAGAAAAAGAACGGGGGAACGCTTCACGGCCGCGATCTCAGCGGGCATCATAGATGCCGGCGGAGAGAAGTGCCTGCTTATCTTTACGCGCGATATCTCGGAGCGCAAGAAGACGGAAGAGGCATTGCAGGTAAGTGAAGCCAGATACAGGGTTTTGCTTGAAAATATCCCGCAAAAGATATTTCTTAAGGATAAAAATTCGATTTATATATCATGCAATGCAATATACGCCCGGGATTTAAAGATCAAACCCGAAGAGATAATCGGAAAAACAGATTATGACTTTTATCCCAAGAAATTGGCGAAAAAATACAGAAAAGACGATAAATCTGTCATGGAAGCAAAGCGGGCAAGAGGCATAGAAGAGAAATATATTGTCGCAGGAAAAGAAACCTGGGTTTATACGGTTAAAACGCCTGTCATGGATGAAAAAGGCGGCGTCGCAGGCATACTGGGTATTTTTTATGACATTACCCTGCGTAAGAAGGCAGAAGAAGATCTTGGGTTCAGGAACATACTTTTGTCCACGCAAACGGAAGCGTCTATTGACGGCATACTGGTTGTTGATTCCAGGGGGAAGATGATATCGTTCAACAAGCGGTTCGTAGAGATGTGGGGCATACCCAAGGAAGTGGCCAGATTAAGGTCGGATGAGCGCGCCCTGCGGTCTGTCCGCGATAAATTGGCCGATCCCGAAGGGTTCCTTAGAAAGGTGAAATATCTCTATGCGCACTCTCAGGAGAAAAGCCGCGATGAGGTTATCCTCAAGGACGGCAGGACATTCGACCGTTATTCGTCTCCCATGTTCGGCAAAGATAAAAAGTATTACGGGCGCATATGGTATTTTCGTGATATTACGGAGCGCAAGAAGTCCGAGGAAGAACTCTTCAGGGCAAAGAGGCTTTCGGATATAGGCACGCTCGCCGCGACCGTAGCCCACGAGCTGCGCAACCCCCTTGCTACGATACGTACGGCGATGTTCAACATCAGGCGCAAAAGCCGCGATCCGCGCATAGAAGGGCACCTCGAGAGCATAGAGAAGAAGATCGTCGAATCGAACCGTATCATCAACGACCTCTTGTTCTACTCGCGCCTAAGATTGCCGAAAATAGAGCCGGTAAAGCTATGGGATATCATGGATGAATGCATCAGCCTTTCTCATGAACGGTTCAAGGACTACCGGGTCAGGCTTTGCAGAGTGTGCAGAATAGATAAGAACGCGTTCATAGAGGCCGATGCCCTGATGCTGAAAGAGATGTGCCATAACATACTGGATAACGCGTATGAATCTCTTGCTGATAAGAGGGGCGCGATAGAGGTCAAGGCCTGGCCGGCTTCCCGCAAAGGTTTCATCAGTATAAGCGTGAAGGATAACGGCGCCGGGATGGGAGCGGAAAGCTTAAAGCGTCTCTCCGAGCCGTTCTTCACCACGAAGGTAAGAGGGACAGGGCTCGGGTTTTCTATCTGCCACCAGATCGTCCGCCTGCATAATGGCACTATGGATGTCGCAAGCAAGAAAGGCAAGGGCACGAAGGTCACCGTTAATTTACCTGTCAAGCAGCGGAAACCGTAAGCCCCGGGCGCTAGCTTTTCTCTTGCGCCCGGATACCGTATCGGGTAAAATAACCCATTGAACATGACGTCCCTCGGGACGAATTTTGCTTCGCAAAATTCGCTGGCGTAGCTCAGTCGGTAGAGCAGCGGTTTCGTAAACCGCAGGTCGATGGTTCAAATCCATTCGCCAGCTCCATTTAGACCGTAGACCAAAGACCGTAGACCAAAGACCGTAGACCAAAGACCGTAGACCAAAGACC
>JAFGJL010000049.1 GCA_016929115.1 Candidatus Omnitrophota bacterium | reverse complement strand
TGACAAAGCCCCTGCCGTGTGATACATTTTATCTATCTAATAACTAAATTAACTTATTATATTATAATAATATTATATAAAGCGGTGGGGCAATGACCCTTAGAAAAAAAGACGGAATGACGATAGTAGAAACTCTCGTAGCCATCGTGCTGGTAAGCGCTCTCGTGACTAGTATACTGGGAGCGTTTTTTATTTCCCGCTTGAGCGCGGAGCGGGCGAAGCACCGGATGACCGCCATGAACAGGATCCGCAGCTATATAGAGCAGGAGATCAAGGCCGGCTACGCAGGAGGGTACCCGAACAACAACCTTTACGTGTCGGTCGACTCCGGCAGCCCCGTGTCGGTCATCATAGATGACCGCGGCACGACCGACACCGGCGATGACCTGAACGGCACCATAACCCCGGAGCCATATCCTGGCACGCCACTTGAAGCCGCAACAGGGTTGAGTACATGCCGTTATAAAAAGGTCGGTTTTGTCGTCGCGTGGACCGAGGAGCTTTTCGGGCAGGTCTGCAGGGAAAGGGCGGCGACATACGTCACCGAACATAAGTGATATGAAGACCAGAAGAGGCGTTACTCTCACAGAGGTCATCACCGCATCCGTTATCGCCCTCTACACTATCGGCGCGGCATATGCCGTTTATATAATGGTCTGGAGATGGTACAGCGAGGCTGCCCCGCGTGTCGAAGCGCAGCGGATAGCGCGCGCAGCCATAGCCCAGATTGTAGACGGCTACCCCGATGATACCACCGGAACCTACACTGTCGGCACGACGACATACAAGCGCCGTAACGGCATCGCATGGGCCACCGAAGATCCCACAGTGACCGCCGATCAGATCGACTACCAACTCGAGCCGGACAGCTCCAACGTCAGGTCATACTACATGGATACGGTGCCGGACACCGGAGGCGAGAAGGCCCTCTACTACAAGGACTCGAACAGCGCCACGCATGAGATAAGGGCGACGCGCGGGCTCACAGACCTCGCTTTCGAGAAGTTCGTGGACGGCGATAGCGTGACGCACAATAATATCATCACCGTGACCGCGACCGCCGAGAAGGAAGTGAGAGGCACGCGCAGCGAGCCGTATACCATAAAGATCACATATAGCGACATCATATTCTTAAGGAACACGCGAAAGGGCTTGTAGGTATCAGATATGAGGACATTGAGAAGAAAAGGGTTCGTAATAATACTGGCGGTCACGCTCATGTCGGTGCTCATCATCATGGCATGGGCCATCATCAATTTCGGATGCGGCGAGATACTGAGCACGCGTTCGCGTAACGACCTCGTTATCTCGGCCTATTACGTCGCTATAGGCGGCGCCGAGTATATGTACGCGAAGCTGAGGACGATAACGGCCATGGATTGGAACTCGCCGCCGACCGCATCCGGCACTATCACCGTCGATTCGAACACGATCGGCTCTTATTCCGTAGAGGTAAAGAAGGTTTCATCGGACGTCTTGGCCATCATCTCGGATGGGACGGTGAACAACCGCACAGCTACGGCCGTCGTCAGGTACGGGTATGACGGCGAAGAGAGTTTGCGCCCTGTGCCGATAGGCGCCAGGGGGGACATAACTATCGACGGAGCGTCGAGCGCCGCTAATGTGAAGATGGAAGGCCCTGTGATGAGCGGCGGCACCATAACCGAGACAGACAACGTCAAGGTCCAGAACGAAGAGGATAACCAGGAGAATTACGAGGCTTTTCAGCCTGACAGCCCGGTCGTAGACTTCTGGAAGACGACGGAAGAGGGGTCTACCGGTAATAAATTCGATACAAATGACGATACAAAATACCCTACCACTACCGAGAATGCCGATTATGCGACCGCAACCGACTACATCAATAATGGCTGGACACAGCAGGATTTCGATAATGATGATGTCTATCCATCGGGCGGGGATGACAAGGTTGATGTCAAAGACGCTTTCTTTTATTATTACACGACATACCTGAACAACGAGGAAAACCTGGGAATAAATCCGGGCGGCTCGAATTACTACACCGGCAACCAGACGTTCGAGCAGGGCGATATCGCTAACGATGTCAAGGTGATATTCGTCGATGGCGATGTGGCCGTCACTTATAACGATCAGGATTGGGAAGGCGACGATGAGCTTAAGCACACAATTGTCGCTATGGGCAAGTTAAAGATAGAGCAGCCGACGAACCGGCCGGACGATACGTTGGTATTGGTCTCGTGCAATAAGGATGATGTCCATCCCACCGATGCCGATGACCGCGACCCAGACCACTACGCCCTTGCCACATACGGGACGATGGGCGATAGAGGCGGCGTTATAGGCGACGTGGTTTTTTATACGCGCGGCGATTTTTTGATGCTAGGCGGCGGCAAGCTGAACCTGTCGGCGTTCGCCGAAGGCACAGTCACGATCGACACGGTGGGCGATGACCAGGGCGCCGACCACAGGATATTGAACGCCATGACAGTCGATTGGACGAGCGAGGAGGATAAACCGATCGGAGTGCCGCCCGGCTATCCGATACGTTCGTTCAAATTCACCATTAAAAGCGAGTCACAATACAGGCCTATCTGGCAGAGAAGTTAGCCATTGAGGCTCCTACGCGGACATAATGCTTAATTTTGATACAAAAAAGCAGCAAGGGAAGACTAAGAACAGGGTAGGATTGGACATAGGAAGCCATTCGGTAAAGGTGATGGAGGTATCCGGCGCCTCTTCCGAAAGGCCCCGCCTTGCATCGCTTTCCATCAAGCACGTCGCCGACCGTTCCCCGAAAGCCGTTATCGATGCCATAAGAGAAGCCGCGGAAGCCGCGAAGCTCTCCACAAAAGACGTGGCGATAGCCCTCTCAGGAACGTCCGTCATAGTCAGGTTCGTCCTGATGCCGAAGATGACGGACGCGGAGCTCGCGAGCGCGATAAAATTCGAGGCCGAAAAGTTCATCCCGTTCAACATCAACGAATGCATAGTCGATTTCAAGGTCATCAAGAAGGAGGAGCGCGATAACAAATTGAACGTCCTCTTCGTCGCCGCGAAGAAGGAGCTCATCGATGAGAAGCTTGCTGTTGTAGAAGAGGCCGGCCTCTCGGCAAAGGTCGTCGACGTCGAGGGTTTTGTCCTAACCAACGTCTTTTTAAGGAACTTCCCGTCACTCAGCCGCGATAAGAACTACGCCCTCCTCGATATCGGCGCGAAGGTCACCAACTTAAGCATCGTAAGGGCCGGCGATATCTGCCTTGTCAGGGATATGGCGGTGGGCAGCCTGGATTTCACGTCGGCCATCGCGAACAGCATGCACATCGACCCTAAGATGGCCGAGGAGATGAAGCTTGATCCCAAGGAGAAGCTTAAGGATATACTAAGCTGCACGCGGCCGGTCTTCAATAATCTTCTCGATGAGATGCGCCTCCCCCTGAGCTACTACGAAAACCAGTGCGGCAGCAGTGTCGACGAGCTGTATGTCTCGGGCGGCGGCGCCGGTATAGCGGGCCTCGAGAACGTTTTCCAGGAAGGTTTCGGGCTAAAACCTGTGATATGGAATCCCCTGCAGTTCATGGATGTGAGCGAGAGCAATGTCGACACGGCATTCCTGGATAAGACGAGAAGCTCGTTCGCCATCGCGGCCGGGTTAGCGCTGCGGGAAATATGAAGACCTTTTTATGATAGATATAAACCTTCTCCCAAAAGCCAAGAAGAAACCCATGCGCCGGGCCGGGCCGGGCATCGACCTATCCGGCTTTGACCTGCAGAACCTTCCCTTGATGAAGATCATCATCGCCAGCATCGCGTTTTTGGCGGTCTTCCAGCTCATCCTGCTCCTCACAGGGGCGGTGTGCAAGCTGAACCTGGGGCTTCTCGAGAAAAGCTATAGCCGCATAGCGACGCAGAAAAAAGAGGCCGATGCGCTCAAGGCCGATGTTCTTTCCATGGGAGGGAAGGCGCAGGCTATAGATGAGCTCATGGTAAAACGCTTGAGTTGGGCGAAGAAGCTGAATGACTTGAGCGATGCCATGACGCCCGACGTGTGGTTGACAGATCTCGAGTACGGCGAGAAGACGGTGAACAGGCAGCTTGCTACGCCGGCCAGGATATTCAAGGACGAGTTCGGGCGCGAGAGACGGCTGGATACCGAAAAGGTCACGGTGCCTTATATAGTGCTGTCGGGATATGTGAGCAGCAGTAAAGGCGAGGGCGCGGCCTCGATAGGCAGGTTCATCAAGAGCTTAAAATCCCACAAGGGTTTCTTCGCCGATATGAGCGATATAGAGCTGGGGAACATAAAGGCTGCCAAAGTCGAGGACCAGGATGTCATGAGCTTTACGATCACCTGTTTCTTTAAAGAGGCGATAAGATAGCGTTTATGCCATTCGATATCATGAAGAATAAGCAGCAACTGTCCATGGTGATGGCCGCGGCCTACGTCGCCGTGATAACGGCCTACCTTCTTTTGGTGCTGAAGCCTCAACTCGTATCGATCGTCACCATAGCGCAGAAGGCGGCCAGGACCGGCTCTGAGCTGAAGACCGCCAGGAGCGATATTGCCGCCATCGAACAGATGAAGACAAGGAAGACAGCGTATAGGGATAAGATCGAGCTTTACGAAAAACGTCTGCCAGTCGAGCAGGAGATACCGTCGGTCCTCGAGACCCTTTCGGCGATGGCAAAGAACGCCAACATGCGGATAGTCAGCATCACGCCGGTCGCGCTGCCCGCGCCAAAGGGCCCCCAGAAAAAAGCCGAGAAGGAGAAGATCTACCAGGAGATACCGATATCGGTAAGCGTAAAATCCGGATACCACGAGCTGGGGTATTTCTTAAGCCAGCTCGAGAGTTCCGACCGCTTCATGAAAGTCGCGGATATATCAATACGGGCGGACAAGACGTCTCCCAGGAAGAACAACGTCGAGCTGCTGGTTCTGACTTATATATCACTGAAGGGGAAATAGGTTAGATGCGTAAGGCCGCTATTTTGCTGGTCATAACAGGTCTGGTCTGCATGGCGCTATTTGCACCGGGCAACGGCGCGCGCGGCGAGCAGTACGAATACCGTTCCAAGGGCAGGCGGGACCCCTTCATACCGCTCGTCGGTTCGAACAAGATAGCCGCGGGCGGCCTTGAGGACGTCTCCTCCGTAGATGACATCAAACTCGAAGGCATAGCGTACGAATTGCGCGTTGAGGGGCAGCCGAAGAAGACGGTGATCATGAACGGCGAGATAATGGGCGAGAACGAGAGGATAGGCATTGTCGAGGTCAAAGAGATCATGAAGGGTTCTGTAAAACTTTCAGTCGGAGGCAAAGAATACACACTGGCTTTGCCGGAAGAGGGAGGAATTAAAAGTGAAAAATAAGAGCGCTGCAAAGCTCATCGCGCTTACCGTCGCAATAGCTCTGGCGCTTTGCCAGGCGGATGTCTCATTCCTTGCGGCGCAGACGGTGAAAGAGGAGAAGCCGGCCGAGCCAT
Source organism: Candidatus Omnitrophota bacterium (assembly GCA_016929115.1). Taxonomy (GTDB): domain Bacteria; phylum Omnitrophota; class Gorgyraeia; order 2-01-FULL-45-10; family 2-01-FULL-45-10; genus JAFGJL01. The sequence goes on along the minus strand of JAFGJL010000049.1, from coordinate 12,553 downwards.
CGGCTCAAGCCGAGGCGCAGGCGAAGGAAGCCGCTGCTGTGCCGGTTGCGGCTCCAAGTGACGAGGCCACTGCCTCGGTAACGAGGGAAGAAGCGGCCACGACCATCACGCCGGGCAACGTGACCGTCAATTTCAAGGGAGCGGACATACGGACGGTCCTCACGTATCTATCCGAAGTATCCGGCGTGGACATTGTGCCAGCGCCCGACGTCAAAGGATCCGTGGACCTTAAGCTCACTAACAAGCCGTGGAAAACAGCCCTCGACATCATCGTCAAGAATTACGGTTTTGCCTACGAAATTGAGGGGGATATCATCCGCGTCGTGACGCTCGATAAGATGAGGATGGAGGACCTTACGAGCCAGGCTTTTACGCTTAATTACGCGCGCGCGGAGTATGTCGTGAATTCCCTGCGAGACATGCTCAGCGAAAGGGGCAAGGCGACCTTCGACGCGAGGACGAACACGATCCTCATCGTAGACGCGCCGACGCGCATATACCGCATAGGCCAGATCATCGAAAAGCTCGATAAGCGCACAGAGCAGGTGCTCATCGAAGCGCTTGTCATCGAGACGACGCTGGGCAAGGACGAAAAGCTCGGTATCGACTGGAATGTAGTCATCGCCGCCTCAGGCGCGAAGCGACCGACCACGTTCCCGTTCGATTATTTCGATACCGGCAGCAAGTATCTTGATAAATACACGCCGCTTGTGCAGACGGGTGCGCCGGCTGTAACATATCCGGCGGGCGGAGCCGGCGCCGCTGTCGTGACGCAGCCAGGCGCGTATCCCACCGGCGCCGACGGCACAGGGAACCTCGCGAAGGGTTTTCCTTATATCGATTATGCCCAGGACTGGATGCGCGACACGTTTACTTTCGGGACGCTCGATTTTTCGCAGTTCAAGGCGGTCCTTGAGATGCTATCCACGAGGGACGACTCGTCCGTTGTCGCCAACCCGCGCATCACGACCCTGGACAATGTGGAAGCCAATATCCACGTCGGGCCCATGGTTATAATGCCGACGTTCGAGCGCAACGCCCAAACGGGTAAGATGGAGGTTACGGGGTATCTTTTCCAGGAAGAAGAGCGCGACCCGAAGACCGGCGAGGTGAAACAGGAGAAGCGCCTCAGGACGGGAATAGACCTGCGCGTAAAGCCGCACGTAAACGAGACAGGAGACATAACGATTGAATTGCGCCCTGAAGTGAGCGATGACCTACGCCTTCTGCAGCTCGATCCCGTCTCCGGCATAACGGCTCCGGCGGTCTTCCAGCGCACGGCGAGGACGCAGACTGTCGTGAGGGACGGCGAGACGGTATTCATCGGAGGGCTCATAAGGGACGAGGATAAGATAGTCGATAAGAGGCTGCCTATACTTGGCGATGCCCTGGGCGATGTGCCGTATCTGGGGCTTCTCTTCAGCCACAAAGCGAAGGTCAAGCAGAAGAAAGAGCTCATATTCTTCGTCACCGTCCATCGTATGGTGCCGGGAAAAAGGCCGGCCAGCGCTCCGGATATAAAAAATGTGAACGCGCCGACCTACACGGTTAGCAACAAAGGCCTGCAGGCGGATGACAAGAAAAAAAATAAGAAGGGCTTCCTGGGCCTTTTCTAGCCCTCCCATGGCTACTAAGATGCGAGCCGTCTTTGCCAAGCAAGGCCCCATGCGGTTCATCTCCCATCTTGACCTGATGAGGCTTTTTCAGAGGGCGTTACGAAGGGCAGGCCTTCCGGTGACGCTCACGAAGGGATTCAGTCCTCACCTTAAGATAAGCATAGCCAAAGCGCTTAAGCTAGGCGTCGAGAGCCCGTCCGAAGAAGCGACATTCTACATGGAGAAGCGGGTCGAGCCTGAAGAATTTAAAGAGTCGATTAATAAGCAGCTGCCGGACGGCGTGAAGGTCGTGGCCGCGCAAGAGATATAATTGGGGACAGATACCTATTTTCCAAGTGTAATCAAAATTAGAAAATAGGTATCTGTCCCCATTTAAAGAAAGGCACATATGTCAAAAGAGATATTTATTAACGTTAATTCGCATGAGAAACGGGTAGCGGTACTGCAGAACAAGCGCATCGAGGAGTTCTATGTCGAGCGCGCCGATACGGTGAACCTTGTGGGGAATATCTACAAGGGAAAGGTCGAATCCGTGTTACCCGGCATAGAGGCCGCCTTCGTGAACATCGGCCTCGAGAAGAACGGGTTCCTCTATGTCACCGACGCGGTAAGCGGCATGGCAAGCTATGAAAAGCTCCTTGAGGAAGAGGCCGGTGAAGAATTCGGCGAAAAGCCTGAGGAGCACAAAAAGTTGCCCCGCATAAACGAGGTGGTGAAAAAGGGCGATGACGTGCTCGTCCAGATCGAGAAGGAGCCGATCTCCACGAAGGGGCCGCGGCTCACCACGCACATCAGCATACCGGGGAGGTTCCTCGTCCTTATGCCTTTCGATAACCACATAGGGCTGTCGAAGAGGATAGAGGACAGGAAGGAGCGCGACAGGATACGCCAGATCTTCGAGCGGCTGAAGCTGCCGAAGGAGATAGGCTTCATCGTGAGGACCGTGGCGCAGGGCGCCAGCGAGAAGGACTTCGCCAGGGAGGCGAACTATCTTTTGCGGCTCTGGCAGCAGATCCAGCACAAGGCGCAAAAGGCGCGGCCGCCGCAGCTTATCCACGAGGAGCATGACCTCATCCTGAGGATCACGCGCGATCTGCTCGACGACAAGGTGGCCAGGCTCGAGGTCGATTCAAAGAACGAGTTCAGGCGCATAATGCATTTCCTCAGGATATATTCGCCGCAACTGCGCTCGCGGGTGAGGTGGTACCGCGACCGGATACCGGTCTTCGAAAAGTTCGGCGTCGAGGAGCAGATCGACAAGATCTATAACAGGATCATCAACCTGAAGAGCGGGGGATACCTTGTATTTGACGAGACGGAATCTCTCGTTGCCATCGATGTAAACTCGGGCAAATCAGTGCGCGGAAAGAACCTCGAGGACACGGCCTTCAGGACGAATATGGAAGCGGCCGCCGAGATACCGCGGCAATTGAAGATGCGCGATATCGGCGGCATCATAATCATCGACTTCATCGATATGGAGGTGCACGGGCACCGCAAGGCGGTGGTCGCGGCGCTGGAGCGCGCGCTCGAGGACGATAAGGCGAAATCGAAGATACTGAACATATCTAGGATCGGCCTCGTGGAGATGACGCGCCAGAGGATGCGTAAATCCGTCGAGGGCAAGAGCTACCAGAAGTGCCCGTATTGCAACGGCAGGGGCACAGTGAAGAGCGCGCTCACCGTCTCCATCGACCTTATGAGGAAGCTGGAACGCGCCCTGTTCGAGGCGCCGAGAGCGCGGGAGCTGTTCGTTTCTCTGCACCCCGAGGTCGCCGCTTATGTCTCGTCACCCGAAAAGAACATGGTAAAGCCCCTTGAGAAGCGGTTCAGGAAGACGATTCGCATTGTTGAGGACCCGAACCAGCATCTGGAGGATATCAAGATAGACATCGTTAAGTGAATTCAAAAGGAGCTTGACGGGACGAAGGGGCTATGATATAGTAGTAGGCTCAAAAAATTCGAAAGGAAATAAATCATGTACGCAATTATCGAGACAGGCGGCAAGCAGTATAAGGTCGCAAAGAACGACATTATCCTTGTGGAAAAGTTAAAAGTAAAAGAAGGCAGCCCCGTGAAGCTCGATAAGGTCCTTCTCGCTAAGGACAGTAAGTCCGTGCATGTCGGCAGCCCTTATCTCAAAGGATGCGATGTGGTCTGCGAGTTTCTCGGAAATGTCAGAGGGGATAAGGTCATCGCTTTTAAATACAAGAGGCGCAAGAGTGAGAAGAAGAAGATCGGCCATCGGCAGGATCTTCTGAAGCTGAAGGTGAAAGAGATAAACATCTCGAAGGAGTAACCAATGGCACACGTAGTCAACGGCCGCGACGGCCAACCAAAAAATCTGGGAGTGAGCGTTTACAGCGGACAGTCCATAAAGGCGGGCGGCATCATCCTGAGGCAGAGGGGCACCCGGTTCAAGCCGGGGGCCAATGTCGGCGTCTCGAAGGATTTCACGCTCTTCGCCCTGGCCGACGGAAAAGTCGTCTTCGACCCGAGAAAGATCGTGAACGTCGTCAAAGACTTGAAGTAATGTTCATCGATGAGGTCAAGATATACATCAAGGCTGGTAACGGCGGCCACGGCTGCACGAGTTTCTACCGCGACAAGTGGAACAGGCGCGGCTGGCCTGACGGCGGCCCGGGAGGAAAGGGCGGCGATATCGTTTTCATGGCCGATGGCAATGTCCACACGCTGCTTGATTTCCAGTATCAGCAACACTTTAAGGCCGCGTCCGGCGGCCACGGCAGCTCCAACACCAAAAAGGGAGCTTACGGCGACGACCTCCACGTAAAAGTGCCGCCAGGCACTGTCATCAAGGACGCCGATACGGGATTGGTCCTGCGCGACCTTGTCAGGATCGGTGACTCGGTCACGATAGCTAAAGGCGGCGCGGGCGGCAGGGGCAATACAAAGAACCGCCTGGGAGAACAGGGCGCGGCCGGCGAGGAGAAGACGCTGCGGCTGGAGCTGAAGCTCATCGCGGACGTCGGCATCATCGGCTATCCAAACGCCGGCAAATCAACCCTCATATCCAAGATATCCAGCGCCCACCCGAAGATCGCGAGCTATCCGTTCACCACCAAGGAACCGGTCCTCGGAGTCGTGAGGATGGGCGAGGAAGCGACGTTCGTCGTGTCGGAGATACCGGGCCTCATAGAAGGGGCGCACCGGGGCAAAGGCCTGGGCGACAAATTCCTGAAACATATCGAGCGGACCAGGATGCTGCTGCACATCGTCGATATCTCCGGCTTTGAGGGCAGGGATCCCTACGCCGATTACGTGAAATTGAATAAAGAGCTCAAGCTTTACAGCCCGGCCCTGACGAAGAAGCCCCAGGTTATAGCGTTGAACAAGAGCGACCTTCCGCCGGCGGCCGGACACGCGGCCGCTTTCAGGAAAAAGATAGGCAGGAAGAAGGCCTTTGAGATATCCGCCCTCACGGGCAAGGGCATTAAGGAACTATTAAGCGCTGTTTATAAGAAGCTAGTCGTTGCATAGTTCCCGGCCGGGGCGGGAACTACGGGTTTCTTATTTTCCGCCCCGGCCGGGAACCGGGTACCTTACTAAAATATGAGAAGCTATAAGCGCATCGTAATAAAAGTCGGAACAAAAGTCATCACATCCAGGGAGCGGACGCTTGATACGGGCCGCATCAAGGAGCTTGTCGAACAGATCGCTTCCATCCAAGACAAGGGCGCCAAGGTCATCCTCGTCACGTCAGGCGCCATAGGCGCCGGCATGGGGCTGCTGGGCCTGCGAAGGCGTCCCGCGAAGCTTTCGGAGTTGCAGGCGACGGCATCCATAGGGCAGAACCATCTCATGCAGGTCTACGCCGGGAACTTCAAGGATTGCGGATATCTCGCCGGACAGATACTCCTTACGCAGGAAGATTTCAATGACCGCAACCGCTACCTCAACATCAGGTACACGCTCGAGACGCTCCTCGCCCACGACGCCGTCCCGGTCATAAACGAGAACGACACCGTCTCCACCGAAGAGATAAAGTGCGGCGATAACGACCGGCTCGCGAGCCTCGTCGCGGACGTCGCGCAGGCGGACCTCCTGGTCCTGCTCACGGATGTCGACGGGCTTTTGGACGCCGAGGGCAAGGTCATCGCTATTGTCGACGGGATAAACGCGAAAGTGCAGAAACTGGCCAGGATGACATCTTGTGACCTCGGTACCGGCGGGATGGCGACCAAGCTCGAGGCCGCGGCGCGGGCCGCATCGGCAGGCATACAATGCGTCATCGCGAACGGGAGGAAGAAGGACGTCCTTCTGGACATTGTTAAGGGCGAAATGGTCGGGACTTCTTTTAAGAGCGGCAAGGCGCACTTTATAGCCAAAAAACGATGGATCGCCTTCTCTTCGAGGCCCAAGGGCGCAGTCCTGGTCGATGGCGGAGCGCACGAGGCGCTCTCAAAGAAGGACAGGAGCCTGCTCGCCTCAGGCATCATCGCCGTCGAGGGTGATTTCCGAGCCGGCGACGTCATCAGGGTGGCTGACAATGACGGAAAAGAGTTCGCGAGGGGGCTGTCGAATTATTCTTCTTCGGAGCTTTCGAAGATAAAGGGTTTGAAGACCGGCCAGATCAAGGCCGCGCTGGGATACAAAAAGGAGGACGAGGTCGTCCACAAGGACAACCTCGTGGTCCTATGAAGGCTAGCGATGTGGTAAAACTGTGCGGGCGCGCGAAGGAAGCGTCGCGAAAACTCGCCCTTACGGATGAGCGGACGAAGAACAGGGCCCTTGCCGCGATTGCGAACGCTCTCATAAGGAACATCCCGTACCTCCTTAAAGAGAACGCCGGGGATATCGCTTACGCGAAAGGAAAGGGCCTTTCGAAGGCGCTGATAGACCGACTCACGCTCAGTCCTTCGCGCATCAGCGCGATGGCCGCCTCCCTAAAAGCCATAGCGAAGCTTAAAGACCCTGTCGGAGAGATCATCGAGACCGTCAGGCGGCCGAACGGCCTTATCATCAAGAAGGTGCGCGTTCCCATAGGCGTGATACTCATCATCTACGAATCGAGGCCGAACGTTACGAGCGACTGCGCCGGCCTTTGCCTGAAGGCGGGCAATGCGGTTATATTGAGGGGCGGCAGCGAGGCGATCCGCTCCAATACAGCGATCTATAATATCATGAGCAGGGCGGCTTCAGGCCTTGGCCGGGGCTCGTTCCAGATGATCACCGATACCCACCGTTCTGTCGTTAACGCGCTCCTCCGGCAGGAAGGCCTAATAGACCTCGTGATGCCGAGGGGCGGCGAATCGCTCATAAAGGAAGTCGCGAAGCGTTCGCGGATACCCGTCATCAAGCACTATAAGGGCGTCTGCCACGTTTACGTCGACGAATACGCTGACCTCAAGATGGCCGGGGAGATATGCCTAAACGCCAAGGTCCAGCGGCCCGGAGTCTGCAACGCGATGGAGACGATGCTTGTCCACCGTAATATAGCGAAGAAGTTCCTCCCCTCGATGATACGCCGCTTCAAAGAGGCCGGCGTTCGGATACGCGGCTGCAATGCCACAAGGGTGATCGCGCCCGGCGTCAAGGCGGCCACAGAAAAGGACTGGTATACCGAGTATCTTGATCTCATCCTGTCGGTGCGGGTGGTGGGAAATGTCGACGAAGCTATCCGCCATATCATGAAGTACGGCTCTTACCATTCCGACGCTATCGTAACGAAGAACAGGAAGAACGCGTCAAGGTTCCTGAGAGGCGTCGATTCGGCGTGTGTCTATCTCAACGCCTCGACCAGGTTCACTGATGGCGGCGAGTTCGGCAAGGGCGCTGAGATCGGTATCTCGACCGACAAGATCCATGCCCGCGGACCCATGGGCCTCAAAGAGCTTACGTCGTATAAGTATATAATTCACGGAAAAGGGCAGATAAGGAAGTAAGGCCATGCGTATAGGCATACTGGGCGGCACCTTCAATCCGGTCCACATAGGGCACCTCATACTGGCGGAAGAGGCTTGCCACAAGCTGAAGCTCGATAAGGTAATATTCGTGCCGACGTTCGTGCCGCCCCATAAGAGGGTGGACGTTCCGCTCAGCCCCAAAGACCGCCTTGAGATGGTGAAGCTTGCCATAGAAGGCAATCCGGCGCTTGAAGCGTCGACGTTCGAGATCGATTCCAAGAAGAAATCGTATTCGATAGACACGCTGAAAGAGTTCAGGCGCGTCTATGGCCAGGACGCCCAGCTCTACTTCATCACCGGATCGGATTCCCTGAAGGACCTATTTTCGTGGAAAGACGTCAACGATATCTTTAAGATAAGCAAGTTCATCGTAGCCAACAGGCCCGGCTTCCCCGTGAAGGACGTGCCGAAGGAGGTGGAGACAGTGGTGATAACGCCCATCGAGGTTTCCTCAGAAGATATCCGCAGGCGCCTTAAGGAAGGCAGGTCGATCCGCTACCTTGTGCCCGAGAAGGTGCGTCAGTATATAATTGACCATGATCTGTATAAATAATTTGAATAGATTGACAATAGCTCCCGATTTTGATAAACTTTATATATTACTGCGGAAAGCGAGGTGATATGCATGGCAGAGATAGCCTATTGTGTAAAATGCAAATCTAAGAAAGAGATGAAGGATACCGAGAAGGTCACGATGAAGAACGGCAGGCAGGCGATGAAGGGCAAATGCGTGACTTGCGGTACCGGAATGTATAAGATAATGAAGTAACGCCGTTCGCGTCAGATTACACAGATTTTACCTTCGGTGGGTTGGTCTGTGTAATCTTATTTTTAGAAGGGTAGGTGTAGAGCCATAAGAACGCTTAACAAGGCGCAGACGATAGCCGGGGCGGCCTCGGCCAAGAAGGCGCTCGACATCGTCATCATCGACATGCGGCAGTTCCCCACGATCTGCGATTATTTCGTGATCGCGAGCGGCGCCTCGGCGCCGCAGATAGACGCCATAGCGGACAATATAGCCGTGAAACTAAGGCAGAGGGGCCAGCGCCTTTTCCATAAAGAGGGGAACGCCGCCGCGCGCTGGATACTGCTTGATTACGGCGACGTCGTCGCGCATGTCTTTTACGAGGAGACGCGCCGGTTCTACGACCTGGAGAGGCTGTGGGGTGACGCGCCCCGGAAGCGCTTCAGGGAGATACGCAGGAAGAAAAAGACCACCCATGGCAAAAAGAAACGCAGGGCATAGGCGGTTGTCGCGCATCGAGCGTAACTTAAAGAACCAGGCCGATGAGCTTTCCGCCCTTTATCAGGTCTCCAGGTCCATGACCTCTTCGGGAAACCTCGACAGGGTCCTGGAGCTTATCGCCAGGAAGATCGGCCAGCTCATGAAGGCCGACGTCTCCATGATCTACCTTATCGAAGACACGGTCGCTAACCTCAAGGCCGCGTACGGCCTGCGCAAGGGTATAGGAAGTATCAGGAGGCCGATCCCTCTGGGCATACTCAAGGAGGCTGTCAGGGCCAAGAAGCCTGTCAGGATAGACGGTACGCGCAAGAGCGGCGGCGACCCGTTCTGTTCCCTCTGCAAGCGCTACGCGTTGCATTCCACGCTTGTGGTCCCGATCCTGGAGCGCGGCAAGGTCCTGGGCCTCATGACGGTCTGCACTAAAAACCGGTCGGCCTACACAAAGGAAGACGAAAAGGAGCTCGCCCTTTTCGCCGGCCAGGCCGCGCTTGCCATCGAGAACGCGTGCCTCCTCGAGGAGACGAAGATACACTACCTCAACACGATGAAGCTCCTCGCCAGCGTCATCGACGCGAAGGATACCGGTACCGAGGACCATTCTGAATCGGTGATGCGCTCGGCTATGGGGATAGCGCGCGCGCTGGGGCTATCCGACAAACAGAAGTCGGTCATCAAGCACGCGAGCCTGCTCCATGATGTCGGTAAGATCGGCATCGACATAAGCATATTGCGCAAACCCGCGCCGCTCACGGCCAAGGAATGGATGCAGATGAAGACGCACCCGAAGGTCGGGGCCGACATACTGAGCAAGGCGGGTTTTTTAGACGAGCTCATCCCGGCTATACTGTATCACCATGTCAAATACTCAGGCGGCGGATATCCGGCGACGAAGAAGAGGGGGAACAGCATACCGCTTGAGGCGCGTATCCTGTCGGTCGCGGACGCCTACGAATCGATGAGAAGCGACAGGCCTTACCGGAAGCATCTTACCAAGGAAGAGGCGATCGCCGAGCTGAAACGCTGCAGCGGGACACAGTTCGACCCCAAGGTCGTAAAGGCTTTCCTGAAACACCTCAAAGGTTAGGCGCCTGCCACCATGCGTTACGTCGGCATAGAGAACACCATCATCTCCTTCATAGAGCGGTCCATAAACTCCGTTATAAAAGACCTCCATAAAAGCGCCTTACCGGCATACGAACTGTCCGTAGAACTCGAGATCCCGAAAGAAAAAGCGCACGGCGACCTGTCGACGAACGTGGCGATGCGGGCCTCCAAAGCCGTGGGCATGCCGCCGATGGAGCTGGCGGGTCTTATCGCGAAAAAGATGAACGCCGACCTGGGACGCTCGCGCCTCACAGACACGATCCAGGCCATAGAGGCGAAAGCCCCGGGTTTCATCAATTTCTTTTTCAGCAGGCGCTATCTCTATAAGGTGTTATTGGAAATAGAGCGCAAGAAGCACAGCTTCGGCCGGTCGAGCATCGGCAGGGGCATCAGGCTCCAGACGGAGTTCGTGAGCGCCAACCCCACAGGGCCGTTGACGATAGCGCACGGCCGGCAGGCCGCCATAGGCGACGCGCTGTCGAACGTCCTGGAGTTCGTCGGCTATGACGTGACGCGCGAGTACTACCTCAATGACGAAGGCAATCAGATAAACATGCTGGGCCAGTCCCTGAAGGCCAGGTACAGCGAACTCTTCGGCCTTACGTCCGAGCTTCCGGCCGACGGATATAAGGGCGCCTACGTCATAGAGATCGCCAGGGACTTCAAGAAGAAGTATGGCAAGAAGCACCTGGCCACGGAAGACATAAAGGTCTTCAGGGAGTTCGCGCTCAATTGGATACTCAGGGACATCAAGGATGACCTTAAATCTTTCGGCGTCACATTCGACATCTGGTACAGTCAGAGGGGCTTGCGCAAGTCCGGGAAGATAGACAAGGCCCTCTCTTTGCTTAAGGAGAAGGGGTATATCTTCGAGCATGAGAAGGCTGTATGGTTCAAGTCCACGGCTTTCGGCGACGACAAGGACAGGGTGGTCGTGAAATCGGACTCAAGCTACACCTATCTTGCGCCGGACATAGCCTACCATCTAGACAAATACCGCAGGGGCTTCAAAAGGGTCGTAGACATCTGGGGTCCGGACCACCATGGGTATATCCCGAGGATGAGGGCCGCCGTACAGGCGCTCGGTTACAGCAAGGACTCGCTCTCCGTGCTCATCGTGCAGCTCGCGACCTTGTTGCGGAGCGGACAGGTCGTGTCGATGTCGACGAGGGCGGGTGAGTTCATAACGTTGCGCGAGGTGAGGGAAGAAGTGGGCAAGGACGTCGCGCGTTTCTGCTTCCTCATGCGCAAGATATCGAGCCACCTCGACTTCGATATCGACGTCGTGAAGAGCCAGTCGATGGACAACCCGGTCTATTACATCCAGTACGCGCACGCGCGCATCTGGTCGATATTAGAGCATTCGAGGAAGATCAGGCTCTCGAGCCGTTTCGACTCGAGCCTTCTGAAGGAAGAAGAGGAGATAGATCTTATCAGGATCCTGCGCCAGTTCCCCATGATCGTGTCGTTAAGCGCAAAGTCGCTCGAGCCGTATGTCGTCCTGCAATACCTGCAGTGCCTGGCGACCGCCTTCCATTCTTTCTACACTAAGCACAGGGTCGTGGGCGACGACCCTCACTTGACGCGGGCGAGGCTGGTCCTGGTGAACTGCGTGCGCATCGTGCTCGCCAACGGCCTGTGCCTTTTGGGCGTCTCCCTTCCGAAGAAGATGTAGCGTAGGCGGATGAAAACTGAAGTAAAATTCCAAATTACAAATCCCAATACCAAATAAACAAAAAAATTTTGGCCATTGTAAATTGTATTTTGTTTGTGATTTGGTGCTTGTGATTTGTGAATTGACGCGAGTATCCGTCATTTCTTATGTTTGACTCCATAAAGATCTACCTTAAAGAACGGATCGATATCGAGAAGCTGTCGGCGCAGCTCGTCGAATACGGCTACCGCGCCTGTAAGCGTGTCTCCGAGCAGGGAGATTTCGCGCGGTTAGGCGACACGATCACGGTCTATCCGGCCACCTTCGAATACCCCTTGAGGCTCGAGCTTGCCCACGACCGCGTCGAGAAGATACGCAGCCTCGATCCGCTTACCTACGAGGTCGTCGAGGAGCATAACGCCGCCATCATCCTGCCTATCCGCGGCCTGGTCAAGCGCAGGATAAAGCGCCGCCAGAGCTTGACAGGCGAGGCCTCTCCCATAGACAACTTCGTCGATATAGAGGCCGGCGACTATGTCGTCCACGTCGACCACGGCATAGGGAAATATCTCGGCACAGAGAAGGTCAAGATCGAGAAGGCCTATGTCGACCATCTTGTCATCGCGTATGACGGCGGCGACAAGCTCTACGTGCCGTTCGCCGACCTCGACAAGGTCCAGAAGTATATCGGCTTCGAGAAGCGGCCGCCGAAACTCTACAAGCTGAACGCGAAGGCGTGGAAGCGCGCCAAGGAGCGCGTCAAGTCAGGCGTCTACAAGGTGGCGCTTGAACTGCTCGAGATACAGGCTAAGCGCGCGTTGGCGTCCGGCTTTAAATTCGCTCTCGACACGGAGTGGCAGGGCGATTTTGAGAAGGAGTTCCCGTATAAGGAGACGCCGGACCAGGCGCGTTCAACGGTAGAGGTGAAGAACGACATGGAACTGGCCAGGCCCATGGACCGCCTCCTCTGCGGCGATGTCGGATACGGCAAGACCGAAGTCGCGCT
>JAFGJL010000048.1 GCA_016929115.1 Candidatus Omnitrophota bacterium | reverse complement strand
TCCTCGAGGACCGCGCCCTCGTACAAAGATACGTTGTTCTGTATCTTGACGTTATTTCCTATGACGACCTTAGGCGCTACGTAGACGTTCTGGCCGATCTTGCAGTCCCTGCCTATCTTCGCGCCTGAGGCGATGTGGCTGAAATGCCATATCTTCGTCCCTTCCCCGATATCGGCGCCCTTATCTATGACAGCCGTATCATGGGCAAAATATTTTTTTTCCATGGTCTTCCCGTCTCCTGGCAGTGCCCCTAAACACCTCTATAGGCCATATCGCCTTCAAAAAATGTCAGATGCCATGACCCGTTCGCGACATCTGAAAGGCGCTTCCCGGCATCTGATAGGAAAAACGGCCTCCCCTTCTTCGCGGCGACATAACCCATCTCTTTCAAAGCCGCTATATTGACCGGGTGCGAGGCCAGCGTTGATATGACCGCGCATCCTTTTTCTTTGAAAAAGGCCTCTATCCCGGAAAGTGCGGCGTGCCACACGCCAATATCGTCCCCAAGATGTGACATGTGGACCAGCCTTCCGGTCGGTATGCCGCTTTTATCGCCGACATAGCAAACGGCCAGCCCTATCGCCTTTTTTTCGTGCCTTATAACGAATGCATTCGATGCCAAAAGCGGGCAGCTCAAAAGCCATTTTACATGGCGCGCGTTTTGACTGTTCAAGAATACGGTGCCGGAGGCCCGGCCCTGGATCACGGCATCTTCATTGTAGGGCTCAAGCTCTACGCCTTGGCCATGCGTGTTTCGCGCCGACCTTTTTGCGCGGCCCGCCATAAGATACAGCGCCTTCGCTATCTTTTTCGGAAGGCCGCCGTCCGTCACCCTGAAATAACGTAATGGGTCCAGGATCTTAGTGTGCGGATATATGTCGAACTTGAAGTCAAGGCCGAAAAGCCGGTACATGGCATGCGATCCCTCGGCGCCTCCGATTATGAAGCTGAAATCACCGAGACTGAGCGCTTTTCTCATAAGCTCAGTCCCTATCCCCTTGCCTCTGTATGCCGGGTCCACGATCCAGAATATCGGATGGATGCCGGTAATATCCGAACCTTTGTGCCTGTATCGGGAAACAACGCCGGCGGCATGCCCTACCACCCTGCCGTCAGGCGCGACCGCGGCGAAAGACCTCGATGCGAGGCCGTTCAAAGGATACAGAAGCGCCCACTTTAATTCTTCGCCTGTCACACTGTGGCCATAAAGGCGAAGGATGCTGTCTATGTCAACTTCCTTCGTATCCCTTATCGATATGGAGGTTCCCAAAGTGGTTATCATCGCTTAAAATAGGGCGCGCTTTCGGACAATGTGATCCCCTTCACCCCATACTCCTTTGCGGTTTTCAGGACAAACGCTATCTTCTCCCTTACGAGCCTCAGCCGCTCTTCGGTGCCGGAGAACGGCGATGAGCCCAGGCTCAGCTCGCTTGAATGGAACATAAAGTTCACGAGAGGCGTATCCGACCCGAACAGATCATGAGTCAATCCCTGAAATACCTTTAGCGGCACAAGATGGTAAGAAGGCCGGAAAGACATATCCCCCGTCCCGCCGTAACCAAGCCTGTTAAAAAACGACCGCAACCTTCCGAAACCTTTTATCTTCACCCTGCTGAAGATATCCCCTTTTATGCCCGTCACCGGGACCTCCAATATATTGAAGGCCTCATCCGACCGTTCAGCTTCCTTCGCCAGGTCGCCCGAAGAAGGATAGTACGGAAGATTGGGCGCGTTATAAGTGCCCGTCTTTATGCGGCCGGAGACCCCCTTCGTGGCATCCCATGAGTTATACGGACAGACCGAGCTGTCGACAAGGTAGCCGTTCTTCTCAAGCCAGCTCAAAGTTCTCTTATCCACGCTCCATCTCCCGGCCCTATGGGAAACGCACTTCACGCCGAAATTATTCTGTACGGCATCGTGCAATGATCTCATCTTCTGTTCAAAAGGCCTGTCCGGGATCTCGGACTGTATCCCGTCTATCCATTTTTCGTCCACCCTGTAAGGATTGGGGTCCTCGAAAGGCGGCGTCGTCCAGATGTGCATGTGGTGGCCGACTTCGCACATCCCCCTGTCGAGCTGTTCCCTGATCGCGCGCACCGAAGCCTCGTCGTTGACTATCTCGTAAGTCACCAGATATGTGGGACGCATGCCGTACCGCGCGCACTGATCCCCCAGGAACTTTATCCCGTCGACAGAGGTGATCCTATTCTTCTTCTCTGCGCCCCAATCGCCTTCCGTGTCAACGCTTATGACCAGGAACTTTCCGTTCATCCGGTACCTACCGTACGTGGACCTTTGCGCCACCGCCATCGAGAGACTCCTGAGCGGCCTCCAATACTCTCAACACCTCTATGCCGTTATCGACATCCGCGAGCGGAATGCGGCCTTGTTCTATGCAATCAACGAATTCCTGACATTCGATCCTTAATGGCTCTGCTGTGTCTATCTTTGGCGCGAAGATGTCACCGCTGCGGAGCGTAAGGAACGTCTCATACGAGCCCTGCCCGGCCGTCTGGTCGACGCCCTTGTCATATATCCTGAGCTTCTCGGCGCTCATATCATCGAATACCGCCATCTTCTTTGAGCCGACCACGGTAAGCTGGCGTATCTTGTGCGGGTCGAGCCAGCTGGCGTGGATGTGGGCGATGACGTCGTTCTTAAAGCCCAGGTCCACGAACACAACATCGGCGATATCTTTCCTCAGGTAAGAGCTGCCCGACGTCGCCACGTGCTGCGGGAAAGCGCCTATCAGGTGCATTATGGCCGAGATATCGTGCGACGTGAGGCTCCATAGCGCGTTCTCCTCGTTCCTGACCTTTCCCAGGTTGACGCGCGTCGAATAGATATAATAGATATGGCCCAGCGATCCTTCCCCGATATACTTCTTCAGCGCGACAAGGGCCGGATGGTAGAGAAGTATGTGGCCTACCATGCATATCTTCTTATACTTTTCCGCGGCCTTTTTTATCTCAAGCCCTTCTTTCGCGCTCATGGCAAGCGGCTTTTCCACAAAGACGTGCTTGCCGCTCTCCATGGCTTTTATGGCTAGTTGGGCGTGGGTGTTGGGCAGGGTCGCGATGACCACGCCTTCTATCTCGTCATCGGCGAAGATATCCGCCGGGTCTTCGACGCAGCCGATCTCGGACTTATATTCCGCCTTTACGGCCTCGAGGACAGCCCTGCTCTTGTCACAAGCGGTCTTCACCGCGCAATCGCTTAAAGCGGCGAAGTTCCGCAAGAGGTTCCTTCCCCAGGCCCCAATGCCTATTTGACCTAATACTATCATTATTTTATCCTATCACTAATAATATAATGTGATTTAGATGATAAGGAGGGTTTAAAGACAGGTTAAATGATACTAAATTTCGGTCGGAATGTCAATAAAATGCTGGAAATGGAAAATGATTTAGAGGGATGTTTTTTCTTAACTTATTGTGGCGTAAATAGTTATGATATCTCTTAGATTAACGCTTACCTTGATATCCTTCAGGCGGCTCCTATTGACCATATCGTGCATCGATTTGAAGACCCTTGACGGGTAATACATGGCAAGGTGCGAGGCAAGGTATCCTGCAGTAAAGCAAGCCCCCTCTTTCCCTATCTTCAATACTTTAAAGCCACTTTTCTCGAGCAACAAGGATATTGTCTTTTTCGAAAAGAACGAAAGATGCTGGGCCGGATTGTATAAATGCCAGTGCCTGCCGCACATCCTGGCAAACAGGCTTCCGGCATCGCCTGTCGTAAGGACCAATAGCCCATCGTCCTTAAGCATCCTTCCCGCCGCGGCAAGGTCCTGGCCCGGATCCGGAAGATGCTCTATCACATCCCACATGGTTATGACGTCAAAATGTTTATCGGGATAGGCCGCCTCTTTAAGCGTCCCGGTTTTGACGGCAAGGCCCCTTTTTTCCCTGGCGTAGGAAGAGGCAAATCCCGAAAGCTCCACGCCGGCCGCATCCCATTTTCCGGAAGCGGCTTTCAGGAACACGCCGGTAGCGCATCCCACGTCGAGCAATTTACCGCGGGCAGGCTTTATCTCTTCGATGCGCGCCAGGCGCCTGGCCGCGTTAAGGGCCATCGCCTCTTCCTCGGCGAGATAGTCGAAGTAACTTGTGCCGGAGCCCCCGGACCTGAAATACTTTTCGTCGTAAAGGTCTTTAAGCTGCTGAGGGCCCGGCATCGCGTCGGCATACTCAAGGCCGCAGGCCCTGCACCGGACGATATCGATATTGTCTTTGGTAAACAGCTTCGTGGAGTCGCTTGAACGGCAGATACGGCAGGGGATCACCGGTTGACTACCCGCTTTATCCTGTAGACAGGCCTGTTGGAGACTTTATAGTAGACCTTGGCGTTTATCTCGGCCGTTATGCCGAGGACGATAAACTGGATACCCATCAGCATCAGGAATACGGAGAAAAGCAGCATTGCGCTGTGTCCGCGCAAAGGCCCAATAAGCCCGATTAGAAAGAGAAAGACCATCGATAGCGATATGCCAAAACCGGCAAGAAGCGACGCAAGGCCTATTGAGCCGAAGAAACGCAGCGGTTTCGCGAAATAGCTTACGATGAATTTCAGCATGATGAGATCAAGCAACACCGGCCAGAAACGCCGGATGCCGTATTTGGACTTACCCTTGGCCCTGACCACGTTCTTTATCGGTATCTCGGCGATCGAAGCGCCCATGTCGCCGGCGAGCGCCGGGATATAGCGGTGGTAATCGCCGAAAAGCTCGACGTTCTTTATGAACTCCCTGCGATAGGCCTTGTATGTCGTACCGAAATCGTGGATATCGACGCCCGATACCCATGCAAGCAGCTTATTGGCGAGGAATGACGGAAGCCGCCTCATGATGGGGTTATCAACCCTCTTTTTGCGCCACCCGCTCACGATATCGTAGCCCTCGTTTATCTTTTCGATGAAGAGCGGCAAGTCGGCAGGGTCGTGCTGCAGGTCGCCGTCCATCGAGACGATGACGGCGCCGTGCGCGTTGTCAAAACCGGCTGAAAGCGCCGCAGACTGGCCATAGTTCCGCGCAAGCTGAACCACGCTCACCAGCGGGTCTTTAAGGGCTAGGTCACGCAGTATATGGTAGGTGTTGTCGCGGGAACCGTCGTCGACGAAAACGAGCTCGTAGGTCTTGCCGAGATCGGCCAGAACACCCTTGAGCCGCTTGTACATCTCGGGCGCGTTCGTCTCCTCGTTATAGAACGGGACGACTATTGATAGGTATGGAGCGCTATTTTGCTGCATATTTTTTTGTTACTCATTACTCTTTACTTTTTACTCTTTACTGCTTTTTGACCCATTTATTATACCACATCTGACATACGAACAGAGCCCAAATCTTCCTGCCGCTGTCGGTCTTTCCCGTGAAATGGCCGTTCAATAGCCGTTCGATGGCGGGATAATTGAATATGCCGTCCCGCGTCACCGCGGTCTTGTTGAACGTATCCAGCAAAAGGCCCTTCAGCTCGGACTTGAACCAATCCCCGACAGGAACGGCAAAACCGTGCTTCGTCTTATGGACGATCCGGCGCGGCAGGATGCCTTCGAGCGCTTTTTTGAGTATATACTTTGTCGTCAAGCCCTTCAGCTTCAGGCGGTTCGGTACCGTTCCGGCAAAATCGGCTATCTCCTTATCGAGGAACGGCGCGCGCACCTCGAGCGATGTGGCCATGCTCGCGCGGTCGACCTTCGTCAGGATGTCGTCGGGCAGGTACGTCTTGATATAGAGGTACTCGACCTTATCCATCGTCGAGAGGAGCGGATACGTATCAAAATAGGCCTCGGACTCGCTGTAGATCGCGTGCGGATCGAAAAGCGTTTCATCCGAAGTGTCCGCGAAGAGCGACCTCTGCTCTTCGGGAGAGAACGAGCCGATCCAGACCTGGTGGCGTATGGACTCGGGAAAATCGATGCCTTTAAGGAATCTGCTCATCTTGAAATGCAAACTCATGTAATTCGATTTTCCGGGCGCCATATCCGCGGCAAGCGCCATCGCTCTTCTCCCGATCCGCGGCAACTTATCATAATAACCGGCGATGCGGTGCGCCACAAAGGACGGATAGCCCATGAAGAGCTCGTCGCCGCCGTCGCCGCCAAGCGCTACCGTCACGCGCTCCCTCGTGAATTTGGACACGAGGTATGTCGGGATGATGGAAGAATCGGCGAATGGCTCGTCGATGGTGTTGAGGATCGTCGGCAGCACTTCGAGCATCGCCTTGGGATCAATGATCTTTTCGCGGTGGTCCGTCTTGAAATGGCGCGCCACCAGAAGCGCGTCGTCGGCCTCGTTATAGGTCTTCTCCTTAAAGCCGATCGAGAAAGTCTTTATGTCCTTCGGGTCCATGAGCCGCGCCATCATCGCCACGACAGCGCTCGAATCTATACCTCCCGAGAGAAAGACGCCGAGCGGCACGTCGCTCACAAGCCGCTTCCTGACCGATTCGCGCAGAAGCTCTACGAGCATGCGCGCGCTCTCTTCAAGGCTACGGCGCGCGGACGGGCCGATATCGAAGCGGAAATCCCAGTATTTACGCTTCGCGGCCTCGCCGTTCTTCACTACGAGGTAATGGCCCGGCTCCAGCTTCGAGATACCCTTTATGATCGTCCTCGGGCACGGGATATAGTCATGGGCAAGGTATTTGCCGAGCGCAAGCCTGTCGACCTCAAGCGAAACTGCCGGATGCCTGTAGAGGGCCTTCAATTCGGAGCCGAATATGAAGGTATTTTTGAAGCGGCCGTAGTAGAGCGGTTTTTTCCCGAACCTGTCGCGCGCCAGGAAGAGCGCCTTCTCTTGCGCATCCCATATTGCGAGCGAGAACATGCCGTTGAGCCGGTTGAGGCAATCGCTCCCCCACTCCTCATAGGCCTTGAGGACGACCTCGGTGTCGGAGTGCGTGGAGAACGAATGGCCCTTTGCGAGAAGTTCCTCTTTAAGCTGCGGGAAATTGTAGACTTCGCCGTTATAGACGATGGTAAGGCGGCCGGCGGCCGAAAAGATCGGCTGGTGGCCGGTCTTGAGGTCGATGATGGAGAGGCGCCTGTGGCCCAGCGCGACATTATCCTTTATGTGGCGCCCTTCGTCGTCCGGCCCGCGGTGGACAAGAGCATCCGTCATAGCCTTCAGTATCTTCTCGTCGGGGATGGGCGCTTTGTCAAGATTGATATAGCCGCAAATGCCGCACATATCTTACCTCGAATGGAACGGGCGGATCTTATGAGAGAAAATAGGATATGGTCTTTCGAAGGCCTTCTTCTATATGCACCTTCGGGCTCCAGCCCAGAAGGGTCCGGGCTTTTCGTATGTCGGGGCACCGCACCTTAGGGTCGTCGACCGGCAGTTTTTCGAAGACTATCCTGCTCCCGGAGCCTGTATTCTCTATGATCAGGCCGGCAAGGTCCAAGAGGGTCATCTCCGCGGGATTCCCCAGATTTACGGGATCATGGGTGCGCGATACCAGGAGCTTATAAAGGCCCCTCACCATATCCGATATGTAGCAGAAACTCCTCGTCTGTTTGCCGGTGCCGTACATGGTTATGGGCCTGCCCTTGATCGCCTGGCTTATGAAGTTGGGTATCGCCCTGCCGTCATTGTGCCGCATCCGCTCGCCGTATGTGTTGAATATGCGGGCGATCTTGGTGTCGAGGCTGTGGACGCGGTGATATGCCATCGTGATCGCTTCGGCGAACCGCTTGGCCTCGTCGTATACGCCGCGCGGCCCTATCGGATTGACGTTGCCCCAGTATTTCTCGGGCTGCGGATTGACTAGCGGGTCGCCGTAGACCTCGCTCGTCGAGGCCAAAAGGAACGTCGCCCTCTTGGCCTTTGCCAGGCCGAGGGCGTTATGCGTGCCAAGGGAGCCGACCTTTAACGTCTGGATGGGATATTTCAGGTAATCTGTGGGGCTTGCCGGAGACGCGAAATGCAGGATGTAGTCGATCCTGCCTTTGATATTTATATATTGCGATACGTTATGTTTTACGAACTCAAAGCCTTTTTCCCGGGCAAGATGCCTTATGTTGTCCATCTTGCCTGTGAGGAGGTTATCCACGCAGATAACGTTATGCCCCTTCTCCAGCAAAAGGTCGCAGAGGTGCGATCCTATAAAACCGGCGCCGCCCGTTATCAACGCTGTCTTTTTCATGGAATTTATCCTACGCCGCCTTATAATTATTCCGGAACCAATCGACCGTTGCCCGCAGGCCTTCCTCGAACTGCACTATCTTTTTCATCTTAAGGCCGCGTTTCATCCTGGTGATGTCCGCGTAAGTCTTCCTGACATCCCCGGGCCTTTTTGGGGCAAACTCAGGCTTTATAGCCGTCCCCAGTATCTTATTTAGCGATCTCACTATATCAAGCACCGAGGTCGTTGTGCCGCAGGCCACGTTGAACATCTCGCCGGATATCCCCGGAAGGACGCACGCGTTCAGGTTCGCCTCGACGACATTGGCCACGAACGTAAAATCCCTCGATTGCTTGCCGTCCCACTCGATAATAGGCGAGCGGCCTTTCATCATCTCGAAAAGGAATGCCGGGATAACGGCGGAATATTTCGATTCGGGGTTCTGCCTCGGCCCGAAGACGTTGAAATACCTCAAGGATACGGTCTCGAGCCCGAATGTCTTCGAGAAGACGTAGCAATAGTGCTCGGCCGCCAGCTTCGCCACCCCGTACGGCGAGATGGGCTGCGTCGTATCGGATTCCCTCTGCGGGAATTTTTGGACATCGCCGTAAGCGGAGCTTGACGACGCGTAGACTACACGCTTGACTTTGTGGTCCCTCGCGGCCACCAGCAGATTGAGCGTCCCGAAGACATTGATGTCGTTCGTGAGGAACGGATCGTCGACGGATTTCGGGACCGAGCGGAGCGCCGCCTGATGCAGGACAAAATCGACGCCTGCGAGCGCCTTGTCGAGCGCCGGCCTGTCCCTGATGTCGCCTTCGACAAGTTCGATCTTGCCGGTGAACGGCGCAAGGTTCTCGCGCTTTCCGGTGATGAAGCTGTCGATGACCCTTACCTTCTCGCCGCGCTTTACAAGTTCCTCGACGATGTTCGACCCGATAAAACCGGCGCCGCCTGTGACCAGATAATGTGCCATATTATCCCTTTTCCTATACCCTACAGTTTAACTATCTTCTTCCTGTCCTTCACGTCCTTCAGCTTGTTCCTTGTATCGATGATCAATTTCGAGTTCTTCACCACGAGATCGTAATCGACTTTCGTGTGGTCGGTTATGAGCACGACGCAGTCGGCCTTCTTGAACGTATCGGCGGCGAACTTCGCGCATTTCAGGCTTATCTCGTCGATCTCAAGGTACGGGAGATACGGGTCGTAATACGAGACTACGGCGCCCTTCTTCTGGAAGAGCGTGATTATCTCAAGGGCCGGCGATTCGCGCAGGTCCTTGATGTCCTTCTTGTAAGTGGCTCCCAGGATGAGGATATGCGCCCCGTTCAGCGGCTTCTTCTCTTCATTAAGGCTGTCGATCGCCTTGTCGATGACATGATGCGGCATCTGCGCGTTCACTGAAGAGGCAAGGTCGATGAACCGCGCCTCGAAACCGTGCCCGCGGGCCTTCCATGAAAGATATATCGGGTCTATGGGTATGCAGTGGCCGCCGACGCCGGGGCCCGGATAGAACGGCATGTAGCCGTAGGGCTTCGTCTTCGCCGCCTCGATGACCTCCCATGCGTCGATGTTGAGGCGGTTGCACATCAGGAGTATCTCGTTCACGAGCCCTATGTTCACTATCCTGAACGTGTTTTCCAGGAGCTTCACCATCTCAGCGACCTTGCTCGAGGAGACAGGGATGACAGATTCGATGGCCTGTTCATACAGGAGCGCCGCTACCTCGGTCGAGGCCTCAGATATGCCGCCGACTATCTTAGGCGTGTTCGCCGTGTTGTATTTTTCGTTGCCCGGATCCACCCTTTCCGGCGAGAAGGCTAGATAGAAGTCCCTGCCTTCTTTCAGGCCCTCGGATTCCAGCGCCGGCAGCATGACCTCTTCGGTCGTCCCGGGATAGGTCGTCGACTCCAATACGATGATCTGGCCGTGCTTCATATACTTCTTGATGTTAGCGACAGCGGAGACGATATACGATACATCCGGCTCCTTTGTCTTGTGGAGCGGCGTGGGCACGCAGACGAGCACGGCGTCGAGCTCGCGTATGACGCCGAAATCGGTGGTGACGGCCATGCCCTTCCTCTTCATGGCGTCGACGACATCTGATGGCGGGACGTCCAATATGTAGGATTCGCCCTTTTTCAGGCGCTCTACCCTGTCCTTATCGATGTCGATGCCGTAGACCTTGAAGCCTTTTTCCGCGAAGACGACGGCAAGCGGCAGTCCGACATAACCGAGCCCGATTATGCCGACCTTAGCCTTCTTGTCCAGGATCTTCTTTCTAAGTTCTTGTAACATAGACCCGCCTTTATTTTGACGTGATATAGTCTTTAAGCGCCTCTTTCCAGGGGCGCATCTTGAAGCCCGTGAAACGCTTGAATTTCGTATTATCAAGGACCGACATCGCCGGACGCCTGGCCGGGTACTTCGCCGCGATCTCTTTCGATGTCACTGGCATGACCTTTGTCTTTGATCCGCTCAACCGCAATATCTCACGGGCATAATCGCACCACGAAACGCGCCCCGAGTTTGAAACATGATATATCCCGTAACTGGTGACCTGGTGACCTGGTGACCTGGTGACCTTATCGAGCAACACACGAATAGCCTTCGCCAGATCCTTGGTATACGTCGGACAGCCTATCTGGTCACTCACCACTTTTAACCGCGGCTCCGCCTTCGCCTTGGCGATGATCGTGTCGACGAAATTCTTCCCGTTCCTGCCGTAGAGCCAGCTTGTGCGTAGTATGAAATACTTTTTTAATATACTCCGGACGGCCTTTTCGCCTTTAAGCTTTGAATAG
This sequence comes from Candidatus Omnitrophota bacterium, assembly GCA_016929115.1. Lineage (GTDB taxonomy): Bacteria > Omnitrophota > Gorgyraeia > 2-01-FULL-45-10 > 2-01-FULL-45-10 > JAFGJL01. The sequence goes on along the minus strand of JAFGJL010000048.1, from coordinate 7,396 downwards.
GCGTAAACGCTTAAAGGGTTCGGCCTGTCCGTTTCCGTATAAGGCCTCTTTTTCCGGCCGTCGAATACGAAATCCGTGCTGATATAGGCCATAACAGCGCCGGCATTTTTGCATGCGGCCGCGACATATTCAGCGCCTCTGGCATTGACCGCGTACGCCTTCTTTTTCCGCGATTCGCACCCGTCGACATCCGTCATGGCCGCGGCATGTATCACGATGTCGGGACACGCCCTCGCGATGATATCGGCTATGCCTTTTTTATCCGTCACGTCGCACTTCCAAAACCTGGTGACCTGGTGACCTGGTGACCTGGTGACCGCATCAGTGCCCGTGACGATATAATCCTTTCGCAATTCCTGACAAAGATCTACGCCGAGCATCCCGCTCGAGCCGGTGATCAACACTCGCGGTCTCATGCCTTTAATTTCCGCCACCATGCCTCGTTGTCCCTGTACCACTCTACCGTCAATTCGAGCGCGGATGAAAAATCGTGCCGGGGCTTCCAGCCGAGGGCGCGGATCTTGCCTATATCGAGGGCGTAGCGCTTATCGTGGCCGGGCCTGTCTTCAACGAACTGTATGGAGTCCTCGCCCTTTCCGGCCTTGCGCAGTATCGTGCGGGTAAGCTCCAGGTTCGTGATCTCATGCCCGCCGCCTATGTTGTATATCTCTCCGGCCTTCCCGTTGTGGAGCACGGCGTCTATCGCCTCGCAGTTGTCGATGACGAACAACCAGTCCCTGACGTTCTTGCCGTCCGCGTATACAGGGACCTTCTTGCCTTCGATAAGGTTCGTCACGAAGAGCGGGATGACCTTCTCCGGATACTGGTATGGCCCGAAATTATTAGAGCTTCTCGTGATCATCACGGGCAGCTTATAGGTGACGTAGTAAGACCTGGCCAGAAGGTCTCCGGAGGCCTTGGTGGCCGAATATGGGCTATTGGGCTCGAGCGGGTCGCCTTCCGTGAACTTGCCTTTCACGATGCTGCCGTAGACTTCGTCGGTCGATATCTGGAGGAAAAGGCCTGCGCGGAACTTCCTGGCGGCCTCAAGCAGCGTGTAAGTCCCGAAAACGTTCGTCCTCACGAAGCTCATCGGGTCCTTGATCGACCTGTCGACATGGGTCTCGGCCGCGAAGTTAATAACGGCGTCGCAGTCCTTGACGAGCTTATCGACGAGCTCCGCGTCGGCTATATCGCCCTTTACGAACGAGTAGCGGTTGTTGCCCTCGACGTCCTTGAGATTGTCGGGATTGCCGCAATAGGTGAGCTTGTCGAGGTTGACGACACGGTAATCGGCGTATTTATTGAGTATATGCCGGATGAAGTTGGAGCCGATGAACCCCGCGCCGCCGGTTATGAGCAGTCGTTTCATATTGAATTTCGATCTCGCTTTTTAGCTCATAAGCTCTTGAGCTGTTAAGCTCATAAGCATTTTTGCTTATGAGCTCATGAGCTTATGAACTTATGAGCTTCTCTCTTTCTTCGCCACCAGATTATTCGCCCTCAAGAGCGAATCGAACGTCCCGGAATCGGTCCACCAGCCGTCCAGGATGCCGTAGGTGAGCTCGTGCTTCCTTATATAAACGTTGTTGACGTCGGTTATCTCGAGCTCGCCCCTCTTCGACGGCTTAAGCGTTTTTGCGATATGGAAGACCTGGGAATCATACATGTAGATGCCGGTGACGGCATAATCCGATCTGGGCTTTTTCGGCTTTTCGGCTATCGAGGCTATCTTGCCGTCCTTAAACTCAGCCACGCCGAACCGCTGCGGGTCGCTCACTTTTTTAAGGAGTATCTTCGCGCCCTTATGCTGTTTCCGGAATTCGTCGACGTGCTTCTTTATGCTCTTCTCTATGATGTTGTCGCCAAGGATGACCACCACCTTGTCGTCGCCGGCGAAATGCTCCGCCAGCTTTAGGGCGTCAGCTATCCCGCCCTCGCCTTCCTGGTATGTGTAGTTGATGTGCTTCAGGCCGAAGTCGCTCCCGTTGCCCAGAAGCCGAAGGAAATCGCCGGCGTTCCTGCCGCCCGTTACTATCATGATGTCCTCTATGCCGGCATCCACCAGCGTCTGGAGCGGATAATATATCATCGGCTTGGAGTAGACGGGCAGAAGATGCTTATTGGTTATTTTGGTCAACGGGTTGAGGCGCGTTCCCAGCCCGCCCGCGAGTATTATGCCTTTTAAGCTCATTTTATTTCCTCCAGTCATACGGTATGTCGTTCTCGAACGCGTCCACACGGTATTCGTCCGGATGCTTGTGGTCATATGCTTTCGTCGGGACGTTTATGACCACTGCCTCCTCGTCGCTTACCGCCTTGAACCCGTGATAGACGTTCTTCGGTATGGTCACGAGCATCGGATCTTCGAGGCTTATTATGAATTCGTTCACCTCGCCGCGGGTAGGCGACTCCTTGCGCGCGTCATAAAGCGCCAGGCGCATCTTGCCGCGGATGCAGGTGAAGTTATCGTCCTGCTTTTTATGGTAGTGCCATGCCTTGGTGACGCCGGGCTTTGCGGTCGTCATGTAGACCTGGCCGAATCTCTTGAAGATCTTCTCGTCGCAGCGAAGTATCTCCATGAGCCGCCCGCGCTCGTCGGGTATCAGCTTCAGCTTTTTGACATTTACTCCGCGTATCATGATCTAACCCCTTCCCACACCGACATACCTGAACCCGAGCTTCTTCATCTCCGCCGGGTCATACACGTTCCTTCCGTCTATTATCACGGGCTGCTTCATCAGCTTCTTTATCTTCTTGAAATCGAGCTCCTTGAACTCGTTCCACTCTGTCACCAGGATAAGGCAGTCGCTCTCTTTCGCGGCATCGTAGGGGCTTTTGCAGAACTTGACGCTCTTCTTCAGCAAAGGCCTGGCCTTCTCCATGGCGGCAGGGTCATATACCTTTATCCTGGTGCCATGCGGCTTCAGCATATCTATGATGGCCAGCGAGGGGGCGTTCCTCAGATCGTCCGTCTCCGGCTTGAAGGCTAATCCCAGCATCCCCACCGTCTTATCGGAAAGCGTCCAGATGGTATCCTCTATCTTCTTGACGATGGCCGCCCTCTGCGCGGCGTTTACCTTCTCCACCTCTTTCAGTATGGCAAAATCGTAGCCGACCTTCTCCGCTATCCGTATAAAGGCCGCTACGTCCTTCGGGAAACACGAGCCGCCGAAACCGATGCCCGCGCTGAGGAATGACTCGCCTATCCTCTTGTCGAGGCCCATCCCCTTGGCCACCTCGGTCACATCGGCGCCCACCTTTTCACATATATTGGCTATCGCGTTTATGAAGGATATCTTCATGGCGAGGAACGAGTTCGACGCGTGCTTTATGAGCTCGGCCGCCTTTATATCGGTCACGATGACAGGGGCCTTGATGGGCTTATAGAGCTCCAGCAGGATGTCCCTGGCCCTCTTCGACTTCACCCCTATCACTATCCTGTCCGGATGCATGAAGTCTTCTATAGCCGTGCTTTCCCTTAAAAACTCGGGATTTGACGCCACGTCAAACTCGATATTCCGCTTGTTGAATATCTTCACGGTGCGCTCCACCCATTCCCCGCTGTTGACCGGGACGGTGGATTTCTCCACTATCAGCTTGTACGACCGCATGGAAAGGGCTATCGCTTTAGAGACATGCTCCACGAAGGTCAGGTCGGCCTCACCGTTGGGTTTCGGCGGCGTGCTGACAGCGATGAATATCACCTGGGACTTTTTGACGCTGTCGCTTATCTCTGCGGTGAACGAGAGCCTTTTCTCCTTGACGTTGCGCCTTACAAGCTCCTCGAGGCCCGGCTCGAAGATGGGCATTACGCCGGCCTTCAATTTCTTTATCTTTGCCTTATCACTGTCCACGCATATGACGGTATTGCCCAGGTCGGCGAAACAGGCGCCTGTCACCAGGCCTACATACCCCGAACCGACGATACAGATCTTCATTAGTTCATCTCCTAATAACTCGATCCCCGCCCAAGGTTCTGCAGCGCGCCGGGGTGCGCGCGCGAGTACGTCGTGCGCAAGCCGAGAGGCAGCTGCGGGAAGGCTTTGAGCCTGAGGGCAAACCAGAACGTATGGTCATTGCAGTATGACTTTATGTCATATGAGAACTCCGCTATCCAGCAGTGGAGGTCCCTGTAGACGGTGTATTCCTGCTCGATGAAAGCGGCCTTGTTGATGTCGAACTGCTCGTAGACGTTTATCTTCCATTTGTCCGTAAGCTGGTAGGACACTTCCGCCGTGATGAGGTTCGTCTCGGTGTTCTCGGCGTTCTCGTACCTGTAGCCGGCTCCAAGCGACCATTTCTTGCCTCCGACGGCCGTGAGGTCCACGCTAGCGCTTTCGATATTGCTGTGTTTGGTGTTGACCATCATCTTGGAGATGGAGTAGAGCCACGGATAAGGGTAGAGCTCCAGCTGGAAATCGACCGATCTGAACTTGTTCGATTTCAACTCGAGGTTGTTCTTCTTGAGCCGGAACATGTAGTCCGAGCTTACGATGAACCTTACCAGGTCCACCGTCTTCAGGTCCTCGCCCTGGTAACGCTTCGTCTGAAGCTTGTTCTCCAGGCTCAGGAGAAAGCCGTTCGCCGTGTCGATGGCGTCCACGTCGTCAAACTGGTTGAGATTCTCCGGCGCTATCGTCGGCTGGTGCGTGTAATAGTAGTTGACGCCCGGCATGATGAGGTGGCGCAGGCTGTGGATGTCCATGTTCATGAAGTTCGATTGGACGTCCCACGTCTTATAGAACCGCATGTAATTATCCACGCCCGTATTGAATATGCCCCTTATAAGGTTCGTGTCCCCCCACAGGTTCCTGGAATAGTAGGTCTGCCTCATCCCGACATACGGCGTTATGTTCCAGAATCCGAAGAGCTTCTCCGCGTAAGAGAGCTGGTTGTAGGAATCGAAACGGGCCGAGCCGAAGTCCTTCTGTTCCGGGACGGTCGCAGGATATTTCTCGTTAAGGTACGCCCCGCTGGTATGGGATTTAAAATAGAGCTTGCTCTCGCCGAACCTGTAATTGTGTATGTCGATGCTGTACTCAGGCAGCCTTTCGACGACGTTGAAGTATTTGTCCATGCGCTTTCGGAGCAGCAACTGAGTCGTGTAGTCGCGCTTGGCCGTGATGAACGAGATGTAATTATCGGGGACCGGCCCCTCCTCCTCATACTCCTTAAGGAAATAGTCCCTGATAAAGTACTGGTCGCGCATCTTGTTGAACTCCAGCATCATGAGCGTGTCTTTCGTGACCTCCCAGCGATGCCGGACCTGGGCGCGGTATTTGAACTCTCTCTCCCCCGACTTCTCAAAGGCAAGGCTGTCGTTCTCGTCGATCCCGTAGAGCTTGACGCTGCCGTTGCCCAGCCCCTTGATGGAGTAATAATTGTCGAAGCCCACCGCGAGCCCCTTCTTCGTCCGGTAGTCGAGCCTCAGCTTCCCGCTGAAGAGCTTGTTAAAATAATAGCGGATCGAGCTCAGGCCGTAATAACCCCAATCCTTGTCCCTGCCCACCAGGGCCGTGGCGTGCGCCGAGTGCTCGGTCAGGGGCTGTATATAATACGGAAAGTAGAGGATGGGTATCTTCCCGACGTAGAAAAAGACGTTCTTAGCGATGACCTTGTCTTTCGTATATATGCGGACCTGTTTGGCCTGGATGCGGTAATGGGGGTTGGGCAGGTCGCAGGTGGTGACATAGCCGTTGTCGATACGGATCTCTTTATCGCTCAGTTTTTCTATGCGGTCGGCCTTGCCGTAGAACGGCTTGGCGCTTACATCGCCTTTTACTACATCGCCGACGCGCGTGTCGAAATTGTACTTTATGGTATCACCGGTGAACGTCGCTCCCTTCTGCGTGATCTTTACGTTTCCCTCCGCGATAGCGTCTTTCGAGTCCAGATAGACGGTTATCTTGTCACACGTCATCACGATGTCTTTGTACGTAATGGATATGCCGCCTGTGCCTACGACCTGTTTCTTCTCCTGGTAGTACTCTACCCTGTCGCCGTTCACGACTATGGGTTCTTCGAGGGTGGAAGGGACTTCCACCTTGACAGGCTCTTCGCCCATCTTCTTCTCTTCCTCGGAGGGCGCGGCCGCTTCTTCCGCAACCGGTTTCAACGCCTCTTCAGGAGCCGGCGCTTCTTCCGGGACCGCGGGTTTCGGCGCCTCTTCCGGAGCCGGCGCCGCCTTCTCTTCTGCCGCAGCTTTTGGAGCTTCGCGCGCCGCCTCTTTTTCCGCCTCTCGCCCGCGCCTGGCCTCTTCGAGCTTCGCTTCGCGCTCAGCCTTCTCCCGCTCGGCCTCTTCCGCGCGCCGCTTCTGGGCCTCCAGGCGCTCCTGCGCCTTCCTCTCCGCCTCTAATTTTTTAAGCTGCTCCCTTTCCTGCCTCGTGACAGCCGGCTTAGCCTCTATCTCCAGCCTTTTCTTCGCCGATTCCAGCAAGGCCGGGATCTTCCTGTCCTGCGGGTCTATCTCGAGGGCCTGCTCCCACATCTCGATGGCCTTCTCATACTTCTTCGCGTCATAATAGACTTTGCCCGCGCGGATGCGGTCTTCCTTCATCCTCTGCTCATAGTCGTACTCGCCGTCGCGCGGACCCCACGCGAACGCCTCGGACAAAGGCAGCGCCGCTGAAAAACAGAGGGACAGACCGAGAGCCAAGGGCCTGAAACCTGGGAACTTATTTTTTCGGGACATTTTTCCTTATATATATAAAGATTAGCTTAATATTATATACTACTTTCCCCATTCCTGCACAATATTTTTACCGGCGCGCTTGGCGGCATAAAGCGCCACATCCGCCCTTTCGATCATCTGCTTGGGATCATGGGCGTCTTCGGGATACATCGAAAGGCCGATCGATATGGTTATCTTGGGCGTCTCGTCATACGCCTTGAAGGTGTTCTCCTCCACGCGCTTGCGTATCCTGTCCGCCACCATGCGGGCTCCTTCCCGGTCCGTCTCCGGCAGAAGTATGGAGAACTCCTCGCCGCCGTACCTGGCTATGAGATCGATCTCGCGCACGCAGGACCTCATGATCTGCCCTATTTCGCGCAGGACGACATCGCCGACAAGATGGCCGTACGTATCGTTGCATTTCTTGAAATCGTCGATATCGAGCATCAGGAAGGCGAACGGGAAGGAGTATCTCTTTGACCTGTTCATCTCCTCTTTCAGCCTTTCCAGGAAGTAGCGCCTGACGTAGAGGCCGGTAAGGCCGTCCGTTATGGCGAGCTCTTCCACGGTCTCGTAAAGAAGGACCTTCTTTATCTCGAGCGCGAATTGGGCGGCAAGGATAACGAACTTGTCAAAATCCCGCCGCGGCAGGTTGTCTATGATGAGGGCGCCCACCAGCTTCTTCTCGCTCATGAGCGGCGCTACGGCGAACGAGCTCGCTCC